>JAFTEJ010000068.1 GCA_017453725.1 Clostridia bacterium | reverse complement strand
TGTTTTTTCACTACATGTTTGCGTGGTGAGTAAGTGCGCACTTGAAACCAAACAAGCTGAGATAAACACGGAGCAAAACACCGTTTATCTCAGCTTGTGTTTTTTTATGAATTGACGGCATTGCCGTCATGATTTGCCGCTTCGCGGCGTGATTTGGCTTCGCCGTGAATTGAATTGCGCTTTATGCCCCGCAGGGCAATTCATGCACGGAGTGCAATTCATGACCAAAGGTCAATTCATGCGACGGCAGGCGCAATTCATTTCAGCGCGGCGTGTATATATTACAAAAAACGTCCTTATCAGCCGCGCCGGACTGCAGACGGCTTTTTTGTAATTGATGCCGCGTTTATTTCACAATGTTCCAGACAAAGTTCCTGACTATAACGGCGACCTGCGCGCGGGTGGCGCTTGCTCTCGGCGAGAGCGTGGTATCGGTCGTTCCGGATATCAGTCCGACCCCGACCGCCCATTCGACCGCCGTTTTCGCCCATCCGGCGACTTCGGAAGCGTCTGTATACCTGTCGATCGGCGCGTATTCCTTATTCTTTTCCGCATAGCCCCTCTTGAGCGAGTAGGTGTAGAAGAACTGTGCGAGCTGCTGACGGGTGACTTCGTTCTTCCAGCCGAAGACGGGTTTTCCGGTCGCGGCGTCGGTGCCGACGCCGGAGGTGAGACCGTTCTGATATGCCCACTCCACCGTCCTGGTGTACCACCTGCCCTCCGCAACGTCCGCGAAGCTCGTCGTCGTGCAGCTTTCAACGTCGGCGTTGTCGATCCTGGCAAGTACCGTTACGAACATGGCGCGGGTGAACCCGGCTGACGGAGAGAACGCGGCAGCGCTTGTGCCCGTCATATATCCCTTGCCGAAGCAGTAGAGTACCGCGTCGGTGAACCACTTGCCCTCGGGCACGTCGGTGAAGGGATTTTCGACCGCGCCGCCGCGAGTAATGAAGGAAAGCGACTTCATATTGAAGAAAACGTCGTCGGTGTAGCCTGTGCCCTCGTAGAGCTCGACTGCGAGGACGTTGCCGGTCTTTTTGAGCCCGAGCGAGGCGATAAAGTCGGCGTCGTTGATCGTGAAGACCGAGCGCGGCAGGCGCTGCTCGTCGATATTGTAGACGCCGCCGTAGCCGAGATGTCCGGCGCTTGCCGGCAGGTTGTCGTTAATTACGTTGACTCCGTTGATATAGACCTCGACCGCGTCGTTGAACTGCAGATCGCCGACGATGGAGGCGACGTTCTGCGGATCGTCGAGATCGAACTCACAGCGGAAGAAGAAGTTGGGACAGGCAAATCCCGCGTCGGAGGAGTCGTCCGGGAAGTAGATCTCGAGCGGCGTGTCGGGCGTAACGTCGGCGTTGATCCCGAAGGCGAACGGCTCGCGCTCAATGGCTCCGAACGAGCCGGAGCCGCGTTTCCACGCGGAATCGTCATATCCGGGCAGAGTCCAGTATATGAAATCTTCCTCGTCGTCAAAGGGAACCTTGCCGCCGTCGAGATACGCCCATTCGGCGCCGCCCGCGCCGTCCGCGGTTCCGACGGGCACGCTTCGTTTTTCGGGGATCATCCTGCGTTCGGCGGTCGCGACGTTTCCGGCGGCGTCGGCGACGGTGTAGGTTATGACCGAGGCGGCAAACGGATCGAGTCTGCCCTCGCAGGTGACGGACGCTGTAACGTCGCGGTCAAAATTGTCGTACGCGGCGACGCCCTTCATAAGATCGACCGGCTCGCCGTCGGGATCGTAATACTGCTCGCACGGGACAGTAAGGACGGGCGCGTACAGATCCTCCTCAACGCCCTCGGTGCGATGGATAGCGAAGAAATCGAGAACGTCCCCGATCCCGTTGTCCGGCCCGACCCGATAGGTCGTGAATACAAGCATATCCGGCTCGACGTCCACTTTGATGACGGAGGGCACGTTTTCCTGGCTTTTTGACGCGATCCACGGAAGACTGGCCTCCGCCAGCTCGTAGAAAATGCTGCCCGTCGAGGAATTGGCGGTCAGATAGAACACCTGCCCGGCGGTCGGATCTTCGTAGCTGCCGAAGGGATCGTCCCCGACGGGCACGTAGAGGTCGGGATCGTCTATCGGATCCATGGTATCGATGACGTAGCTGCGGACGTAGACGTGGTCGTGGCCCGAGAGAACGGCGTCGACGCCGTACTTGGAGAAGATCGGCGAAAACTTCTCTCTTCTTCCCTTGTTCCATTCGTCCGCGGCGCCCGAATACGCGGAGTAGTGCATGGACACGAACTTCCACGCGGGCTCGCCGTAGAGCGCGGTGTATTCCTCGATCGCGCGCCCGATAAACGCGTCGTGGACCGCGCCGCTGTTATCGACGCAGTTGATATTCAGAAAGAGACAGCCGTCGTGCGCCACCCAGTAGTCGCCGCCGTATTGTCCTGAGCGGCTGGCAGACGCCTGATCGACGTTGGCGTAGGTGAAGTGATCGCTGTACGTCTTCTCGTTGTCGTGGTTGCCCGGTACGGTAAGGATCGGAGTGGAGCGTATATAATCCGGCGTACCGAGCGCGGCGTACTCCTCCTCCTTGTCGTAGCTGTGGACCTGGTCGCCGAGACAGAGCAGGAATTCCGTTTCTCTGCCGAACCATTCGCTCACCTTGCCGAGCGTCACTTCCCAGTGGCGGGTGTCGATATCGACGGTGGACGCGCCGAGCTGCGGGTCGCCCGCGGCGATGAACGAGAATCTGCCGTCGGGAGCGCCGCCCGCGCGGAAGACGTTGACGTCAGACCATCCGGAGTGATCGCCGCCCACCTGATACGCATACGAAAAGGAGGGCTCCAGCCCCGATATTCTGGCGCGGCTGATCCCTTTTTCGGTCTCTGCCGGACAGAAAGCGCTGTCGGCGGGCAATTTCCCGTCAGCGGTCAACGCGTCGGCTCTCGCCCAGCGCACGGACTGCCCGGACTCCGCTCCGCCGCGCCATGTGACGTAGTACTCGGTCTCGTCCGGCCCCTTGGTAAGAAAGAGATCGCGGACGCCCGCCGGGGCGTAAATCGCCTCGGGCGTGTACGGCCGGCCCTTCGGAACTTCCGTCTTCGCCGACGACGTGACGGACATGCCCGTGATCATGGTCGCCGCCGCGCACAGCGCGCTTATAAGCCTTGCGGTCATTACTCTCATTCCGGTCTCTCCTTTGCACCGGACGCGTCGTCAAGCTCCACGGTATAGAAGGCGCAGCCCTTTTTGCCATGTTCCTTGACTTGATAAAGCGCGGTATCGGCGCGCTTGAACAGCTCGTCGTACTTCATACCCTCCGAGCCGAAGGCGACTCCGACGCTCACTGACGTGGCGATCTGCTTGTCGTCGATATACTTTTGCAGCTCGGAGTTTATCTTTTCCACCTTCTCGGCAATAAGCTCGGCGTGATCGGCGTTTGTGCCCATCATTATAACCGCGAATTCGTCTCCGCCGATACGGCAGGCGAAATCGACAGCGCGGAAGCTTTTTTTGATGGAATCTGCGACCGGCTTCAGAATGCTGTCTCCGACGTCGTGGCCGAAGCTGTCGTTGATCGATTTGAAGTTGTCGACGTCAATAATCAGCAGCGCGGAGGTGCCTATGTTAAGCTCGCTGCAGAGCTCCTCGTACCCCTGTCTGTTGTAAAGACCGGTCAGCGGATCGTGTATCGCCTCATAAACCAGCTTCTTTTTCGTCTCCTTGTTGGCCTCGTACATCTGGTTATACGTCTTTGCAAGAAAACGGAATTCGAACGAGCCCATCAGGGGTATCGGCTTTTCCGCCCGGATATGCGGAACTGCCTTGAGAAGCGGGACTATGACCTGAAATGAAGTCATAAGTATTACTACGGCAACGATCAATATCAATATGATTATAAGCGCTTGCTGTGAGACGAGAAGAGTGTGGAGCTTTGACGACGCGTCCGTCTGAGCGCCTTCCGTCTCTTTTATGAGAAGGGAGAGGCACTTCTGAACGCTTTCGGAGATATCATTTTTCGCTTTGTGGTACGTCTCGTCAAAGACCAGTGAGCGCGCAAACGACGCTTTATCTTCGTCGGGAAGCGACTCGTGGGCAGGGTCAAGACTGATCCGGGTCACCTCGTCAGGCAGCGCTTCGGGCGCTATGTGATACGCCTGCGCCGTAAGCTTCATCGAATAATACTCGCGATCCATCAGTTTTACGGAATGGCCCATCGCCTCTTTGATAGACTTAAGGATATTCTCGTCGCCGATCACGGCGGCCTCAATATTCTCAATCGCGATATCGCGTCTTCGGGTCTCGTTGGCCTCAATAAAGTAATTGTTGAGATATTCTATCTCCCCGCTTTCCGCAAAGCAGCGGACCTGCTCTGTCAGATAGTCCGATCCTATCTGAAGGTTGTTTGCGCTTGAATGCAGATTTATATATCTCTCCGTGGTGGAAAGCATCTTGTTGTAGCCGTTCATTGTGCGGAATACGGTGAAAAGAAGAAGCGATGAGATCAGAAGCGTTACGCCTGCCATAAAAAAATTCAGCTTTCGAAGGGAAAAGCCTTTTATAAAAGCCGAGGCGCTTTGTTTCTTTGTTTTTACGTCATTTTTTTTCATAGTGATCACCATTTCGCCGCTGTGAGGCGGCACAAATACTATTGTGGATCCCGCTTGAAGCGGGGTCCCGAAGCGTGAACGCAATAAAGATACGGGAAGCTTTTTCTTTATATCACGCTTATGATCTGTCCTTAAAAATGCTTGCTTTAAGTGCAGTTGATTTGAAATCCACGACAGTATGTTCAGCGTTCGTGACGTATTTTAAGATATATTGCGGCTTGTTCGGTCTGAAAGCATAACGGTCTTACCTGAGAAGGCCGTTATGCTTTACGGAGCTTATTCACATTTATGTCCAAGCTCTATTGCGCGAAGATTGACGTCGTATAGGTCGGCGTGCTTTGCCGAAACGACTGTGCGGACGGCGTCCTCTATCCCGTCGTAGGAGACGAAGCCGCATTCGCGCATCACCTTACCGAGCATTATCATATTGGCAAGGGTGGGAATACCGTTCTGCTGCGCCATTCTGGTCGCCGGGATATAGAACGCCTTGACGTCCGTTCTTTTCACCTTGCGCTCTATAAGCGCGGAGTCGACGAATATCACTCCGCTGGGGACGACCGCGTCCTCGTATTTGTCAAGCGAGGGCAGGTTCATCGCGATAAGAACGTCCGGCT
>JAFTEJ010000067.1 GCA_017453725.1 Clostridia bacterium | reverse complement strand
CTCGATAAGGACAGCAAGGAAGCGAAAGTCTTCGCCGCTATAATCGACGCGCTCGACACTATCGCAGAGGATCTCGAAGAAGTAAAGGACGATATTTTCGACCTCAACGAATACGCCGAGGCTATGGACGAGGATCTTTACGACGTCGAAGAAGCGCTTTATGACGACGAATGCGGATTCGAGGACTACTGCGAGTTTGACTGCCCCGAGTGCGGAGAGACAATTTGCCTTGACGAAGAGGATTTCGGCAAGGACAGCGTTATCTGCCCCTCCTGCGGCAAGGAGATTTTCCTCGACGATGTTTGCGACGAGTGCGACTGCGACGACTGCTGCGGCGAAGAGTAATCGCCGGCGGTACGGACGTTTCTCTTAATTCTGATTATAAACGTTATCGGACGCTCCTTCATCGGGGCGTCCGATTTTTCGATCTTTCACAATATATTGAGTACCGCCGTCGTATTTCTGCCACAAATTGTGCAATCGTGATAATAGGCGGGGCTTTTCTGCGTTCAAATACGGCACTATTTACAACTTGTTTTTCTTGACGAATCGCCGCCGATGTTATAAAATATATATGCAAATGATAACCGAACGGAGGACTTGATATGATTATCAAAGAAGCTGTCGTTAATAACAAAGTCGGACTGCACGCCAGACCGGCAACGTTTTTTATTCAGAAATCCAATGAGTTCAAGGGTGACATCTGGATCGAAAAGGGCGACCGCCGCGCCAACGCAAAGAGCCTGCTCGGAGTACTTTCGCTCGGAGTCGTCAGCGGCGAGACCGTGAAGATCAGCGCGGACGGAGTAGATGAAAAGCTCGCGGTCGATACGCTTGTCGACCTTATTGAGAACGTGCTTCAGAACTGTTAGTGAAGCGCGTTGTGATAATCGGCGGGGGAGCCGCCGGACTGCTTTGCGGATACTTTGCCGCCGTAAACGGGGCTTCCGCGCTGATAGTCGATAAAAACGCCCGCCCGGGCAGGAAGATGATGATTTCCGGCAAGGGCAGGTGCAATCTTACGAATAACTGCGATGTGCGCCGATTTATGGAAAGCGTGACGAAAAACGCCGGCTTTCTGTATTCGGCGTTGTATTTTTTGCCTCCGCAGCGCCTTATGGAACTTATCGAGGCGCAGGGGCTGCCGCTGAAGACGGAGCGCGGCAACCGCGTTTTCCCTCAGAGCGATAAGGCGGTCGACGTCGTCGACGCGGTGTACGCGATGGCGAAAGATGCCGGATGCGTGTATATGAACGCCGAGGTCAAGTCGGTTATCATAGAAAACAGCGTTGTCGCGGGAGTCAAAACCTCCTCCGGCGACCTTGAAGCCGACGCGGTCGTCGTCGCGACCGGAGGAGCGTCCTATACGCGCACCGGCTCGACGGGCGACGGCTACCGCTTCGCGCGAGAAGCGGGTCACACCGTTGAACCGATCCGTCCTTCGCTCGTGCCGCTCGTAACCGCCGGAGACACGGCTCGGCGGCTTATGGGGCTGTCGCTGAAAAACGTCGCGCTTAAGCTTTACGAAGCGGGCAGAGACAAGCCCGTTTTTGAGGATTTCGGCGAGATGCTTTTCACGCACTTCGGCCTTTCGGGCCCAATGGTGCTTTCCGCTTCCGCGCATATGGAGCAGGGCAAAAAGTATTCAATTGCCATTGACCTCAAGCCCGCGCTGACCGTCGAAGAGCTGTCAAAGCGCATCGCCCGCGACTTTGCGGAGTATCCGAACAAAGACTATGTCAATTCGCTTGACGATCTGCTTCCGAAGAAGCTTATTCCGGTGATAGTCGACCTTTCAGGGATCGATCCGCGTAAAAAGGTCAATTCGGTTACCCGGGAAGAACGCGGCAGGCTCGCGGAGCTGCTGAAAAAGCTCGAGTTCACCGTTACCGGTACGCGCCCTGTTGAAGAAGCGATAATCACATCCGGCGGCGTCAACGTCAAAGAGATAAACCCGAACACGATGGAATCGAAGCTCGTCAGCGGGCTTTATTTCGCGGGCGAGGTCATCGACGTCGACGCGCTGACCGGCGGTTATAATATGCATATCGCGATGGCGACCGGCGCTCTTGCCGGTGAAAACGCCGCAAAGTGAAGGCTTTGCGCGCAGCGGACGGGGAGACCCGTCCTTTTTCTTTCCCAAAATCTCGATTAACGTCATTTTTCTCTTGATATTGACGGGTTTATAATGTATAATATAAAGCGTATAAGGAGAGGTAGTATGCTTTCAAGACTGATTGGAGATCCGGTGCTGCTTCTGATAACGCTGCCGGTAGTAATAATTTCATTGACGTTCCATGAATTTGCTCACGCGTATTCCGCGGTAAAGCTGGGCGATCAGACGCCCGCAATAACCGGACGCCTGAGTCTTAATCCGCTTGCGCATCTCGATATAATGGGCTTTTTGTGCATGCTGCTCACCGGTTTCGGCTGGGCGAAGCCGGTTCAGGTGAACCCGCGAAACTTCAAGAACGGCAAGCGCGGTATGGCGATAACCGCCGCGGCGGGACCGCTTTCTAATTTGCTGATGTCCTTTGTTTGTATGTTCATCCTTGCGCTGCTCGCAAAGTTCAAGGTGCTTGCGGTTTATTACGGCAAAGGCTATTTTTCCGGTCTTTCATTCGGCGAATCTCTTCTTATGGTCCTCGGGACGATGATTTATTACCTGTCGATATGGAATTTGTATCTCGCGATATTCAATCTGATCCCGATCCCGCCGCTTGACGGCTCGCGTCTTGTCGACGCTTTCCTTCCCGGCAAGGTTTCGTATTATTATAACGCCTACGGCAGATATTTCCAGATAGGCCTTTTTGCCGTGATGATGGTATTGATATACACCGATGTGTTCAATCCGATATCGTGGCTTGCCGGCAAGGTGTGGGATTTATTCTATTACATCTGGTTCGGAATATTCGGGATCGCTTAAAGGAGTGGCGTTTTGGAAGCTTTAACATACAAAATCGAAGCGTACGAAGGCCCTCTCGACGTGCTTTTGAGCCTGATACGCAAGAACGAAATCAACATATACGACATCCCGATCGCGGAGCTGCTGCGGCAGTTTATCGAGCACATCGACGTTATGCGGCGCGAGAACCTCGAGGTTTCCAGCGAATTCCTCACCATGGCGGCTACGCTTGTGCAGATCAAGTCCGCAATGCTGCTTCCAAAGCACGAGGAGGACGCGGAAGACCCGCGCGCCGAACTGGTCAACCTGCTGCTCGAATACGAACGCTACAAGCTCGCCGCCGGCAACTTCCGCGAGCATGAAAGCGGCGTCTATCGATTCGTCCGCGAACCCGTGAAAATGGAGATCGACTACACATATACCCGTTCTCACAACGTAAGCGAGCTGAGGGAAGCGTATTTTTCAATATCCACCGCCGTCGTTCGCAAGCGCGAACACAAGGCGTTTTCCGAATCGATTTCACGCACCGTCCTGCGCAAAACGACGAGCATCGCTTCTAAGATATACGCGATACTGCGCGGGCTTGCGCGGAAAACGCGTGTGACGCTCCTTTCGCTCGTCGGGCGCGACAACGTCCGCGGAGACGCGGTTGCGGTCTTCTTCGCGGCGCTGCAGCTCGCGAGAGCGGGCAGGGTGCATATCGAAAACGACGGCGCCGCACTCGCGTTGACGATGACGAAAGACTCGCGCAAAAAGCTTAAGCATAAGATGAAATAAAGAGGCTTGATAATGGATATTTCAAGGATAGAAGCGGCGGTCGAGGCCGTCATATTCGCGTCGGGCGATCCGATTTCCGCCGAAAGAATCTGCGAAGCGGTCGGTACGGACGCGGATACGTTTGAAAAATGTGTAAAGAATATATCCGGACGCTATTCTGCGAAAAACTGCGGGATAGAGCTCGTTGAGCTCGACGGAAGCTACCAGATCTGCTCTAAGGGCGAGTTCTATGAGGAAATCAAAACCGCGCTGAAGCTCAGAAGCAACGCGGTTCTTTCCGACGTCGCGATGGAGACTCTCGCCATTATCGCGTATAACCAGCCGGTCACGAAGAGCTTTGTCGAAGACGTCCGCGGAGTCGACTGCTCCTATATTGTCGGCAGCCTTTGCGAAAAACGGCTCGTCGAGGAACGCGGCAGGCTGGATATTCCCGGCAGACCGCTGCTTTACGGAACGACGGATAACTTCCTGCGCTGCTTCAATCTGAATTCGCTTGCCGATCTGCCGAAGCTCCCGCGTCTTGAGGGCGACGATCCAGATCAGATGACGATCGAGGAATACACCGAGCAGGTCGCGCAGCAGGAGGCGTCGCGGACTGAGGACGGCGCTCCCGAATCGGCGCCTGACGCGGACTGAGGTCCGAACGGAGAAATGCTATGTGGTGGTATCTGCTCCTTATCCTGCCCGCGCTTGTTCTGATTTTTCTGCTCCTTCCGGTTTACCTCACGGTCGACCTGAATAACGCCGAGCCCGAGGTTAAGGTCAAGCTTGGATTCATCGACGTAACCGGAGCTGTGATTAAAGATGATAAGCAGGAGAATGAAAAGAAAACAAGCGATAATAAGAAACCGAAAAGCGCAAAAAAACGCACGCTTTCCGAAAGAATGGATTTATTCAGGGACAAGGTGGCGTTTGCGCGCGACGTGTTTCACGCAGTCGCGAAGCGGCTTACCGTGACGCGCTTTCGCCTCATCTGCCGCGTCGCGACCGGCGACGCCGCGCAGACGGCTGTCCTTTACGGCTCCGCTTGCGCCGCCGCGGCCGCGCTCGACGCGTTCGTCAACGAGAGCTTTAAGGTCAAGAAGCAGAACGTGTATATCTATCCCGATTTCACGGCTCAGAAACCTGACCTGTACGCGTTCATTAAAATCAGGATGTTCGTTTTCTCCGCGATAGGAGCCGGAATAAGCATACTCTTTAATGCGATGAGGCGCGGACCTAAACGCGTCCGTGCGTAACCATAGAAAGGATGAGTTAACATGAGCGAAAACAAAATCAACGATTTTATGAGCACCGCAATGAGCGGGATTCGCGATATGATCGACGTCAACACTATCGTCGGCAATCCCGTCACTACGCCCGACGGCACGACTATTATACCTATTTCAAAGGTTTGCTTCGGCTTTGCGTCCGGCGGCTCCGACTTCGGCAAGCAGCCGGAAAAGCAGAAGTTCGGCGGAGGAAGCGGCGCCGGCGTTTCCATCACGCCCGTAGCGTTTCTTTCCATAAAGGACGGCGACGTGCGCGTGCTTTCCGTCGATCCCGACGAGAGCGGCATCGACAAGGCGATCCAATCAGTTCCTACCGTCATCGAAAAGCTTTCCAATATGTTCAAACGCAAGAGCAAGAAAGGCGACAAAGCCAAGGAAGCGGCGGAGAAGGCCGTTGAAGAAGCAATAGAAGAGGCGAAGGAAGCGGAGTGATCCGCGGGTGCTATTATGGCTAAACAAGAGCCTGTCAGGATCAATAAGTTCCTTGCCGAGTGCGGCGTCGCGTCACGCCGCGCCGCCGAGGAGCTTATTCTTGCCGGCAAAGTGAAAATAAACGGCAAGACCGCCGTCCTCGGCGATAAGCTCGTGCCCGGTAAGGCCAGAGTCGAGGTTGCGGGCAAGCGCGTCGCGCTCAAACCGCGCAATCATATCTACATAATGCTCAACAAGCCGCGCGGATACGTTACCACGATGTCCGACGAAAAGGGCAGGAAGTGCGTTGCCGACCTGGTGAAGGACGTGAAGGGCAGGATATTCCCGATAGGAAGGCTCGATATGCTTTCCGAGGGGCTGCTGCTTTTTACCGACGACGGCGATTTCGCGAACCGCCTGACGCATCCGCGCTTCCATATCGGCAAGACGTATAAGGTCGTCGTCAAAGGCGAGCTTTCGGAAGAGAATCAGAAGGCTTTCGCCGAAGGCATCGAGCTCGACGGTGAAAAGACAGCTCCCGCTGAAGTATCCGTTTCGCCGCCCAAAGACGGCAGACAGACGGTCCATCTTAAGATTTTCGAGGGCAAAAACAGAGAGATTCGCCGTATGTGCGAGGCGCTCGGGGTGGAAGTTCTTCGCCTGAAGCGCGAGCGCATAGGCAATCTTTCTCTCGGACTGCTTCCGTGCGGTAAGTACAGATACTTGAGCGAAAAGGATGTCAATAAGATATTCGCAGGAGAATAAGACTATTATTTCGGGAGGACGATTATGAGTAAAAAGTATAGGATCATTGCCGCGGCACTGTCGCTGATTATGGCGCTTTCCTGTCTTGCGTGCTCGTCCGTTTTAGGCGCGGGTGCGGAGCCGGAATATATTTCCGCGCAGCTTCCGGGATTCGAGTCCCTTTCCGCGGTGCAAATCGCGCTTATATGGCGCGAAAACTTCCAGCGTGTGCGGTCGACGACCGCGGTTCATCCGGACGCTTCGGCGAAGTCGCTCGAAGTTACGCTTGCGTCTCCCGCCGACGGCGAGGAATACGAAAGCTTCAGCGTCGCCTCGGTGACTGCCGCGGATAAAACCATCTATTCTTTTGAGAATAACGCGCACGAACTCCCGCGCAACGGGAATATTTTCGGCGGAATAACACTCTCTGACGCCGAAAAGATAAGCGTCTGGCTCGGAGATTACCCCGCCGGCGGCAAAGTCGTTATGAAGCTTCTCACCGCGCCGAGCCGCGGACCTCTCACGGATGACGAAGCCTTTGCGGATTATCCGATCGGCTTTGTTTACAGAAGCGAGGAGGCGACTCCGGTCGGCGGCGTCGCGACGTTTGATATTTCGGGATTCATCGCCGACAACGACTGGACTGTCGGCAGCGTTTACGATCACATCGATGAAATAAACGCGTTGATGCTGACGTTGATTCCGGGCGAGGGGAACGCCGCTTCCGGAACCAAGTTTTACATTTCCGATATCCGCGTATGGAAAAAAGCCGCCGATTATTCCTGGTCAGCGAACGTCGGAGCCGCGAGCGGCGAGTTTGTGTTCACCGTGTGTTCGGCTTCCGCGGAAGCCGAAATATCCGCGACGGTCGAAGGCGAGCGACTGACTCCCGTCGCCGAGTCTTATCTTAACGCATACGGCGAGACCTGTGTTGATTTCGCCGTTGACACCGCAGCGTATCCCGACGGCGTAAAAACGTTGAAAGCCTTTGACGGCGCCGAATGCGTTCTCACGGCTGACGTTATCTTCGACAACGTCGAGCCGTTTGTCAACCGTATAGCCGAAACGCCGAACTACGGCGTTTCCGTTTCCGATGGCGGCGGCAGTATAAAGATGTCGGCATACGCCGATCCCGGGGCAAGCTATTCGTTCTATAAGACGGACGTTCTTCCCGTTACCGCCGTTGAGAATATGTCGACTCTGAACGATATGAAGCAGCGCGATCCGCAGGGCGAGACCGCTATCGATGTTTCAGACGGCGGTCATTCGACCGTTTCAAACACGACATCGATTCCTTATCAGGCCTTTGAAATAGACGCGTCCGGCAAGACCGATACCGTTTATATAACCTACAGGGGCAGCACGATAAAGAACGAGGCTCTGCAGTTCGAGGCTTATGATCCTGATGCGCAGACCTGGGATATGATCGCCCGCGGTAACACGAGCGGCACCGAAAACGAGTTCTCGCTTGCGCTCTCTCCGCAGGAGTACGCAGATGTAAACGGCAAAATCAAAGTGCGCGTTTCAGAATACCTTTACGGCAACGGCGCCGACGCCTTTGCCTGGACGACGGATACTCAGTATTACATTTCAACTCAGTCGTACCGTCATTTTATGGTCGAGCAGTTCAACTGGTTCGTCAGCGAATACAATGACGGCAACATAGCTTACGTTTGCAACACCGGCGACGTTGTCAATACAAAGACGTCAATCTCGGAGTATGAGCTCGGAAGAAGCATTCACAATATACTTGACGAGGCTGACGTGCCGAACGGCGTCACTCCCGGCAATCACGATATAGGCAACGCGAACGATCAGACGCTTTATTATGATAACTGGAATACCTATTTCGGTTCTCAGTATTACGATTATCAGCCGTGGTGGGGCGGCGGCTATCTCAGCAATACCAGCCACTACGATCTGTTGACGATAGGCGGCCGCGATTTCGTCTTCCTCTACCTCGGTCTCAACCACGAAACGACCGACGAAGGCGCCGCATGGGCGAATAAAGTACTGAAGATGTATTCGCACAGAACCGCTGTCATTCTTACTCATCAGTTCCTCAGTACGGCGGGCAAGCTTCTGACCGGAAGCTACGGCTTTGCCGATAAGATTATAGAAAAGATAATTGAGCCCAACACCAACGTCAGACTCGTCCTTTGCGGACACGAACCCGCGTCTCATAACCTTTATCACAAAATGAATAACGGTGTGACGGTCCTTGAGCTGCTTCATAATTATCAGTTCGATTATAAGCTTGAAAACGGCGTATGGGCGACGACATGGTCGACGACCGATGGAGGCGCCGGCTACTTCCGCTATATGGACGTCGGCGAAAACACAATCACAAGCAGGTGCTATTCAGCCTCTTATCCCGACGTCAACCACTATTATCCGTCGGAGGCGGGAATAGCCGAAAACTACACGATGGATATCGTCTACGTCCCGTCCGACAGGCGGATAAACACCTCGTATTTCAGCGCGACCTGCGGCGCCGAACAGCTCGGTATTCCCGCTGTCAGCGGAAAGGGCGAGATCTGGACACTTTCCTTTAACGGAGAAGCGGACGGCACTTCCGGCTGGTACGCGGTCGCCGAAATCAACGGCAGATTTGTCCGTTCCGCGGTGTATCCCATTATTGAGAAGCCGTTTGACGAGCCGATCCTGAAAGGGGATATCGACGGCGACGGAGCTATCACCGTTTCCGATGCGCTTATGGCGCTTCGCATCGCCGCGAAGCTTGTGGCCGAAACTCCGGAGTATGTCGCGGTCGCCGATATGGACGGTGACGCAGAGATTACCGTGGCGGACGCGCTGAAAATACTGCGGATTTCAGTAGGTCTTTCGCAATAGCTTAAAACGTAAAATAAAACCGCCGCCTGAATTTTAAAATCAGACGGCGGTTTTGTCATATGCGGTTAATCAAACATTGTCTTGCCCCTGTGTACGCTCATCACCAAACCGATTCCTCCGAAGACCGCCAGCATAGACGAGCCGCCGGCTGAGAAGAAGGGGAGCGTGATACCTATTATCGGGAGCAGCCCGAGGCTCATTCCGATATTCTCCATCATCTGGAACGCGAGCATTGCGAACACACCGATGCATATATACGCGCCGTTTGTGTCACGCGCTTTTGTCGAAACGCGCAGAATGCGGAGAAGTAATGCCGTCAGCATCACAAGCACGAGTACTGAGCCTATAAATCCAAGTTCTTCGCCGATAGCGGCGAATATCGAATCGTTTTCTATTGACGGGATGAGACCACGCTGGGTCATGATTCCCGAAGCGTAGCCCTGACCGGTCAGCTTGCCGGAGCCTATCGCCGTAACGCTTCTTATCGTCTGCCAGCCGTAGTTGAGCGGATCGAGCTCCGGATTGAATATGACAAGTATTCGCTGTATCTGGTAATCGGAGAGCACAAATTTATAAAGCAAAAAGCCGATCGGAACTGTCGCAAGCGCGAGCGCGAGAAAATATTTCCAGCTCAATCCCGCGATAAGCAGCATAGCGAGCGCGATTACGAAGTATACGATCGCTGACCCCATATCACCCTGCAGATAAACCAGAAGGACGTAAGTCAGCACATGCGCGGAAAGAAGCAGGACGTTGCTTATGCGGTTGATGTTTTCGTCGACGGCGGAGAGATGCGCGGCAAAGGACAGTATAAAACACAGCTTGACAAACTCGGAGGGCTGAATGCTTATGCCGAAGATCTGTATCCAGCTTTTCGAGCCGTTTATTGTTTTTGCGAAAATCAGCGTCAGCACGAGCACTATAACTCCGACCGCGAATATGAATTTCGGTATCTGACTCCACACGGTATAAGAAATGACCGAGAGCGCGATCATAAGAACTATCCCGGCAAAGAGCGCGACGGTCTGCATAATAACGTCTCGGTGACTGCCGGTAACGAGCGTTGCGCTGTTGACCATCAGAATGCCCGTTACGGCGCACAAAAGAGAACAGACCAGCAGGAACTTGTCCGTTTCTTTCAGATATGTATAGATGGATTTAAACAGCTTCGGCATAATCTCACCGTTTTCATTTTACCACAAATCATCACGAATTGAAAGTATAATTTGTATTATTGTTAAATAAATCCCGCAAGCCTGCGCCTGCGGGATAATTACGGCTTTGCGTATTCAGTTTCCGGAGCGTTCGAACGCCGCGCCTATGAAACCGAGAAACAGGGGGTGCGGCTTGTTCGGGCGCGACTTGAACTCCGGGTGGAACTGCACGCCGACGTAGAACGGGCGCTCCGTAAGCTCCACCGTTTCGACGAGCAGTCCGTCGGGGGACATTCCGCTGAGCGTCAGCCCGCAGTCCTGAAGCGTCTTTCTGTAGTCGTTGTTGAATTCGTAGCGGTGTCGGTGACGTTCGCTTATATGCGCGGCTTTATAGCAGCGTTCCATCGTAGTCCCGGGAGCGATATCGCACGGATAAGAGCCGAGACGCAGGGTGCCGCCCTTGTTGACCTCGTCGCTCTGACCGGGCATAAAGTCTATGACTTTATCGGCGCAATTCTCGTCGAACTCGCCGGAGTTTGCGTTCGTTATTCCGGCGACGTTTCTGGCGTATTCGATAACGGCGATCTGCATTCCGAGACAAATTCCGAAATAGGGAAGTCCTTTTTCCCGCGCGTATTCCGCCGCG
>JAFTEJ010000066.1 GCA_017453725.1 Clostridia bacterium | reverse complement strand
ATGGGCTGGGTCTGCTCCGCGAGAATGTATATCAAGCAGTCCAACTTCCGCACCGAGCGCGACCTGACGAACTACGCCGAGCCGCTCGCGGTCTTCGCCGCGATTTCCGGAGCCTCGTATCCGAATAACTTCATCGCTCTCGCGTATAACTACCTGCTCCAGAACCACGGCCACGACAGCATCGGCGCCTGCAGCCGCGACGTCGTCGCGGACGACGTTATGTCGCGTTTCAAGCAGTCCCGTGAAATTAGCAGCTGCGTCTATGAGCGCGCGTTCATCGACGTCGCCGGCGACATTAAGCTCGAGGGCTTCTCCGAAGACGACAGCGCCATCGTCGTCTACAACCCCGCGCCCTTCAAGCGCACCGAGGTCGTCGAAGCTCGCGTCGAGCTTCGTCCGAACCCGAAGAGCGACAAGAACCAGGCGTTCCACATCTACGACGAGGACGGCAAGGAGCTCGCGTATCAGCTCGTTTCCACCAACCGCAAAAACGAGCAGGTCATACAGTTTATGCACGACTCCCCCAACGTTATCCCGACCGAACAGTATGAGATCCGCCTCGAGGTCGCCGACATCCCCGCTATGGGATACAAGACGCTGAAGCTCGTCACCGTCAAGGGCGGCGAAAGAAAGCATACTCCCGAAACCATGCTCACCTCCCCGACGACAATGGAGAACGAATATCTCGCCGTTTCGATGAACTCCAACGGCACCTTCGACGTCATCAACAAGGAAACCGGCAGAGAGTTCAAGGGACTCGGCTTCTTCAAGGATTCCTCCGAGATCGCCAATCCGTGGGAACATTTCACCGTCGAGCAGGAAGAGGTCTTCACGACGCTCACCGAATCGCCCCGCATCTCCGTTTACCGCAGCGGCAAGCTGGAAACGTCCTTCCGCGTATCGCTCGACTGGATGCTTCCGGAATCCCGCGCCGAGGGCGACAAGAAGAGAAGCACGCACTTCGTTCCCGTTTCCATCGACAGCATCATCACGCTGCATAAGGGCGCCAAGTACGTCTCCATAGAAACCACCGTCAACAACCGCGCCGAGGACCACTACCTGCAGGTCGGATTCCCCACCGGCATAGTCAGCGACAGCGTTTACGTTCAGGGACAGTTCGACGTTCTCAAGCGCCAGACCGCGAAGCTCGACTACTCGCTCTACGACGAGCTGCCGATGACCGAGCATCCGATGAACTCCTTCGTCGCGATGGAGGACGGCAAGGACGGCGTAGCGCTGCTCAACTTCGGCCTTAAGGCCTACGAGGTCGACGACGCTGACAAGGACCGCACGATGTATCTGACGCTGCTCCGCGCCTTCCCGCTGCGCATATGCGTATGCACGATGCAGGACTACAGCCAGATTGACAAGGGCTCCCAGTGCCTCGGCAAACACACCTTCAAGTACGCCTTCTACCCCTATACGGGCGACCTCGAAAAGGCGAAGGTCTGGCAGATGTCCGAGCGCTTCACCCTCGATCCTTCCCTCGCGCAGATCGCGCCGAAGGACGGCGGCAAGAACCCGATGACGCACTCCTTCCTCGAGCTCAAGGAAGAAAACCTCAACGTCAGCGCCGTCAAGCAGAGCGAGGACGAGGAGGGCTACGTCGTTAGACTCTTCAACTACTCCGACAAGATGATAAAGAATGCCATTCGCCTCAACAAGGGGCGCGCCCCCATCGAAACGCCTCAGTCCCCCTGCGAGAGAGAGGCCGCGGAGTGGTATCTGCCTCCCTACGACGGCAAGACGTGGGGCAAGTGCAGTGTCGTCACGCTCGAGGAGCTTCCGGAATCCGAGCTCGCCATCGGCAAGGACGGCTTCGTCGATTTCGAGATCGCGCCCAAGAAGATACTCACGCTCAAGTTTGTCAGATAAACCGAACATATATAAAGCAAAACCGCCGTTCCGAAACCGGAGCGGCGGTTTTTATAGGACTTAAATCATCTTAATCCTCTTGCCTTCAAGCGTATTATAACACAAATTAATGAAAAATTCGGTTACATATTAGTTACGGTTTTGCGCTTTTTCGTTACTTTTAGAGCGTTTTTGAACTATTTTATTGCTTTTTGGTTTCCGATATCCGTTCCGGTGTCCGCGATTGACGGCGGAAGTGCCTTCCGGAGGCGATATAAAGCTTTGAAAACGCTATTTATTATTTCACTTGAATTATTCCGAAGTGTGTGATATAATTCCGGTATTGTTGCGAAAGTGAGATGATTCATTTGAGAATTATCATCGTAGGCTGCGGCAAGATCGGTACGGCTATCATTTCAAGTCTGGTCGCCGAAGGACACGACGTTGTCGCTATAGATAATGATCCCGCCGTCGTTCAGGACGTCGGGAATATTTACGACGTTATCTCCGTCTGCGGAAACGGCACGGACTGCGAAGCGCTCTCGGAAGCCGGAGTCGAAAAGGCGGAGCTTTTCGTTTCGGTCGCCGGCTCGGATGAAACGAATATGCTAAGCTGCTTCCTCGCGCAGAATATGGGCGCCAAGCACACGATCGCGCGTATACGCAATCCCGAATATAACGATCAGAGTCTGGCCTTCATACGCCAGCACCTCGGGCTCACCGCCTTGATAAACCCCGACTGGCTTGCGGCTCAGGAGCTTTTCAACATCCTCAAGCTCCCGGCGGCGGTCAACGTCGAGTCCTTCTCCGGCGGCAACCTCGAAATGGTCGAGCTCAAGCTGAAGTCCGATTCAGCTTTTGACGGCGTTTCACTCTCGGATATGCGCCGCAAATTCAACTCAAAGTTCCTCGTCTGCGCCGTCCAGCGCGACGGAACAGTATACATTCCCGACGGCAACTTCGTTCTGCAGTCGGGCGACAGGATCGGCCTTACGGCGCCGCCCGCCGAGCTGATAAAGCTGCTGAAGAATATGGGATTCCTCAGCCGCAAGGCGCGCAGCGTACTCATCCTCGGCGCGAGCCGCATCGCTTATTACCTTTCGAAGCGTCTGCTCGCCGGCGGCAACAACGTGACGATAATCGACATCAACGAGCAGCGCTGCCGCGAATTTGCCGCGCAGTTCCCCGACGCGACTGTCATCAAGGGCGACGGAGCGCAGCAGGAGCTTCTCATCGAAGAGGGCATCGAAAGAGTCGACGCCTTCCTCGCGCTGACAGGTATCGATGAGGAAAACATCCTCATTTCCATATTCGCCGCTTCAAAAAACGTTCCGAAGGTCATTCCGAAGGTCAACCGCGACGAGCTTTACTCGATGGCCGAAAACCTCGGACTCGATTCCATCGTCTCGCCAAAGCGCATCGTTTCGGACATCATTTCGCGCTACGCCAGAGCGTTGCAGAACTCGCTCGGCAGCAGCGTCGAGACGCTTTATAAACTTATGGACGGCAGAGTCGAGGCGGTCGAGTTCAAGGTCACCTCCGACTTCAAGGGCGTGAAGACCACACTTAAGGACCTGCGGCTCAAGCCCGGAGTTCTTATCGCGGGCATCATCAGAGGAAGAAAAGCGATGCTCCCCACCGGCGAAGATATGATTCTCTCCGGCGACAGAGTCGTCGTCATCGTTTCCGGCAAGAAGCTTTTCGACCTTTCGGACATCCTCGCGTAACAGCGCGGCGGATAATCAGTTTTTATGATCGGAGTACCGTTATGAGCGGAGGGCTATTCAAAAAGAAACCGTCTTCCTTCCAAATCATTATAT
>JAFTEJ010000065.1 GCA_017453725.1 Clostridia bacterium | reverse complement strand
GGAAATCGTGGACGGTGACGCCCAGCTCCGCGACGGAGCAGAACATACCGTCGCTGACGACTCCGCGCAGCTTGCCGCGCTCGATGGTCTTGCCGCAGTGGAGCGTGGACTTGTGCAGCGCGACGGGTACGGCGGCGCCGACGGTGACGTTCGTCGCCGCGGTGACGATCTGTATCGGCTCCGCTTCGCCGGCGTCGACCTTGCAGACGACGAGCTTATCGGCGTCCGGGTGGCGCTCAACGGAGAGCACTCTGCCGACGACTACGCGCTTCAGCTCGCCGCAGGTCTGTTCCCAGCCCTCAACCTTCGAGCCGCTCATAGTCATTTTTTCGGCGTATTCCCTTTCCGGGACGTCTATCTGAACGTAATCGTTCAGCCATTTCTTTGAAAGCTTCATCTTCGTCCCTCCTTAAAACTGACCGAGAAAACGAAGATCGTTTTCATAAAGCAGGCGCAGGTCGTCGATGTTATAACGGCGCATCGTGACGCGCTCGAGCCCGATGCCGAACGCGAAGCCGGAATAAACGTCCGGGTCGATGCCGCAGGTGCGCAGCACCTTCGGATGCACCATACCCGCGCCGAGGACCTCGATCCAGCCCTCGCCCTTGCAGAGGCGGCAGCCCTCGCCGTGGCAGGCGAAGCACTGGACGTCCATCTCCGCCGAAGGCTCGGTGAACGGGAAGTGATGCGGGCGGAAGCGGCAGACGGAGTCCTCGCCGTACATCATCTTTGCGAGGTTCTCGAGCGTGCCCTTCAGATCCGCCATCGTTATGCCCTTGTCGACGACAAGGCCTTCCATCTGATGGAAGAGCGGCGAATGCGTCGCGTCGACGGCGTCGGAACGGTAGACGCGTCCCGGAGCGACGATGCGGATAGGCGGCTTCTGCTTCTCCATAACGCGGATCTGCACCGAAGACGTCTGCGTGCGCAGCAGGACGTTATCCGTGAAGTAGAAGGTATCCTGCGTATCGCGCGCGGGGTGGTCCTTCGGGATGTTCAGCGCCTCGAAGTTGTAATAATCGTATTCCACCTCCGGGCCTTCGGCAATGTCGAAGCCCATCTTGGTAAATATATCTATCATCTCGCCGAGCACGGTGTTCAGCGGATGTCTTCTGCCTGTAACGACCGGCTCGCCGGGTATGGTCACGTCGACCTTCTCGCGCTCGAGGCGGGCTTCCATAATCTTTGACGAAAGCTCGCGGCGGCGCATTTCTATAGCCGCTTCGACGGCTTCGCGCACGGAGTTGACGAGCTGCCCCATCACGGGACGGTCCTCGGGCGCGACTTCGCCCATTCCGCGCAGCACCTGCGTCAGCTCGCCCTTCTTGCCAAGATATTCCAGACGGGCGGCTTCGAGCGATTCGGGCTGGGAAGCGCTGGTTATCTTCTCCATCGCTTCAGCCTGCAGTTTTAGGAGTTTTTCCTTCATCATAGGCGTGTTCCGCGGAGGGATCCCCCCGCGGCCTTCCTTTCTCCGTATGCCGCGGCGTCCCCGCTGTGGGAACGCCGCGGCCTGGTATTCTCTTATTTATTCTTGATGTTCGCCTGCGCGGCGGCCAGACGCGCGATCGGCACGCGGTAAGGCGAGCAGGAAACGTAGTTCAGACCTACCTTGTGGCAGAACTCAACGCTGGAGGGATCTCCGCCGTGTTCGCCGCAGATGCCGAGCTTGATGTCGGGGCGGGTCTTTCTGCCCAGCTCGGAGGCGAGCTTCACGAGCTTGCCGACGCCGTTCTGATCGAGGCGGGCGAAGGGATCGCTCTCGTAGATCTTGCTCTCGTAGTAGGACTTCAGGAACTTGCCCGCGTCGTCACGGGAGAAGCCGAAGGTCATCTGCGTCAGGTCGTTGG
>JAFTEJ010000064.1 GCA_017453725.1 Clostridia bacterium | reverse complement strand
TCATCGGACTTGATAAAGAGGAGATCATCGTGCGTTCGCGGCAGATAGGGACGTTCGACACCTCCATTCTCCCTTACGAGGACTGCTGCGCGATGTTTACTCCGAAGCATCCGAAGACGAATCCGTCCCTCGCGGACGTGCTTGAAGAGGAAAAGAAGATCGACGTCGCCGCGCTCACCGAGGAGGCTATGGCGACGCTCGAAAAGATACCGCTGTAAGAGGTGATATTATGAAATGTGAGATCATTACCGTCGGCACCGAGCTCCTTTTCGGGGAGATCGTGAACACCAACGCGTCATACCTCGCCAAGCGCCTGAAGCGGCTGGGGGCAGAGGTTTCGCGTCAGACGAGTATCGGCGACGACATTACCAGGCTTAAAAACTGCCTCCGCGCCGCGCTGGAGCGCTCCGACCTCGTCGTTACGACCGGCGGGCTCGGCGGAACCGACGACGACGTCACGCGCGAGGCGGTCTCCGACCTGCTCGGACTTCCGATGCAGCGCGATCCGGAGCTGCTCGATTCGATAAAGGAATACTTTGCCGCCAAGGGCGAGGATATGCCCGAAAGCGCCGCTAAGGAAGCCGACGTCGTCTCCGGCGCGAAGGTGCTTTCAAACGGCAAAGGCCTTGCGCCCGGGCAGTACGTCGCCGTCGGCGAAAAGGCGATCCTGCTGCTTCCCGGACCGCCCGCGGAGCTGCGCGACGTTTTCGAGAACGGCGCAGAACGCGTCATCGGCGCCGGCGGCAAGCATATCGTGACCGAAGCGGTCAACGTCTTCGGCATTCCCGAATCCGCGATGAACGATATTATAAAGACCGTCGACTGCGGCGGCGCCCTCGTAGGCACCTACGCAAGAAGCGGCGAGCTGACCGCGGAGATCACCGTCACCGCCGATTCCAAGGGCGAGGCGGAGACCTCCGCGAAGGAGATCGCCGACCGCGTTCAGGAGGCGCTCGGCGAATACGCCTACGGCAGAAACGCCGATTCCCTCGCCGGCGAAGTCGTGCGGCTGCTGAAGGAAAAGAAGCTGCGCGTTACGACCGCCGAGTCCTGCACCGGCGGCCTCGTCGCCAAGCGCATAACCGACGTCAACGGCTCATCCGCCGTTTTCGAGCAGGGCGTCACGGCTTACTCGAACGACATAAAGCGCTCCGCGCTCAGCGTGCGCGGCAAGACGCTTAAAAAGTACGGCGCGGTCAGTCCGCAGACCGCCGCTGATATGGCGGCGGGAGCGCTCTTTACCTCGAAGGCGGACTTCGCGCTCTCCGTTACCGGCTGCGCCGGGGACGACGACCCGAACAAGGGAATCGTCTACGTCTGCCTCTACGACGGGCGCGACTGCTTCGTCCGTAAGCTTTCGCTGACCGATCCGCGCTACACGCGCTCGCGCATCCGCGAAATCGCCGCGCTGCACGCCTTTGATATGCTGCGCCGCCGCCTTACCGGACTGCCGGTCGTAACCGAACGCTGGCTCGCCGAGGGCGATTCCGTTATGCCCGATATCAAGGTCGGCCCCTTCTACGTCAGGCAGAAGAACAACGGCAAAGACGCGAAAAAAGGCTTCTTCCCGCGCCGCTACCGCTTCGATCCGCGCCGCACCGGCGGCTTCAACTGGCTGAATCTCGTGCGCGTTATGGCGTTCTGTATGGCGTTCGTCGTGCTGGTAGTCAGCTCCGCTTATATCCTTAACGACTATATGGAGCGCAGGCGCAACATCAAGGCGTCCGAGACCGCGCAGGATATGTTCAACGATACGCAGAAGTATATCGAGGAGAACGATCCCGACTTCATTTACACCGGACCGGAGGACATCCTCGAGAACTTCCACGTGCTCTATATGCAGAACTCCGATATAATCGGCTGGATTTCCATCAAGAAGAATAACGGCGCGGCGTTCATCGACTACCCCGTCGTGCAGTCGTCGGATAACGACCACTATCTGCGCCGCTCCTTCTTCGGAGACTACGCCACCGGCGGCACCATCTTTATGGACTACCGCTGCAACGCCTCCATATTCTCGAAGAACACGGTCATCTACGGCCACAATATGAAGGACAACAGTATGTTCGCGCAGCTTCTCAAATACGGCAGCGCGTCCTTCTACAACTCCGCGCCGATAATCGACTACTCCACGCTCTATGAGGGCTATAAGTTCAAGATTTTCGCCGCCTTCTATACGACGACGGATTTCGATTACATTCAGGTTTCCTTCTCCGACAGGAAGGAGTTCCTCGCCATCGTTTCCGAAGCGAAGGCGCGTTCCGTCATAACCACGAACGTCGACGTCGGAGTTGACGATACGATAATGACGCTCTCCACCTGCGCCTACATCGACGGCATCAAGGACGCCCGCTTCGTCGTAATGGGCAGGCTGCTGCGCGACGGCGAATCCGCCGGCGGCTGCTGGGCGAGCGAGAACCCCGACGCGCTCGACATCAGACAGGAGTACGTCCCGTCCGGGGAGTAATTGTTATTTGAATGATAAAGGCGCTGTGCCGGCGAGGCATAGCGCCGTTTCTCAAACGGAAAGGCAGTTAATGAAAAACAGGCTGTTGAAACCGGTCGCCCTGCTCATTGCGTTTGCAGCGCTTTTCGCGGCGGCGGCGTGTAAAAGCGGCGGCGGAGCCTCCTCCGCGGCGCCGGAAAGCGTCTCCTCCGTCAGCGCGGAAGAGAGCGCTTCGCCGCGCTCCGTCGACCTCGCGCCCGTCGTGGACGAGGGGTTGCCCGCCGTCGCTTACGAAGGTCCGGACGGCGTGCTCGAGAACCTGCGCCTGCTCTACGCTTATAATCCCGACACCGTCGGCTGGCTTTCGATAACGAACAGCGGGGGCGTTTCCTTCATCGACTATCCCGTAGTGCAGTCATACGACAATAACTTCTACCTGCGCCGTTCGTTTTTCGGCGGCTACGCCTCCGGCGGCACTGTGTTTATGCACTACCGCTGCGATCCGGTCGAACTGTCGAAAAACACCGTGATCTTCGGGCACAACCTCAAGGACCACACGCTCTTCGCGCAGCTTCTCAAATACGGCAGCGCGTCTTTTTACAACTCCGCGCCTGTGATTGAGTTCTCGACGCTCTATGAGGATTACAAGTTCAAGATATTCGCCGCGTTTTACACAACGATTCATTTCAACTATATCCGTCCTGACTTTGCCCGCGCAGAAGACTTTACCGCGATGATTGACGAGATAACGGCGCGTTCTGTCATAACCACCAATGTCGGAGTGACAGCCGAAGACTCGATAATAACGCTGTCCACCTGCGCCTACGTCGACGGCGTTGAAGGCGCGCGCTTCGTCGTTATGGGCAGGCTGCTCCGCGAAGGCGAAAGCGAAATCGGCTGCTTTGCGGCCGATAATCCGAACGCCCTCGGCATAACTCAGAAATACGCCCGCTTCGGAGCCTGACGCCGCGAAGGGAGCGTCCGTCGACCTTCCGCGCGGAGGAACATCGCTATTGACTTTCATATGATTTAGTGATAATATATTAGTGGAGATAATCCGTATCATTTAACATACAGGGGGTAGGTTATGAAAAACAAAGCGTTAAAAATCATTGCGCTTCTTCTCGCTGTCGGAATGCTTTTCGCGATGGCGGCGTGCAAAACGCAGGGAGACGCGGGCTCGTCCAGCAGCGGCGTACAGGAAGAGAGCGAAAAGACCGACGAGGCGGGACACATCGTCTGGTCGTCCTCGGTCGATCTCGGCTCGGTGGAAACGATTATCGACGACAAGGGCGAAGCGTATATCACTCCGCAGTACAATATGCGCGACAAGACCGTTTCGTTCCTGAGCCACTGGAGCGCCGAAACGCCCGACTCCGTCCATATGATCGCCTATATGGAAAAATACGGCGGACCGCAGATAAAGTTCCTCACCTATAACTACGGCGACTGCGGAATGAAGCTCCAGGCGATGGTGCTTGCGGAGAACGCGCCCGACGTCTATAAGCTCCGTGACCGCGATCTTATCACGCTGATGTTCTCAAACGTCTGGTCGGACGTCACCGACAAGTTCGACTGGAACAACCGCAACTGGCGCGATCTCGAGCAGTTTATGCAATACGTTACCGTGGACGGCAAGATCCTCGCCGCGCCCGAAGTCAACGCCAACACGATGATATGGTTCAACAGGACCATATTCGAGGAATACGGCGTTGAAGATCCGCTGGAGCTTTGGGAGAAGAACCAGTGGACGAAGGACAACTTCGATAGAATCTGCCGCAAGCTGACAATCAAGGAAGGCGGCAACACTACGATTTACGGCTTTGCCTTCGGCCACACCTGGCTGCGCGAAGTTTTTGCGATGTTCGATACGAACTTTGCGATCTTCAAGGACGGCAAATACGTCAGCAACCTTGACGACCCCAAGATCGCCGACGCCTGCAGCTATATAACTCAGATGGGCTCGACCGAAAAGCTCTATTGCGATATGAGCAAGGCGAGCGCCTACTTCGCCTCCGGCAAGGCGGCGATGTATATGTTCGGCAACTGGCTGACGATGTCCGAGCCGTTCCGTTCGATGGCGGCAAACGGCAAGATCGACTTCGTGCCGATCCCCGAAAATACCGCCACCGGCCTCGGCCCGAGACAGGACTACGCCATCGGCGGACACGCGATCCCCGTCGGCGCGAGGAACGTCGATGAGGCGAGAGCCTTCATCGAGATATTCAACTTCTACAAGCAGACTCCCGAGCTCGATATGACCTCCACCCAGGCGCAGTGCGAGATCAACGGCTGGACGATTGAACAGTTCTACCGCATGCGCGCCCCGCGCTACTACGAGAATCAATACACCTATAACGAGCTTCTCGAGTGGGAGGAAGTCCTCAACGGAGCGCTCAACGGCGAGAGCTGGTATAAGATCCGCGAGTCCTTCGGACCGAAGCAGAACCTCGTCATAGACTCTCTCTTCGGAGGAAAATAATCGCAAGCCTCGCGGCAACGCCGTGAAAATACCAAAAGGCGGGTACGAATCACCGATTCGTACCCGCTGTTTTTATATGTATTTTTCGCTTTACGAGTTAACATAATGCATATTATGTTGCCCGAACCCCGTCAAGCATTATGTGTGGCGGGTTCGTGTTTTTCCGATGTTGCGGAGCGCGAAGCGGCTAAAAGGTTCAGCGAAATCAGTTGACGCTGTCTCTGTCGCAAAAAATCAAATTCTTTATTAAAAACACTTGCTATTTTAAACACTATGATGTATAATTAATTGACAGTTTGCGTTCTGTTTGTGTTAGCCGCTATGGAAAAGGAGCGCAGAAACAACATAATATGCATTATGTTGTTTAAATCCCGTCAAGAAGAGGTCATGCTCTTTTTGAATATTTTGCAAAATATCGAACAAGGAGGAAAAAACAAATGACTGCCAAAAAGTCAATGAAGCGCACGCTGATAAGCTCTCTGCTTATACTTGCGATATGCTTCACAATGCTGATCGGAACGACCTTCGCGTGGTTTACCGACAGCGTCACCAGCGCAAACAACATCATCAAGTCAGGCACGCTGAGAATCGGTCTTGAGTATTACGATACCGATGCCGATCAGCCGGACTGGGTCGATGCCAGCACGAGCGCGATATTCGATTACGAGAAGTGGGAGCCCGGTTATGTTCAGCTTCGCGCTGTCAGGATCTCCAACCTCGGAAATCTCGCTCTGAAGTACAAGCTCAGCATCCTGCCGGCTTCCCAATCCGCCGACGCGTATAAGCTCGAGGACGTTATCGATGTTTATTGCAAGGTGTTTGCGGAAGATCCGACTGCCGCTGTTGCCGGAATCACTCGCGACAACTACGCGGAGCAACTGGATGAAGTCGGAACCTTGACCAATCTCATCGTTGGTTCTGCCGCCGAAAGCATCAGAGGCGTTCTGCTTCCCGAGGGAGCGGATGCTCCTTCCGCCGGAACATGGTATGACGGCGCGGTATACGTCGTTATTGCTCTCCACATGCAGGAGAGTGCCGGCAATGAGTACCAGGACCTCTCTGTTGGCGACGGCTTCAGCCTCAAGCTTATTGCCGCTCAGTACACTTATGAAGAAGACAGCTTTGACGATCAGTACGACGCTTCCGCAGAGTATCCGGTTGCTCAGATAGGCTACAACGCCGCTAATCCCACCGAGTTATTCAGCACTCCCGATGACCTGCACGCGGCGTTCGATGACGACAAGGACGTTACTCTTACCGCGGATGTGAATCTCGATGGCTATGAGTGGGAGCCCGTTGAAAACTACTCGGGTATCTTCGACGGCGCCGGCAAGACGATTTCCGGCCTGACGGTTTCCGCACCCGACGCTATGGGCGCTATGTTCGGATCTGTTGATGACGGAGCCGTTATCAAAGATTTCACGCTTGAAAACGTTTCCATAGACGGTAAATATGTCGCGGCCGTTGTTGCCGACGCTGAAACCGCCGACAACCTGACCATTTCCGGTATCGAAGTCGCTTCCGGAACGATTACCGCGACAGGCTACGCCGCGGGTATCGTCTTCGACGCTGAAGGAAGCAACATCACGATTGAGGACTGCGTCAACCGTGCGAACATCGTTTCCGATTTCTCCGCTTCCGGCATCGGCGCGTGGGTGACCTCCTCGACGGCGACCGTCAACAACGTCAAGAACTACGGCGACGTTACCGGCGGTAACCGTGCCGGCGGTCTGTTCGGCAACTTTACCGGCACGATCACGAACTCCGAGAACAACGGCGACGTTACCTCCACGGGCGGAATGCCTGCGGGCGGTATTGTTGGCGTTCTCAGCGGCGCCTCTACATTTGATCACTGCATCAACACCGGCGACGTAACGACGACCGCCAGCAACATCAACGCTTCAGCTGCCGGCATACTCGGTCAGACTCCGTCTGCTGCCGCTACGATCAAGTACTGCATCAACACCGGCAACATCACTGCTGAGAACAGCTACGCGGGCGGTATCGCGACCGGTCTGTACGGCAACTCAACTTCTCAGTACTGCTACAATTCCGGCGCTGTCACCGGCAACAACACTGTTGGCGGTAATCCCAAGTACGCCGCGGGCGGTATTGCTCCGAAGGCTGCTTACGGCAACGGCGACAAGTCGCAGCACTGCCTGAACGCGGGCGCTGTGGCTGCCAACACCAACGGCGCTACCTGCCAGCTCACCTATTCGAACATCACCGCTTCCTACTACTATGACGGCGGCGCTCTGAAGGCGAGCTCCGGCGCGGATGCGGACATCAACGATGCCCTCGCCGCTCTGAACGACGGCGCTTCCGAGGCGTTCTTCGCTATTGACGGCGGAGTTATCAAGCCCGCTGCGTTGATCGGCTAACGCTTTTCCGCATAGGGAGCGAGCGCTCCCGAGGAATAACGAAACAACAAATCGGCTCACGAAAGGGCGTGCAAATCAGGGATAAGTCGGGTTTTGAACGGCTATTTCCCGCTCAAGCTTCACAAAAAACAGCGGTCATACACCAAGTATGACCGCTGTTTTGTTTGTTTTGCCTGAACGATAAATATCTCGTTCAAAACTGCTCCGCATCTTAAAAAGAGAGATTTTTGTGTCGGTCAAGGCGAAAGCGTGATGTATTCCGAGCGCTTTCAACGCCGACCGGCGCGAAAAGATCCTTTTTAAGACCGGCGTATCCCTGATTTGCACGCCCTAATGGGAGCCGTTTTGGCTGTATATAAACGCTTGACATAAGGTTATGCGCCGGAGAAGCGATTCGTTACTTTGACGCGTAGTTATCAATTCTTTATCCGACTTAAACCTCTATTATCCCGCCGAAGTCGGTCAGCGTCCCTTCGCAAAGCGGGACGACCTCGACTCCGTGCGCAGCGGCGAAGGCGGCTACGCGTTCGCCGTCCGGATGCGTCAGCGGATCGCCGAAAATCGCGAGTTTCCCGCCGACCATACCGCCGCAGCCGCCTATGAAGCCATAGTCGTAGCCTTCGAGCGCTATGCCGCCGGGCGCTATGCGTAACACCTCCGCGCCGGCTCTTTCGCAGGCGTCGGCAACGCGCTTATCCGCGGTCACGACGCCCCCCGGCAGCCGCAGCGCGGAGCAGGAGGCGTATCCCTGCCGGCAGTCGATTGTTTCCGCGCCGCGTTCGCGGTAAAAGCGGAGCACCGCGCCGTCCGTATGCGCGGTATTGCATATCAGAACGCCGTTCAGCGAGAAGCAGTTATAGCGCACGTCGGCGGGGTAGACCGCGCCCGGATCCGCGTCTCCCGCCCTCGCGTGTACGCCTTCGGCGAGCAGTCCGGCGAGGATCCCCGGAGCGCATATCAGTCCCTCCGGGGAAACGTGTATCAGCATATCCGGGTGCGCTGAAAGCGCCCCGGGCAGGGTCTTCGCCGCCGGGGCCTTTACGACCCTGTCTGTCAGGTTTTCAAGCCTGCGGAGCGCTTCCGCCGGCAGGTTTCCGTTGATAATGACCATCTTGACTCCGTAATGACGCGGGCTCCGTCCGCGCCTTTTTCTTTTCGGATTTGTGTAATAATATCATAGCACATCTTGCGCGGAAAAGATATTGATATTTTTGATATATGATGATATAATTTATACGAGGAAAATCGCGAAGGGGGAACGCGGATGAAAATAGTGCTTGCCTCCGCGTCGCCCAGGCGCGTGGAGCTGATAAAAACGGTAGCGCCGGAGTGCGTATGCGCGCCCGCCGATATAGAAGAAATCACCCCTGACGGAATGCCGCCGGAGGAATGTCCCGCGTACCTCGCCGAACAGAAGGCGAAGGCGGTCGCGGCGCGGTTTCCGGACGCCGCGGTCATAGGCTGCGATACCGTCGTTATCATAGACGGCGAGGTGCTCGGCAAGCCCCGCGACGAAGCGGACGCCGCCGAGATGCTGCGCCGCCTTTCGGGCAGAACGCACGTTGTCGTCACCGGCGTATACGTCGCATTCGCGGGCGGCGGCTTCGGCTTTTCCGAGCATACGGATGTTGAGTTCCGCAGGCTGCGCGAGGAGGAAATCGCCGATTACGTTGCCTCCGGCGAGCCGATGGACAAGGCGGGCGCTTACGGTATTCAAGGCGTCGGTTCGACCCTCGTGCGCCGCATAAACGGCGATTTCTATAACGTTATGGGGCTGCCCGTCGCGCGGCTGAAAGAGGAGCTTTTCAATGAACATATTATTTCTCGGTGACGTCATCGGCAGACCCGGCAGGGAAGCCGTCGCGGCGAAGCTGCCGGCGTTCCGCCGCTTTCAGGCTATAGATCTCTGCATAGCGAACGGAGAAAACTCAGCCGACGGCAACGGGGTAACGCGGGAGTCCGCGGAGGAGCTTTTCTCCGCCGGAGTCGACGTGCTTACCGGCGGCAACCACACCTTCAGGCGCCGTGAGGCTTACGATTACATCGCGCAGGCGCCGTATCTGATCCGACCCGCGAATATTTCGCCCGCCGCGCCCGGAAAGGGCGTCTGCGTTTACGATATGGGCAGCCACGCCGTCGCCGTGATGAATCTCGTCGGCGCGTCGTATATGGACCCCTGTGACAACCCGTTCCGCAAGGCGGACGAACTGCTTGCCGCGCTCGATCCGTTCATTAAAACGGTAGTTGTCGATTTCCACGCGGAAACGACGGGGGAGAAGCGCGCGCTCGCCGAGTATCTGGCGGGCAGGGTGTCCGCCGTCGTCGGCACGCACACGCACGTTCAGACCGCGGACGAGTGCGTTCTTGATGGCGGCACGGCGTTCATCACCGACGCCGGGATGTGCGGTCCCGTCGATTCCGTGCTCGGCGTGAAAAAGGAGCTCGCGATAGGTTTTATGCTCGACCGTATGCCCGTCCGTTTCGCCGTCGCCGACGGCGAAACAGCGCTGAACGGGGTTATTATCCGCGTCGACGAAAAGACCGGTAAAGCGGAGAGTATTGAGCGCATACGGCTTGCCGTATGACCGTTTAGGAAAGAGGATTATATGCAGGGTATCACAAAGGGATTCTATGAAAAACTGGTCAGGCGCGTCTGGCGCGCCGCCGATTATATCCGCGCCGGGCTCATCGTCGTCGCGACGCTTATAATCGCCTCGGCGTCCGTGTTTGCAGCCGGACTGCTCAGGCAATACGGGCTGAGTATGCTCGTGCCGATCATTGTCGTCGGCTCTTTCATCGGTGCGTGGTATCTGCTCGGTTCGCTCCGCATAGAATATGAATACTCGTATTTCAACGGCGAGCTCGATCTCGACGTGATAACGTCGAAAAGCCGCCGCCGCAGAGTCGCGACAGTGAACGTGCGGGACTTTACCGAGTTCGGCAGCTACGCTCAGCTCGGCAAGTCGAAACAGCAGCTCAAAAATGATTACGATAAGCGCTGGTTTATGTGCTCGTCGCCCGACAGTCCCGATTGCTGTTACGCGGTATTCAATCACGAGCATCAGAAGGTACTGCTCGTTTTTGAGCCCGGTGAGGAGATTCTCGCGGAAATCAGGAGCGCCGCGCCGAGGCTTTTCAGATAAACGCGGCTTGCGCGGAGGAAGGAAACGCACCATTAATTTCCGCAGGACCGGCATTTCGCGCAGATCGAATTAGCGGACATACGCGGGCTTGCCCGCTTGAAAGGAGAATGAAGTATGATTTACGGAATAGGAGTCGACATCGAAGAGGTCGGCAGGATCAAGGCGGTCATCAAGGGCAGGGAAGGATTTATAGAACGTTTCTTTTCAAAAGCGGAGGGTGAGCTGTTCGCCGAGAAGCGCTTCAACCCCGAAACTATCTGCGGCAACTTCTGCTCTAAGGAAGCGTTCGTCAAGGCGCTCGGCACAGGCTTCAGAGGAATCACCATGAAGGATATCGAGGTGCTGCGCGACGAGCTCGGCAGTCCGTATTACCGCATCAGCGGAGAGCTTGCCGAAAAGCTGAAGGATAAAGGTCTGAAATGGCATCTTTCACTCAGTCATACTGCGCATACGGCCGTCGCTTTCTGCGTTATCGAGAAGGAATAATGTCAACGTAATAGCGGAGTGTATCATATGCTCCGCGAACCGCGTAACAACGCGCTTTTGCACCGTATCGGCTGACGATCGTCAACCGATACGGCGTTTTTTATATCCCGAACAAGACGGTATGAATATAACCTATATGAGCATAATTCATATGAATTATGCTCATAGTTAGTTTTATACAGCGCATTTCTCGATGATAATGCCGTAAAACGCGAAACATACTCACGAAAGCAAAAACGCTCCTTCTGAGGCGATAACGGGAGCGGAAACGCAGGAAAGATCATCACATTGAGAGCATATTAAAATCCCCGTCACTTAAGTGACGGGGATTTTAATATAAATCCTGGTTTTAACTCGCTGCTTTCGCTTCGCCGGTATCCTTGATTCTGTTGCGCTTGCGGCGCAGATAGAGGTAAAGCTTCGGCATCTTGCGGATGACAAAACGCTTCGTGCGCAGTATCGCGCGGTGGCGAAGATCGTACTGCCAGTTGAGGAATCTGCGCGGGATCAGCTTGCTGGTGAAGCGGCGGTCATACATCTTCTCGAAAATCTTTCCGAGCCACTTGGGATACTTTGCGCAGCGCTTATAGCGCTTGATGTATTTATGGAAGAAGTTGGAAGCGTAGAGCACCTCGTGCGGCGGGTAGTCCTTCTGGTAGAACGGCACCTTCATATCCGCGGGTATAACGTCCGGGAATTCTCCGCACTTTCTCGCGATGTCCGCGAGGACGGTGTGCGGATAGGGGTAGAAGATATTCGGGATGACCTTGTCGGGGTTGAGCTTGACGTTGAGCTTTATCGTTTCCAGCGTCTTTGCAAGCGTCTCGTGAGGGAGACCGACGATATTGTAGGTCATCGTCGTGAAGTCGTATTTATGGAACCATGAGAAGGCGTTTATCATCTGCTCGTTGGTCATCATACGTTTGCAGTATTTCATTCTGATCTCTTCGTTGCCGCTTTCGACTCCGACGTCGATCAGATAGCAGCCCGCCTTCTTCAGAGTCTCGACCGTCTTCTCGGTCATAATGTCGAGGCGCAGGTTGCAGGTGAAGGGGAGGTGTATCCTCTCGGTATACATCTCCATAAAGGGATAGAACCAGTCGTCGTACATATTGAAAATCGCGTCGCGGAAGTTGAAGAACTTGATGTTCGGGAACTTCTCGAGCAGAGTTTCGAGATAGAGCATCGCGTTCTCGGGCGAACGGAAGCGGGCGTACTTCTTCTTGTTTGGGTAGACGTTGCGGAACTGTGAGTTTCCGCAGTAGGTGCAGGAGAAGAGGCAGCCGCGCGACATCATGACGAGCGCGGTGTCCAGGCGCATGCATTCGAGGTTCTTATAGTCGAAAAGATCGAAGTCGGGCAGCGGGAGCTCGTCAAGGTTTTCGAGCAGCGGACGGACAGGGTTGCGTATAATCTCGCCGTCCGGCTTTTTGAACCAGAGGCTCTGTATGTCGAAGTAGTCGCCCGTCTTATAGCGCTGCGCGAGCTCGAGCGCGGGATATTCGCCTTCGCCGATGCAGACGCAGTCGACGCCCGGGACCTTGATGACTTCCTCGGGCTCTATCGTGGCGTGGTAGCTGCCTATCCAGATGAAGCAGTCGGGGTCGGCTTCTTTGGCCCACTTCACGAGGTCGGAGACGTATTCGAACGCGGTCGTGCGGCAGGATATGCCGATGAGATCGTAGTCGAACTCCTTGAGCTTCTGCTTGAAGGTAGGCTCGTCGTATTCGTAAACGATGTGCATAAGGCTGACCTTGTGCCCGCCCTGCTTGAGTACCGCCGAGATGGACGCGAGACCCTCGCTCCAGTTGCCGCCGGTGTTGCGCTTTTCGGAAGCGGCACTGACGAAATCGGGGTATACGAGAAGTACTTTCGTAAGATCGTTTTCCATTATTTGCCTCCGCGGGAAAATCTATACACGGATATTATAAACCTTGTCCGCGGGAATGTCAATCAAAAGAAAAGAAAAAAGAATACATTCATCCCGCGCCGTCGGGGTCGTTGGGCGGAGTCCGCGGCGGCGTTGTGTGTAAGGCGCAGCCGCGCGGCTAACGCCGCAGCGTTTCCGCCGGGCGCAGCCGTGCCGCCTTCAGCGCGGGATAGACGCCGAAGACGACGCCTGTTCCGCAGGAAAGCAGCAGCCCGGCGAGTATGACCTTCGCGGAAACGCTGAGCACCGCGCCGGTCGCAAGCCTGACCGCGAGCGCTGCGGCGAAGGTGAGCGCGACTCCGACGGCTCCGCCGAGCGCGGAGATGACGGCGGACTCGGTCAGGAACTCCGCGACAATATGCGAGGTCCTCGCGCCGAGCGCCTTCTTTATCCCGATCTCGCGGCCGCGCTCGCTGACGGAAACGAGCATAAGCGTCATAATCATCAGCCCCGCGACGAGCAGGGAAATTCCGCCTATTCCGCTGACGACGGCGGTCACGGCGTCGATGATGCGCGAATACTTCGCGCGTTCCCGGTCGATATCGGTGACGGAATAGGCGTCCTTGTCGCCCGCGGCGGCGTTCAGTTTTTTGAGCAGGGAGGCGGCGACCGTCTCCGCGTGCTCCGGCTCGACGTCGACGCTTATGCGGTCGAAGCCGCTGACGCCGGCGATGTCGCTCAGCGTGGTGTAAGGCAGGTGCGCGAAGGCGGGGAAGTTCTGCCCGGTCAGCGACGCTATGGCGCCTGTGCCGGCTTCCGCGACGCCGACTATCCTCAGCGGGACGTCCTTCCCGTTTATTTTCAGCACGAGCTTGCTTCCGCAGACGTTTTCGCGTCCGAAGACCTGCTCCGCCGCGTCTGCCGAAAGCACGCATACCCGCGCGCCTTCGCGAACCTCCTTCTCTGTGAAAGCCCTGCCGTGGAGCACCTTCAGCCCGGTCACGCGGCAGAGGTTGCCACCGGCGCCGATTAGAACGGTGTTAAGGTCGGTCGAGCGCAGACGGGAGTATGCGTAGCGGATTATTATCGGCGTCGCGCCGTCGGTAACGGAGCGCACCTGCGCGAGCTGCGTTTCCGTCAGCGGGTAGCTTTCGCTCTCGACCGACAGGCCGCTGAAGCCCAGGCTGTCGATTTCGCTGAAAATTATGTCCTTGCCGGTCACGCCGACCGATATTACGGTGACGACGGAAAAAACGCCGATGGCTATCCCGATGACCGCAAGCGACGTGCGGAGTTTTTTGCGTTTGAGATTTCTGACGTATGCGCTGATTTTGTCCATTATACCAAACCGATTCAGTTTATGTTTCTTATCCTGACCTGCACGCCGGAACGGATAACGCCGTCCGCTTCGGAGACCACGAGACAGCCGCTTTCGATACCGCCGACCTCAACGCAGTCGTCCAGCTCCGTGCCGGTTACGACGTCGCGGCGGTAGGCGCGGCTTCCGAGCAGGATCCATACGAATTTCCCGTCGCCGTCCTCGTTCAGCGCGGACCACGGCACGGTGAGCGCGCCGTTCTTGCGGGAAAGGATGATACTGATATCCGCGGTGTAGCCCGCCTTCAGAGCTTCGTCGGGGAAGTCGATCTCGGCGAGGCATTCGAGCGTGGAGCGCCCGCCGGAAACGCTTTTCGCTACCGGCGAGATCTCCTTGATCGTCGCGGTGTAAGCGTCTTCGAATGCGTCTCCCGTAACGACGCAGTCGAGCCCCTCCGCGAGGGAGGAAGCGAAGCTTTCCGGCAGCTCGCAACGCACGAAGAGCGCGGAGGTATCGCATATGCGTAGCAGGGGAGCGGAGCCGTCCGCGTACGCGCCGTCCTCGATCGCGAGGTTCGCGATCACGCCGTCGGCGGAAGCGGTGACGACGTCAGGCACAAGCACGAGCAGCTCGCTCGTCGCGCCGCGCCCGTCGCCGCCCGCGCCGCCGTCGGAGAAGGAGGAAAACATATTGCCCACAGCGCTCGTGAAGTAGTCCGCGATCAGCCCATCGAGCAGCTTCGAAACCTGCTCGTCGCCGCCTTCGTCCGAGCCGTTTTCCGCGCTTTCCCAGAGCGAGACCGTCGCGCTCTTATCGACGGAAAAAAGCGGATCTCCCGCCCTGACGCGCTGCCCGTTTTTAACGAACACCTCGTCCACCGTCAGGCCGGCGGCGGTGTAAAGGTCCTTTGCATAACGCGGCTCGATCGTGCCGGTGCATTCAACGGTATCCTCGATCGTTCTGCCGGTGACGCGCTTTGCGGCGACCGTCGGCAGCGTGGAGCGCACGACCGACGGAGCCGCCGCCGCGGCGCTGATGAAAAGCGCCGTCATCAGCAGGGTCACTACGTATTTTTTTGCTTTTTTCATATTTTTCACCCGCTTATATTCTGCCGTAACCGCTCGGAAATATACCGTCCCGAACATCGGTTGAGTCCGAAAAGTTCGAGGTCATATTTAACAAATAATCATTGACTTTTTTAACGTTTGTGCTATAATATAAACATAGAGTATTATCACTCGCGGCGGGAGCGCGCGCTTCCGCCGGATTTCCGAATGAAAGGAAAATGTTTATGAAGAAGACGTTATCAACTTTGCTTGCCGTCTGTATGCTTATCGGGCTGATGAGCGGCATAGTGCTTTTTACGAGCGCGGCAAAGACCGACGATTCCTACACCTACGTTCAGCTGACGGGCGTCCAGGACTGGACTGCCTCCGACGTAGCGAGTCTGACGACCTTCGGCGCGAACTTTGCGCTTTCCGATAAGGCCCTTGTCGGAAACGCGACTCAGTCGATCGAGCTGACGGTCACGAACAATCTCAACAGATTCTGCCTCGCCAGCAAGACGAACGACGGCTTCCTCGCGAAGAGCCCGTTCCGCTTTGCGGATTCCTCGCAGGGATATAAGCTCTCCGATTTCGACGGCATCGCCATCGCCTTCGCGGACGCGGACGGCAACGAGATTCCGCTGACGCAGTTCCAGGTCCGCCTTATGAGAGACGCGACCGACTGGAGCAACTACTGGCTGTACGAAGGCAACTACTACGATATGAACGTCGTTTACGCGAACGGCTACTATCACCTGAAATTCGACGATTATAAGAACCTCTCGAACGGCGCGATAGACAGCATTTCCGTCCTTTCGGCGCTCTTCTACAAGGACGGCATTAAGGCGGGCGACAAGGCGTACATCTCCGATATCTGCGCCTATACAAAAGGCGATCCCGCCGAGCCGCCGGTGGAGAAGGAGTACGAGTACCTCCAGCTCGACGGCGTGCAGAAGTGGACGCAGGGACACCTTGCGCAGACCTCCGCGAACAACGGGCACGTCAACAACGTTACCGCGACCTACTCGCTTTCCGATCAGCAGCTCGCCGGAGCGGCGGCTCAGTCAATAAAGGCGGTCAAGTCGCAGTCCGGCGGCTTCAACTGCCTTGTGAACAAGGCCTTTGACTCGAACGACATCTGCTGCCCGTCGCCCTGGAAACCCTCCGACGGCGTCAGCAAGCTCTCGGACTACGACGGCGTTATGATCGCGGTCAAGGACGCGAACGGCAATATGCCCGTCACCAGTCAGGTCAGACTCCGCATACTGACCAGTCCCGCTGTCAACGGCTGGGGCGTCTTCTATATGAGCACGAACAGCTACGAATACACCGAAGACGGCTACTATATGTTCCCGTTCACCGGCTTCAGCGGCTACACGGCCATGATGAAGGAGCTCGACAGCGCGCAGGGCATTTCATTCCTGCTTGACGACGGTCCTTACACGGAGTATTACTTCTCCGACTTCCTCGCCTACCGTGAGAAGCGCGACGTAGACTACTCCGCGCTCGAATCCGCGCTCGCGGCCCTCGAAGGAACGGACGCGGCGCTGGACAACCCCGACGTTATCGCTGCGGCGCAGGCCGTCCTCGATAACCCGGACGCCACGCAGGAAATGATCAACGAGCAGGTGGTAATTTTGAAGAGACTTATGCGCGAAACCCTGCCGGCGGTGCAGTTTGACGAAAACAACATCGTATTCACCTTCGGCGCGGTCAGCGATATCCATATAGACGGCACGCTCGGTTCGAGCACTACCAACAAATACCTTAACGCCGCGCGGCTGCTGAAGAAGTACTCCGGCGGCAACATCGACGCGATAACCGTCGACGGCGACTTCTCGCAGAGCAG
>JAFTEJ010000063.1 GCA_017453725.1 Clostridia bacterium | reverse complement strand
GCGTCGACAGTCGAGTCTATATGTACGTTGACCGCGCTCTCAAAAATACGAATTACATAGTTCGCGAAAGCGGCAAGCTGCCGGAATTCGGCTATTACAGTCCCAAGAGCACGTTCGGAATCGTCAAGCAGGCGGGCTGAATTGCTTATGAAAAATCAATTAGATTACAAGATAAAAAGGAGTAAAGTCAAATGAAAAGATCTGTTTTCACAAAACTTCTGTCCTGCTTTCTGGCAATCCTGATGATCGTCCCCGCCGCCGCGACGGTTTACGCCGCGGAGGCGAGCGGCGGCAAGTACGTCAAGGACGTATTCATCGCCTACGGCGAGGACAAAGCCACTGCGGAACCGTGGCTCCGCGACAACGGCTGGGAGCCGATCGTCGACCTGAACGACGGCAAGAACTCGGATGCGCCCGGTATCCACAACGCCGTCGCGGTGCTCGGTATCAAGCGCACGGACGACCCGAAAGAAGCCATTACCGATATGGCGACGATGTATATGAAGGGCGGCTACAGCTTCGACGATTACGAGTCCCTCGTAAATGAGAAGAAAGCCGACATCACCGAGTTTATCAACACCTTTGTCCCCGCGCTCAACGAATACCGCGATAACTATAACGGCAAGGGAAGTGCGGGCGGTCAGAAGCGCGCGCAGATGGCGCACGACCTGCTCAATAAGTTCTTCGACGGCGATCCGAACGGCGAGTACGCGATCAACGACACCGGCAAGCCGCTCGGCGACCTGCTTCTCAACAAAACCAAGACCGAGATCGGCGACGACGCGTACGAGGCGCTCTCCGCCGAGCAGAAACTGAATACCGCCGATCTTCAGCAGATCATCCTCGAAAGCTCCGGACCCGCGGTGCTTATGATCGAACAGACGCTGGCGCTTGCCACCGACACCGCCGAGACCTCATGGCTGGAACGCGTTGAAGGTCTGACCGGCGAGGCGCTCCTCGAAAACATCGCTGACTACGCTCCCGAAGCGGCAGGACAGGACCTGGCCCCCTCCGCGGCGATGTCGCTTCTCGCGTCTTATTTCGAGGACTACTCGAAGATCCTCGCCGGAGAATGGCTCAACATGCACGAAGAGCTTCTCTGGTACGAGGAGTATTGCGACGAAAACGGACTTTGGAAGGGCGACGATGACGACGACGCGTACGCTTCAAGAGTTGAAGCGTACTTCACCACTCTCAATGAAGAATCCCCCGACCGCTTCAGAAATGAGTTCAACAGATTCTCCGATACACTCCTTTATTATCAAACTCTTAAGACGGTCTCCTATCCCGGCGAGTGGGGCTATACGCTCTACGATTTCTTCTGCCCCGAGGACGAGAACGCGTACTACGGAGCGGATTACGACTATTTCGCTCCAATCGCGGCTTCGCTTTCTGCCGGTCAGCGCGCGGCGCTGAAATTCTTAAATATTTCCACTCTGTTCAAGCTCGCTCTTGACAGCGATTCCGTTATGAAAGCGCAGTTGCCGAAGGTCGACGAACTGTTCAGTGATAAAGACGGCAAAGCGCTTGAAAGCATCTCCATCTACAGCGGTATCAACCGCGCGATCTTCCGCCGCGGCGTCGCGCTCACGAGCAACACGCTTATGCAGAAAGCCATGGGCAACGACCCTTATGAGGATATCTTGGAAGAGGGCGGTTTGATCGACATTCTCGCATATTCCTCTTTCGGCGCCGGAGCACTTTCCATGATAGCGGGTGCCGCTATGTCGGTCTACTCGTCAAATAATTTTCTGTCTGCAGTCTACACTTTAAATGACGTGCTGAATGTAAAAGATCAAGCGCAGAGGGTTTTTGAAGAAGCGGTATCAACTATTGAAAATTCAGATTGGGCAGAAAGTGTACAAACAGCGAAAAGTCAGATTAAAAATATAGTCGATAAATGGCCGGGTATTGAAAAAAATGTCACATCCGCAAACAAGGCCGTTAACAATCTTTCCAGAATCGGCACGGCAGGCAGATGGCTTATGGGTATCGGCGGTGTGCTTATGCTTCTCGCGGTGGCGCTCAAGGCGGCACAGCTCTATCAGTTTTACCACCGCACCTTCACCCAGATCCCGATCATGATCGTCGACGAGGCGGATATCGTATCGTACACAACGAACGATGATGGCGAGAAGGTCAAGCAAATTACCTTCGATCAGTTCGTTTACTACGACGTCGTAAAATGCAACCGTCAGCAGATCGGCATCCACACCAACGCTCAGAAAGGTGTTTCGGATTACGCTTCGTGGGGCTGCGGCGACGCGGCGGATATCAACGCAGACGTCGGCAAGCAGTGGCTCGCGATCTACACGAACCGCTCGACCAAGAAGGGCAGCCCGATCCTCGCCGATTCGTTCGTCTTGAGGACCGGTAAGGAAGAGGTCGAGAAGGGCAACAAAGCCACGGAAGCGGCAAAAATGCCCTCCGGCTGCAACGGATGTCTGCATATGTTCACCAGCGAAGCCCCGGTGAGGATCGATCATGAGAAATTCTGCTACCGCTCGGACAATAACGGTATGTTCCTTTATTGGCAGGGCGACACAGCGGCGTTCACCGCGTCTTCGTTCGGAACCGGCGGGACCATCGCGGTATCCGCCTTCGGAGGACTGATCGTCGGTATCCTCGGAGCGACCCTCGTGCTTCTTCCCAAGAGGAAAAAAGAGCAGGAAAGCACACCCGCAGAAGCGTAAAGAAATATAAAGAGGAGATAAAAATGAAAAGATCGATTTTTACAAGACTGCTGTCAGTGTTTCTCGCCGTATTAATGGCGTTCGCCACGGTCGTCGTGGCGTTCGCCGCCGACAACGGCGATAACACCGGCAAGTACGTCAAGGACGTCTTC
>JAFTEJ010000062.1 GCA_017453725.1 Clostridia bacterium | reverse complement strand
GGCGGGATGAGCATGGCGAGGTTCGTCTTGCCGCAGGCGGAGGGGAATGCGGCGGTGACGTACTTGACGTTACCCTGCGGATCCTCGATGCCGAGGATGAGCATATGCTCCGCCATCCAGCCCTCGTCACGCGCGAGAACGGAGGCGATGCGCAGCGCGAAGCACTTCTTGCCGAGCAGGACGTTTCCGCCGTAGCCGCTGTTGACGGACATAATGGTGTTGTCCTCGGGGAGCTGGCAGATGTAGCGTTCCTCCTCGTTCATATCGGCGCGGGAGTGCATTCCCTTGACGAAGTCGCCTTCGTCGCCGATGGAATCGAGGACGTCGGTGCCGACTCTGGTCATGATGCACATATTGAGCACGACGTAAATGGAATCGGTCAGCTCGATGCCGTTCTTGGCGAACTCACTGCCGACGATGCCCATGGAATAGGGGATGACGTACATTGTTCTGCCCTTCATCGAGCCCTTGTAAAGCTTGAAAAGCTTATCATAGGTCTCCGCGGGGGACATCCAGTTGTTCGTGGCGCCGGCTTCCTCACGCTCGGTCGTGCAGATGAATGTCCTGCCTTCCACGCGGGCGACGTCGTTGACGGCGGTACGGTGCAGGTAGCAGCCGGGCAGCATCTCTTCGTTGAGCTTCTCCATCTCTCCCGTCTTGCAGGCTATGGCGCGGAGTTCCTCGATCTGCTCCTCGGAACCGTCGATCCAGACCACTTTGTCGGGGGCGTTCAGCTCGACCATTTCGTCGAGCCATGCTAACAGCTTCTTGTTCTTCGTCATTTCAGACAACTCCTTTTTCTATGATAATTCTTATTATGACATTTTCTCGGCCATCTTCGTTCCGCCGAGCAGGTGGAAGTGGAGATGGTGAACCGACTGGCAGGCGTCGTCGCCGCAGTTGGTCACGACGCGGAAGCCGCCCGTAAGCCCCTCGCTTTTCGCGATCTCGGCGGCGGCCGCGAAGATATCGGCGGCGACGGCGGCGTTTTCGCCTTTCAGCTCGCTCGCGTCGGCGAGGTGCTGTTTCGGGACGATGAGGATATGCGTCGGCGCCTGGGGATTTATATCGCGGAATGCGTATACCTTGTCGTTTTCATAGACCTTCGTCGACGGGATCTCTCCGGCGATTATTCTGCAGAACAGGCAATCCATAATTCTCTCTCCGTTTCATAATACTCCGCTTATGCGCGGGCGGTTCAGTCGAGCGCCGCTTTGAACGCCTCGTCGAGTTTGGAGGTGTCGCGGATGCCCGCCATGGCGCTGTCCGGTCTGCCGCCGCCTCCGCCGCCGCAGATCGCGGCGAGCTTCTTGACGATGGCGCCGGCGTTCGCGCCCTTCTTCACGGCCTCGGCGCCGCAGACGACGGACATTACCGACTTGCCGCCGTTTTCGCCGACGAGCACGGCGATGACGTCGGGGCACTTATCCTTGAGCGCGTCGCCTATCGTGCGGAGCGCGTCGGGCTCGATCTCGCCGAGCTTCTCGGTCAGCAGCCGGCAGCCGCCCTTTTCGCAGGCTTTCGCGAGCAGGCCGTCGACTCCGGACGCGGCGGACTTCGCCTTCTCCGCGGCAAGCTCCTTGCTCAGGCGCTTGTTCTCCTCCACTACGGAGGCGAGCTTCGTGAGCAGCTCCTTCGCGCCGGACTTGAGGAGCTCCTCCGCCTGCGCAATGACCGCTTCTTTTTCTTTGAGCAGCGCCAGCACGTTGAAGCCGGTCGCCGCCTCTATTCTTCTGACTCCGGCGGCGACGGCGCTTTCCGAAATGATACGGAACGAGCCGACCTCGGAGGTGTTGGCGACATGGGTGCCGCCGCAGAACTCCTTGGAGAAATCACCCATCGAAACGACGCGGACGGAGTCCCCGTATTTCTCGTCGAAGAGGGCAATCGCGCCGCTCTGCTTCGCCTGTTCGATGGTCATTACCTCGGTATCCACCGGCAGGGACTTCCCTATTTCTGCGTTCACCATCGCCTCGACCCGCTCGATCTGTTCGGGGGTAAGGGCGCGGTTATGGGTGAAATCGAAACGCATACGGTGCTCGTCCACGTAGCTGCCCGCCTGGGAGATGTGGTCGCCCAGCACGGCGCGGAGCGCCGCCTGGAGCAGATGCGCGGAGGAATGGTTGCGGCGTATCGCGTCGCGGCGGGACTTATCCACCGTCGCGGTGACCTTGTCGCCGACGGCTATGCCGTCCGCGCTCTCCGCGAAGTGCAGGAAGCCGCCGTTGGGCGTCTTGCGGCAGTCGGTGATTCTGACGGAGCCGTTCGCGCCGGTTATCACGCCGGTGTCGCCGACCTGCCCGCCGCTCTCGGCGTAGAAGGGCGTGCGGTCAAGCACGATGATCGCGCCCTTCTCCTGCTCGCGCACGGCGAGGACGGTCGCTTCGGCTTCGAGCGTTTCGTAGCCGAGGAACTCGGTCGCGGAGGCCGCCGCGTCGGCGGAGCCGCCCGCTTCCCAGGAGTTCGCCTTGTCGCTGCTTCTGGCGGCGCGGGCGCGTTCCTTCTGCTCTTTCATAAGCGCGTCGAAGCCGTCGGTATCGACGGTCATACCGCGCTCGGCGAGGATATCGACCGTCAGGTCGAGCGGGAATCCGTAAGTGTCGTAAAGCTTAAAGGCGTCGGCGCCGCTGATGACTCCGTTTTCCGCGGTGATGCCGTCGAGCAGCTCGAGCCCCTTGTCGATGGTCTCGGCGAAGCGCTCTTCTTCGGACTTGATGACGTCCTTGATGTACTCGTTTTTCGCGACGAGTACGGGATAGGCGCCGCCGCTCTCGTGCGCGACGGTGTCGCAGATCTTATAAAGGAAGGGCTCGTTGATGCCCAGCAGCTTGCCGTGTCTGGCGGCGCGGCGGAGCAGACGGCGAAGGACGTATCCCCTGCCCTCGTTGGAGAGCGTTACGCCGTCGGCGAGCATAAAGACGGTGCTCCTGATGTGGTCGGTGATGACGCGGAGCGAGACGTCCGATTTCTCGTTCTCGTGGTACTTCACGCCGGCGATCTCGGAGACCTTCGCCATAATGTTCTTTATCGTATCGACCTCGAAGAGGTTATCGACTCCCTGCATGATGCAGGCGATGCGCTCAAGGCCCATTCCGGTGTCGATATTCTTCGACTTCAGCTCGGCGTAGTTGCCCGCGCCGTCGGAATCGAACTGCGTGAAGACGAGGTTCCAGAACTCTACGTAGCGGTCGCAGTCGCAGCCGACGTGACAGTCGGGCTTGCCGCAGCCCTTCTCGGGCCCGCGGTCGAAGTATATCTCGGAGCAGGGGCCGCAGGGGCCTTTGCCGTGCTCCCAGAAGTTATCCTCTCTGCCGAGGCGCACCATATGGTCCGGCGCGACGCCGACCTGCTGCGTCCAGATGTCGTAGGCCTCGTCGTCGCTCTCGAAAACGCTGACGTAAAGCTTGTCCACCGGAAGCTCCAGCACCTTCGTGCAGAACTCCCACGCCCAGGCGGTCGCCTCCTTCTTGAAATAGTCGCCGAAGGAGAAGTTGCCCAGCATCTCGAAGAAGGTGCCGTGGCGGCTGGTCTTGCCGACGCGCTCGATATCGGGCGTGCGGATGCACTTCTGGCAGGAGCAGGCGCGGTTGCCCGGAAGCTTCGCTTCGCCGGTGAAGTATTTTTTCAAAGGCGCCATCCCGGCGTTGGTGAGAAGAAGCGACGAGTCGTCCTTCGGGATGAGGCTCGCGCTCTCAAGACGGGTATGTCCTTTGCTCTCAAAAAAGCTCAGATACTGTTCTCTGAGTACGTTCAAAGATGTCCAGTTCAATCGGTTTTCCTCCAATTTTCTGCCATTATATATCTTTGATAATATTCTACCGCTTTTGCCGCTCAAAGTCAAGATGCAATATGCCGAAAAGTATCTACAAAACGCGGATTTTATTGTGTTATTTCGCAAGCGGGATTCGTATCGCGCCTTCGCGGCTCCGTAGGCGTTTTTTGCCCGCTCCGTCTTTTCCTCTTCAGCGAAAAACGGCGCCGCCCTCAATATGAGGGAGGCGCCGGGATTCAGCTTTGTGCCGCGGCTCCTTCGGGCTTCGCCCTCGGAACGGCGGAGGCTCGCCGGTATCAGCCCAAATCGCTTTCCGGAACGAGCTTCGCCGCGACGCGGAGGATCTTCAGCGCGTCGCCGACCGTTATATCGTCGTCGCCGTCGACGTTGCCGATAAGCATATCCTTATCGGTGGCCGCGACCAGCTTCGCGGCGATACGGAGCGCCTTGAGCGCGTCGCCGACGGTGATCTCGCCGTCCTCGTCGAGGTCGCCCTTCTTGACGGCGGGGCCGCCGTTGATCGTGAAGCGGACGGAGGTCGTCTTCGTGCCGTTGACAACTTCAAGGGTGTAGTTGCCGGGCGCGGAAACGACAGTATCCTTCTCGAAGGGCTCGCCGTTCAGCGTCGCTTCGCCGACGTCCCATGTGACGGTGACGGGCGCGTCGTAGGTCGCGCCGTCGGTCACGCCCGCGACGACGGGCAGCGTATCCGCGACCGCGCCGCCGGTGACGGTGAAGCTTACGGAGGTCTGCTTATCGCCGTTGCTCACGACAAGGGTATAATCGTCGTTCTGGCTTATCGGCGTGCCGGCGATGTAGCGCTTGCCGTTCAGCGTCGCGGTGCCGACGTCCCACTTCGGGATGAAGGAGCCGCCGGCAACGTCTATGCTCTGTCCGGAGGTGACGTTGCCGATAACGGGAACGGCGTTCGCGGCGGTCGTCTGATCGGTGTAGGCGGTGATGCAGGTCACATAGACCTCCAGATCCTTCGGGATCTCGCCGTCGACGCGGACGATCCAGAAGCGGATCTCGGCGAGGTTGATCTCCGCGCCCTTCGTCCAGTCGTCATAGAAATCGAAGGCGTCCCACGGGATATAGATCCAGCCGCTGCCGGACGCCGGGAACGGGATGTTGACGGCGTGGCGCTCGAAGAGCGGGCCCTCGGTGCAGTTGGAAACGCCGAAGCGGAAATACGCTTTCTGCGCGAGACGGACGTCGTTGACGCCTACCCATACGCGGATACCGGCGGAGCCGGAAAGATCGCCGACCGTTGCGCCTACGGTGTTGCCGTCCTCGTTCTTGGTGACGTCGGGCGACAGGGAGTTGCCGAAGCGGTCGAACAGCTTGAACTGGAGCGCTCCGTGCTGATCGGTGGGCTTGGAGGAAAGGTCCTCGGCCTTCGGGCTCATCTTGAGCGCCTTCGCGGGAAGCTCAAGACCCGCCGCGCTGCTGACGAGGTCGTAGTTGACGTCGTCCTTGCGGTGGCCGTCCGCTTTGTTCATATCTCTGCCGCTCTTGAAGTCTTCTATGCTGAAGAGCTTGACGCTGACCGCCGCGCCGTTGGCGTCGGTCGCCGCGGTCGGAGCGACGGTGCTGCCGTGAGTGATCGGGACGAGTCCCGCGACGGCCTCGTTGACCATACCGGTGAACTCGCGGCAGACCGCTGAGCCGAGCTCGTCGTTGATATAATCGGCGACCTCGTCGAGCACCGCTTTAAGCTCAACGTAGCTTCTGCCGGTGTAGTTGCCGTGCCAGTAGGTCAGGGCGCCGTAGTAAGCCGCCTCAAGCGCATCTATTTCCTCCTGAGTGGCGGTGTCCCAGATGGGGGTCAGGCGGTTGAGGTACTTGACGATGTCGTCGGTCGCCTTGTCGACCTCCTGCTGGGTGACGGCGTACTTCGTATGAAGCGAACGCGCGGCTTCGACCGACTCCTCGGCGCGCTGCCAGGAGCGGACCGACCACTCGTTTTTATTCAGACCCGCCAGATAGTTCTGCGCGGTGACGATCTGCTTATCCATCGCCTCGAAGGACGCGTTGTTGATATCCCACTCGAAAACGTGGAGATCGGAAAGGTAGAACGCCTTTTGATAGCAGTTCTCGATGCCGATCGTGATGTAATCGAGAGAGTTTATATAGTCGTAGATCTCGGCGTCGCCTTCGTAATCGTAGAAGGAGTTCCAGGTTACGCCGACGTAGCCCTCGCTCGCCGGGAGCGTCAGGACGGCGGGATCGCACTCGAAGTAAACTCCCTCCGCGCTGCTGCCGACTCCGACGACCATATCGGTGGGGGTCGGGTCGTAATCATCGGCGTACTTTATCCAGAAGCGGATGCCGGCGGATTCTTCGATATCCGCGTCGCCGAAAACGTCGTTCACGGCCTCGACCTCGTCGTCGTTATTCAGCTTCGAGGTCGTGAAGCGGCTCCAGCCGTAGGACGGGTCGCCGTCGAACGCGCCGCCGATGACGTAAACGCTCTGCGTAGCGCTTCCCTCGGGGACGAATTCGTCGGTCAGCATCGCGGCGTCGAAAGAAGCGCCGCCGTCGTTGATTTCGTCAATGTCGTCGTCCGTAAGAACGTCGAAGCCGTTGATGATATAGTTATCGCTCTTCACCATAAACATGGGTTCGAGGTCTCTGAGCGCATATTTCAGCTTCTTGACGGCGTTGTTGACCATCTTCTGGGAATATACCGACGTATCGGACGCGTTCATGATCTCATACGCTTCGAGATACGCGTCCGTGGCGACCTCGTAGCTCGCCTCGGTGTAAGCCTGCGGATCGAGGGCGTCGTATTCCGACATAACCTCATCCAGCTCGTCGAAGTGAACGTTTATATCGTGATAGCTTCTTATATCGCCGACGGAGATCCTGCCGTTTTCACCCACATTCTCAAAGGAGAAGGAGAGGCCGCTTATCTGCGCTATCTTGGATTCCGGAACGGGCCAGTAGTTGGGCACCTGATTCTCGTAAAGCGTGCCCTGACGGGGCTCGCCTTCGTCGTCGACGCTCCACCAGTCAGCCTGGTAGAAATCGGTTTTGAATTCAAAGTGAACGTAGCCGTCCGCGTCGGGAGTCTTCGTGCGGGAGCAGTACTGGAAGCCGTTGCCGTAGCTGTTCAGCTCATCGGCGGTGTGATCGCCGACTTCGGAGTCGAGCGCTCCGTTGAAGAACGGACCGGCGCAGGGAACCTGCCAGAGACGCACGCTGACCCTGCCGGTGTAGGGTTCGCCGTTGAGGCCGACCCAGAAGCAGATGCCTTCCTCGTCTTCAAAGGAACCGTCGCCCAGAATGGTCTTTCCGTTGATGGTATCCTTCGCGGCCCAGGTAGCGTCGGGCAAATCGCCGGGCTCGTCGCTGTTCGTGTGGTTGCCCTTCTTCATGTTGCGGGCGTAAGCGCCGTAAATCTCGACGCCGCCCCAGTTGTTCGTGCCTGTGCGCGTCCAGGTGACGACCGGGCCGACGTTTGCGATAGTTTCGTTCACGCCGGGGCCGACGTATCTGTTCTGGATCATCGCAAGCTCGGCGTCCGTGAAGATCGAGAAGCCGGGGATGGACGTATAGATCAGATAATCATAAATCGCCCCCGCGCTGATGACTCCGCCGAACACCGTCGACGCGCCGAAGGCGGTCAGGACGAGTATCGACGCGAGCAATGCGGATAAAAATCTCTTCATAAGTTTTGCTCCTTTCGGATTCTGTTGAGTCTTATATGCTCACGAACATAATAATATCATACGCTTTTCAAAAAATCAAGCAAAAACTTCAATTTAACGCGCATAAATTGCGCAGTAATGCGGTTTCGCGGAATTTTCGGCGGTTCAAAAACAGGCGGTAAATATCACGAAAACGTAATGATTTCGCAAAAACGGCGCAGAAAAAAGGGCGGTCGGATGACCGCCCTTTTCGGATATGTGATATTCTGCCGAACGTCAGCCCAGATCGCTCTCCGGAACGAGCTTCGCCGCGACGCGGAGGATCTTCAGCGCGTCGCCGACCGTTATATCGTCGTCGCCGTCGACGTTGCCGATCAGCATATCCTTATCGGTGGCTGCGACGAGCTTCGCGGCGATACGGAGCGCCTTGAGCGCGTCGCCGACGGTGATCTCGCCGTCCTCATCGAGGTCGCCCTTCTTGTAGGCGGGGCCGCCGTTGATCGTGAAGCGGACGGAAACGGTCTTCGTGCCGTTGACCACCTCGAGCATATAGTTGCCCGGCTCGGAAACGACGGTGTTCTTCTCGATGGGCTCGCCGTTCAGCGTCGCTTCGCCGACGTCCCAGGTAACGGTCACGGGAGCGTCGTAGGAAGCGCCGTTGGTTACGCCCGCGACGACCGGGAGCGTATCGGCAGCCGCGCCGCCGGTCACGGTGAAGGTCGCGGATGTCTGCTTGTCGCCGTTGGTAACGGTCAGGGTGTAGGTGCCGTTCTCGGTTATCGGAGTGCCGGAAACGTAGTACTTCGTATCGTTATCGGCCGTGAGCGACGCCGCGCCGACGTTCCACTTCGGAACGACGGAGCCGCCCTCCACATCGATCACAGCGCCGTCGGCAACGCCGGTGATAACGGGCGTCGCGTTGGTCGAGTTCTGAGGCTCGGTATAGGCGGAAACGCAGGTCGTGTAGACCTCCAGCCCGTATGGGACCTCGCCGTCGACGCGGATGATGATGAAGCGGATCTCTGTAAGGTTAATATCCTGCCCCTTGGTCCACTCGTCGTAGTAATCGAAGGATTCCCACGGGATGTAGATCCAGCCGCTGCCGGACGCCGGGAACGGGATGTTGACGGCGTGGCGCTCGAAGAGCGGGCCCTCCTGGCAGTTGGAAACGCCGAAACGGAAATACGCGTTCCGCGCAAGACGCGCGTCGTTGACGCCGACCCAGACGCGGATTCCGGAGGTGCCCTTCAGGTCGCCTATGGAGCCGCCGATCTTGTTGCCGTCGTCCATAGTGACGTCGGCGTGGATCGGATCGCAGACGAAGTCAGCGAGCTTGAACTGCAGCGCGCCGTGCTCGTCGGTATACTTTGAGGAAATGTCCCCGTCCTTCGGGGTCATCTTGAGCGCTTTCGCGGGAAGGTCAAGACCCGTGGCGGAGGTGACGAGCGAATACTCAACGTCGTCCTTGCGGTGGCCGTTCGCTCTGTTGAACTCTCTGTTGGATGAGAAATCTTCAATGCTGAAGAGCTTGACGGTAACGGGCTTGCCGTCGGAGTCGGTCGCCTGAGTCGGCGCGGCGGTGCCGCCGTGCGCTATCGGGATGAGCCCGGCAACGGCGGTGTTCAGACTGTTCGTGAGCTCCACGCATGCGACGGAGCTGAGCTCGTCGTTGATATACTCGCCGACCTCGTCTATCTCAGCCCTGAGCGCGACGTAGCTTCTGCCGGTATAGTTGCCGCGCCAGTAGGTCTTTGCGGAATAATACGCGGCTTCGAGCGCGTCGATTTCCTCCCGGGTCGCGTTGTCGCCCCTCGGGGTAAGCCAGTTGAGACTGCGTTTGATCAGCTCGGTCGCCTTATCAACTTCCTCCTGGGTAATGGCGTAGGTATTGTGCAGCTTACGTGCAGCTTCGATCGCTTCTTCAACACGCTGCCAGGAACGGACGGACCAATCCTCCTCGGCCAGCGACTGCAGATAATTCACGGCGTCAACGATCGCATTGTCCAACGCGGTGAAGTCCGCGCTGTTTATGCTCCATACGAAGACGTGCAGATCGGAAAGGTAGAATTCCTTCTGATAACAGCCGTCGATGGAGAAGGTTATATAATCGAGCGAATCGAGGAAGTCGTAGATGTCCTCCTCGCCCTCAAAGTCATAGAAGGCGTTCCACGTGACGCCGACGTAGCCCTCGCTCTCGGGGAGTCGGACCGCGGCAGGATCGCATTCGAAATAGACGCCGTCCGTGCTGCTGCCGACTCCGACGATCATGTCGGTCGGCGCGGGAGTGTAGCTTTCGCCGTATTTGATCCAGAAGCGGAGTCCGGCGGTCTCGGCGAGCCCTTCGGCGCCGAAGACGTTGCTCACCGCCACGACCTCGTCGTCGTCATTCAGCTTCGAAGTCGAGAAGCGGCTCCAGCCGTAGGACGGGTCGCCGTCGAACGCGCCGCCGATAATGTAAATGCTCTGCGCGGCGCTTCCCTCCGGTACGAATTCATCGGTCAGCATCGCGGCGTCGTAGACGTTGCCGCCGTCGTTTATATCTTCGATATCGTCCTCGGTCAGTACCTCGAAGCCGTTGATCGCGACCGTCTCGCTCTTGACCTTGAACATCGGCTGAAGCGCCTTTATGGCGGCCTTCATACTTTTCACTACGGCGTTTATCTGCCTCTGAGAGTAGTTATCCACAACGTAGGGGTCGCTCATAATTGCGTACGCTTCAAGATATATATCCGTGAGGGCTTCGTAGCTGGACTCGGTATACGCCTCGGGATCGAGCTCGTCATACTGCATCATAACCTCCTCCAGCTCGTCGAGGTGGAGACGGGAATCGCGATACAGCATCATATCGCCGATGGAGACCTTGTCGCCGACGGAGACGTAGCCGGCGGAAAGCGTTATGTTGAGACCGGAAAGTCTGGCAAGCGCGTTTTCGGGAAGGGGCGCGTTGGGAGCGTTACCGTTATACTCCTGCCACCAGTTGACGCCTTCGTCATCCTCGCTCCACCAGTCAGCCTGATGGAAATCGGTTTTGAAATCGAAGTGGACGTAGCCGTCCTCGTCGACCTGCTTCGCCGTGGCGGTGTAACGGAAACCGATGCCGTATTCTGCAAGCTCCTGCGCGGTGTGGTCTCCGGTGTCGTCGTCAAGGGTCATCGTGAAGTAGGGGCCCTTTGTCGGATACTGCATCAGGGTGAGTCCGACCGTGCCGATATACGGCTGGCCGTTGTTTCCGACCCAGAAGGCGATGCCGTCATAGTCGATAAGGTGTTCCACTATTTCCTCGTATTCCGGCGTGCCCATCTGACCGAGGAAGGTCTTGTTGCCGACGGTATCGATCGCCGCCCAGGTCATATCCTTGAAGTCCTTGTGATCGGTGTTGCTGGCGGCCTTTATATTGCGCGCCTGTCCGTTGTAAATGGAGAAGCTGCGCCATTCGTTGCCTGCCCAGCCCCAGTAATCGTTGACTATGAACTCATAGGTCACGACCGGACCGACGCCGTCGATCACTTCGTTGTAACCGGGCGCGGTGAACATATTCGTCATCTTCTGCAGCTCTTCGTCGGTGAAGACGGAGTAGCCGGGCAGCTTGTCGTAAAGATAGTAATCATAAAGCGCTCCGGCCGTGATGAAGCCGCTGAAGACCGTCGCTACGCCGAACGCGGTCAGCATAAAAACGGTCGCCATAAGCATTGACATGAATCTTTTCATAATCTTGCTCCTCTCGGATGATTTGACCGGTCCGCGGCATGGTTTAAGGCGCATCGCCGACCGGCTGCGAGTTACATACTCACGAATATTATATTATCACGCCGCAAAGAAAAAATCAACAAAAAAAGCGGAATTCGTCCGATTTTCACAAACCGTGACGACGGAAGCACGCATCATTGCCGAAGGCAACATCATGTGCGTAGCACGCATCATTTGCCCGACAGAGCAAACATCATTCAAAAAAGCGTGATTTGTCTTGAGACAAATCACGCTTTTTTGTTGGTGGACGCTAAGGGACTTGAACCCCTGACCCCCTGCACGTCAAGCAGGTGCTCTTCCAGCTGAGCTAAGCGTCCGACAGCAAGTAAAATTATACAGCCGTAACGAGCAGATGTCAAGAGGAAATTTTATTTTTTTCAAATTATCTTCCGTTGAGCGCGGAATTCGCGACCGCGGCGACCGCGGCGCCGACGTCGGCGACGACCGCGAGCCAGAGCGGCGCGTAGCCGAGCGCGCTCGCGACGAGCACCGCCGCCTTGACCAGCAGGCAGAACCATATGTTCTCCTTCGCCACGGCGAGCGCCTTCTTCGAGACGGAGATCGCGTCCGCGATGCGGGAGGGGCTGTCGCCCATAAGCACGACGTCCGCGGCCTCTATCGCCGCGTCGCTGCCGAGCGCTCCCATCGCGACGCCGACGTCCGCCGCGGCTATCGCGGGAGCGTCGTTTATCCCGTCCCCGGCGAACGCGGTGACGGCGCGTTCCTTTTCCTTTTCGAGCAGGGAGCATTTGTCCGCGGGGAGCAGTCCGCCGACGCCTTCGTCCGCACCGATGCGCTCCGCCGCCGCTGAAGCCGCTTCGGGAGCGTCGCCGCTGAAAACCGCCACGCGGGAAACTCCGGTCTTGCGCAGGCGGCGCACCGCCTCCTCCGCGTCCGGCTTCAGCTCGTCGCGCAGAGTGATAAACCCGCGGAACTCGCCGCCGACGGCGACCCAGACCGCCGTCGCGCCGCCCGCGTCGGGCAGCTCGCCGGAAACGCCCTCTTCCTTCAGGAAGCGCCGGCTGCCGACAAGCACATCCGCTCCGTCCACGCGTGCGCGGACTCCGCGTCCGCCCGACTCGGCGAAAACGTCGACGCGCTCCGCGCCGACCCGCTCGCCGCAGCTTCTCTTTATCGCTTCCGCGATCGGGTGCTTCGACGAATGCTCCGCCGAAGCCGCGTATTTCAAAAGCTCCGCTTCCCCTATCCCCTCGGGTACGACGGAGGCGACCTCAAGCCTGCCGTCGGTGACGGTGCCGGTCTTGTCGAAGACGACGGCGCCGACCTTCGCGAGGCGCTCCATCGTCGCGCCGCCCTTGATGAGCACGCCCGACTTCGTGGCGCGTCCGCAGGCGCTGAAGAACGCCAGCGGCACCGAAAGCACCAGCGCGCAGGGGCAGCAGACGACTAGGAATCCCAGCGCGTTCCTGACGCAGGCCTCCCAGCCGCCGCCGAGGATATGCGGCATCGCGATCGCGTAGACGGCCTCCGCGCCGACGACGCAGGGAGTGTAAATCGCCGCGAATTTCGAGATGAAGCGCTCCGTCTTCGCCTTGCGTTCGGCGGCGTGCTCGGTCAGCTTTATCATATTCGCGACGGTGCTGTCCTCGTATTCCGCGGTCACGCGGACGCGCAGCGCGCCGTCGAGGCAGAGGCAGCCGGCGAAGACCTCCGTCCCCGCCTCCGCGAAGCGCGGCGCGGACTCGCCCGTCACCGCCGCCGTGTCTATCGACGCGGAGCCGGAAACGACGACGCCGTCCAGCGGGAGCTTCTCGCCGGGGCGCCCGGCGACGATGTCGCCGACCCAGCCTTCGGACGGGCGGACGGTCTTCTCCCCCGCGTCCGTGACGAGGGAGGCGCTCTCCGGGCAGACCTTCATCAGCGCCGCGACCGAGTCGCGCGCGTTATCCGACGCCATATCGTTGAAGGTCTCGCCGACGCGGTAGAAGATCAGCACCGCCGCGCCCTCAACGTAGCTGCCGATGCAGAACGCGCCTATCGCGGCTATGCTCATCAGCGTTTCTTCGCTGAACGGCCTGCCCTTAAAGAGCTTTTTCAGCGCGGCCAGGAAGACCTCCCCGCCCGCGAGCAGGTAAAGCAGCGCATAGCCGACGGCGCACATCCACGGCTCCGCGTCAAGCTTTTCCGCGGCGAAAAGCCCCGCGGTCAGCAGCAGACAGATTCCGAGGAAGAGGAATTCTTTTTTATGTTCGGGATAGAGTTTCATTTGATTCGCCTTCTTTGGGAGAGATAAGTGAAGGTCGCCCTTGCCGCCGTGGACGACAAGCCGGAAAGCGCCGTATTCGGCCGTTTATCGGGCTTATTGCCTTTCCGACAGGCGGCCCGTTATTCGTTGACGTGCTCGAAGCCCTGGGCGAGGATGGTGCTGACGTGGGAATCGGCGAGGGAATAGTAAAGGTGCTTGCCCTCGCGGCGGTATTTGACGAGCCCGCTCTGCTTGAGCAGGCGGAGCTGGTGGGAGATCGCGGAAACGGTCATCACGAGCAGGTCGGAAAGCTCGCAGACGCAGCGTTCCTTTTCGTAAAGCACCGTCATTATCCCGACGCGCGTCGGGTCGCCGAAAAGCCGGAACAGCTCCGCGACGGAGAATATCTTCGCCGCGTCGCGGAACGCCTCCTCCGCTTCGATCACGCGGTCGACCCGCGCCGCGTGCGTTTCGGCGGCGGCGTTTTTGATTCTTTCTTCCATATTTGCTCCACCCTTTCGTTCTTAAAAGAATGTGTAATCTTCCCGCCAACAGTTGAACAACTGTTCAACTGTTATTATTATATCCCCACGTTCCGGAAATGTCAAGAGGTTTTTTGAAGAAAAAACGCCGCATCAAAGGAAAGCGCCTCCGCAAATGTCTGTCATTCCGAGGGCGAAGCCCAAGGAATCCCCCGCCGCGAGCAGGTGGTTAAAAAGGCTTCCCCTTGAGGGGAAGCTGTCGAGCCCGAGTCGGCGGGCTCGACTGATGAGGTGTAGCTGCAAAGCAGCGTCTGTCATCCTGAGCGGAGCGACCACAGGGAGCGAAGTCGAAGGATCCTGAAGGCAGCGGCGTTGTAACAGAAAAAGTGCGCGGTCGAAAACGGGAGTTTACCTTTCGCCTTCTTATGCACACTTTTGTTTTTGCAGGCTTTTTGTCAGCACACTTTAAGTTTTGCTTTTGTCGGCGCGCTTTTGTTTTTGTCGGCGCACTTTTCCGTTAAGGATAGCTCGTCTTTAAGATCCTTCGACTCGCGCTCCGCGCTCGCTCAGGATGACAGAAAAAACGGTAGCTCACTCAAATCGAGTGAGCTGCACGAAACTTTACTATTGTATTACCACTTCTTGTCGGAGTAGGGAGTGTCAGCGACGCCTTCGGCGTTGAGTCGTTTGACCATACGGTCGAGTTTGCCCTGCCACATCGTCTTGAACCACATCGTATTCCCGAACCCCTTGACAAGCGTCGGGCTGACGGCGTAATACGCGCGTATAAACGCTCTGCCGTACCACGTTGAAGCGAGCGTGTCGTCACGGTAACGGCGCAGCGTCCACACCTGCGGGCAGTCGTATGAGCCGTAGACGCAGGTCGCAACGTAGCAACCACCATCAGATGACATATTTGTTCGAGGAGCAACATATGATGAATCGTATTTTTTAATTCTTTCATTGTATAGTTTGATAACTGCAGCATTTGAGCTTTTATCATTAAAAACGCCGTTTAGTATATTATGTTGAGCTACACCAACTTTCCAACATTCAGCAGCTAATGCTCCAAAATCTTCTCCAAAAACCGATATAATCTCCTCACCACCTAAATACAAAATATCTCTGCATAGCGAGCAATTATTGGCATACTGTTGAACGAACCTATCCTTAATCATCGCATCGATTCCATCGTAGAACTCCTTGTATGAAGAAAAGAGCATAAGAGATATTGATATTAAAGCTGCTACTACTTGCTCTACTGCTTTTTTCTTTTCAGAGTAATCATGGATATTATTCTTTATTAGATTAAACACTGTAGACTCACAGTTGGTCATCCGAATTGCAGCTAAACCTATTTCTGCTATTTTGCAATTCATTGATTGATAATATACAGTATAAAAGTTTGCTTCCCAATCAGATGGAGCTTTAATAATTATTTGTTCATAATACTTCTGCGCGTTTGTACTGTTCCCATCATCTCTCGCTCTACGTGCTAAAACATACAGATTATTCAGTTCATCTGTGCTATCAATTTTGACATGTCCCGTGTGTTCGACAACCATCCTGTCAATCATAACTTTTGATCCACATACATTACAGTATCCAAATTCGCGGCTATCATCCATATTGAATTGCGCTCCACAGTTTGGACAGTTAAGTGATATGATTCCCATAATACCCTCCGCTTCTTTTTATATAACGACAACAGCATTATATGACAATTAGTCATATTTGTCAAGGCAAAATATGACATAATGTCATTGGGTGATGATATGGGAGCGAGGCTAAAGCAATTAAGAAAATCCCGCGGGCTTACGCAGCTCGCGGTACAGATGAAGACCGGCATAGAGCAGGCGCTACTCTCCAAATTCGAGAACGGCGAACGCGTTCCGCCGACCGAAACGCTGGTGAAGCTGGCGGACTTTTACGAGGTCAGCGTCGACTATCTCCTCTGCCGCACCGACAAGCCGGAAGTGAATATGTGATAAGCACTTGACACGGTCGGGTGTTTTGTTTTATGCGGGCGCTTGTCATTCCGAGGAGTGGCGAAGCGGCGAGGAATTCCCCGAGGGGCACGCAGAATGTTCGCAATGAAATCCGCGCTTTGCGAGGGGACATTTTTAATACCAACTTTTTAACCAAATCGACGCTTTTTCATAGACTTTTTCGGGAGCCGCAGGAGAATATATGAGTCAATGAAAAGCGAGAACCGCCTGAAATAAGGCGGTTCTTCTGCGGCACGCGAAGGACTTGAAGTTGCTCCGCAACCCCTCTTGCGGTCCCCGAAATCCGCTTCGCGTGATGAATCACGCTCCCGTATTCCGACCGCGGCGCTTCGTCGGCCTCCCTCACCCCGCCCCAGGCGGCGGTCGCCCGTCTCACCCAGCACGCTCCGCGTGCCTCGGGTATGCGCTATTGTCTACCTGCCAAAAACTCCCGTTGCGAATGCAACGGGAGTTTTTGGGATTAACAAACAAAATAGCCCAACGGCAAAAATGGTATAAAATTAAGATTTTAGACGCTATTTCAATATGTTCAAGAATGCTCGTTTTTACAACAACAAAATAGCCCAAAACAGCACATCATCAATCCGTTTGTCCCGACAAACCGGATTTTTTTATACCTTTGTATGAGGATTGCGATACTGCCCATGCTGCCTTGTCTTTCCGTTTCCGTATTGAATCGCAAACTTCGGGCAGTGATGCAGACAGCGCAAACAGAGTGCGCATTGGTTTTTAACCCATACAGGCTTTTTGTTTTTGATTTCAATCGCCTGTACAGGACATCTCTTCGCACACAGACCACATCCTATACAGGTGTCCTCCACATAAAAGTTTTTTGTCTTTCGCTCAGAATTAAGAAAAGGATCGGTAAAAATCTTAACAGCAATCGGTTTCTTGTGCTGCATCAGATTTCCAGTCTTTTTATCGCGGATATTTTCAAGTACAGCATCGATGTACTTCTCAGCCTCATCGTTCTGCTGTCGAACTTTTTGAGGCTCGCTAAGGTCAAAGATTGGCGTCCAGTTATCCGGCATCTTAATACTGAATCCGGCATTTAATTGTACTCCTCTGGCTTTGAGTATCCTCTTTGCATCAGCAAATGTACAGCCGGGCGTTGTCCCATAGGTCGTCACAATATAGGCGTAAGGCGCATGATAGTTTTTAACTGTCAATCTCTGCATATACTCCCGTGTGAGTATCGGAAGTTCCCACCAGTTGACTGGTGTCACAAAACCGAGCATCTCATTCTCCGAAAGCGTAATCTCCGTATCTGCCTTCTCAATCGATACGGCGGTATCGTCAAATGCTGCTGCTATCCTCTCCGCAACATACTTACTATTGCCAGTAGCCGAAAAGTATAGAATCATATTCTTTCGTCTCCCTTTCAAATACCGATTTATTAAGGCTTTTATATCATAATTCCTAAAAAAAGAAAAGTCGACAGATTCAATTACTAAAAGTGTCGACTTTATTATTGACTTTACTGGTCAGATTTGACCCCCCGCATAAACACAATAGAACCGTCACCCGGTTCCACGACTATATAAAACAGTATTCTATCTCCGTTTTTGTGATAAGAATCGTATCGGTATTGATTATCTTCTTCAGTCTTTCACCCAAAAGTGCGATTTCTTTTTCATCGAATCCTATTATGATTATCCTGAAACTGGTCTCGGTTGTATACCCCTTGTTGTGGGTATAACCGCCAAATTGGGTCAGCAGAGAAAAACATACCCGTTTTTCCGTACAGATTTCTGTAAGTATGTTTTTAAAATCATTTACATTAAAGATTTCCTGATAGCTATCCTTATCCTTGATACCTATGAAAATCTCATATTTTATACCTTTTTCAAACAGTTTGTCATCCATCGTATCCACCTCACTGAAATTCAGTATTTAGGGCATTCCTGGTTATCAAAACGCATTCTTGATTCATGAACATTGAAAGACTTTTTGCCAACTGGAAGATGTCAAGATTAGGATCTCCTATGATATTTACACACAAGGTGTTTTCTGTAGTAAAATGGCCGTCTTCATGAAGATACCCACCATTAGCGCTCAGTATTGAAAAGTCGATCTTCTTTCGGGCGAAGAACAAAGATATCAGTTCTCTAAGCTTATGTTCGTTAACGACTTCATCATTTAACTGAGGATCATTGCAACCAATTAAAATCTGATACTCAATACTATTTTCCATAATCCGCTCCGCAAGTTCCATTATTGTAGAATATATTATATCATAAATATGTAAAGAAAGAAAGCCGACATTATCGATTTCTCTAAAATGTCGACTTTTTGTGCTGGCAGGGGCAGAAGGACTTGAACCCTCGGCACGCGGTTTTGGAGACCGCTGCTCTACCAACTGAGCTATACCCCTATATGGTGGGCCTTCAGGGACTCGAACCCCGGACCAACCGGTTATGAGCCGGTTGCTCTAACCAACTGAGCTAAAGGCCCTTATCGGCTATGCGCAGCCAATGATACTTCAAAGACCAGCTTCACCGACGTTCATATATAATAACACCGGACCGCTTCTTTGTCAAGCGTTTTTTTCACTTTTGCTCCGTTTATTTCGCAGTTAAATCTTCGCTTTTTCTCCTGCGGACGCAAAAGGAGGCATCATTTTGCACCGTAACAATCCGTTATTAATCAAAATACAATGCGAAAACTCATCCATTGTTCTTCTCAAGGCACAAAGACGGGCGGCTTTCGCCGCCCGTCTTTTCATCCTTCGTCAGTACGGATGTGATACTGTACGTTTACTAATACTGGTTAATTATTGCACGACACCGATTAGATTATCGATTCCCGCATACGTATTACTGAGGTTGGAAGTCGTGAAATTCTTTGAAAAACCGACAACACTACCTAACCCCCACCCATCAACTTCCTTAGTAACACTGCCGGCATTCAGGCAGTTGGTGATTAGGTTCGCTTCGGAAAGACTCGGAGCGGTCGCATAACCGACGACGCCACCGATGAAGAGGTTGCTGTTGCCGCCGTTGACGCCCATCACTTCGCCATAGTTCTTGCATCCGGAAATCGTAGAATTCGCATTCGCGTAGCTGACAACGCCGCCGATTGTATCATTTGCAACAGCGTTACGCGACGTCAATGTAATCGTTCCGTAGTTCTCGCAGTCAATAACGCTTGCTCCCGCATTGTTCAGTAGGCAGACAACGCCGCCGGCTTTTTTCTGACCGAAAACATTCACGTAATTCTTGCAGTTTTCGACCTTGCTGGTTCCGTCGAGACGCGCCGCGATACCGCTACAGTTCTCGCCGGTCACAGTTCCCGTCACCGTTAGGTTCTTGACAGTGCCGTTCTTTAGTCCGCTGATAAATGCCGAATACTCATAATCGCCTGTTCCGTTCGTAATCTTCATATTGCTAACTGTATAACCGGATCCGTCAAAGATACCGCTGAACCACTGTCCCAGTTCCTTGTTTCCGATGGCGTCCCACTCTTCATTGCCAAGATCAACGTCGTGCAGCAATGTGACCGTATATCCTTCATAGGTGTTCCCTTCATCGACGGCATTTCTGAACTCGGCGAGAAGCATCAGCTCGTCCTCTTCGCCATCCTTGGAGATACGCACGTCAGCGGTAGGAAGCGTATAGCTTACCGTAAAGGGAGAGAGCGTCTTCGTCTTGATAGTGAGGATACCGGTCCCGGAATTATAACTGTAAACGCCGTTACCGTTGTCGACGGCAGTATCGGCGGATTTCACCATGGCATTACCCTTGTGGGTCGCAGTCACGTCGGTCAGGCCTTTACCAAGATTGTATTCAATCGTTACATAGTCGGAGAACGAGGTAACACCTTGTGATGTCGTGGTAGTCATACCCGACTTCGTCTTTTCCATCAAAGCAGTCATATCGATCTCCAGCGCCACGGTTGTGCCGGTGTCAGTAATTGTCTCACCGGTCTTAGTGACATTAAGAGTGAGGGTAAGCTCGTTGGATTCTGCTTCATTATCCTTCATTGCCTCGAAGAGCGCATTGGCCGCCGCCGCGGGAACTGTTGCGGATTCGATCTCACCGGTCTTTTCGATGGTCAGTTCTTCGGAAGTATTAGCCGTGATGGCAGTCGAACCGGTGCTGACAACGGGGAATTCACGGTTCTGATCGTAAGTGTTGCCGAAGCTGTCGGATTCAGACGCAACCTGAGTTGCAAGAACCTTGAGGTCAAAGTCGACTTCGCCGGCCATATACTCGTTGCCAGCTTCTTCATCCATATGGATGAGCAGCGCGAAGTAATGAGAAATGCCCTTCTCGAGCTTGACGCCGCCGTAACCATTCGCATCAACGTTGGTGCCGGAAACAATCTGATTACCGACTATAACAGACTGCTCGTCTGCTACGGGGTCAGTTTCCGCCCAGCTTGTCACGCCGGAGTCGGGAGTCGCGTTGGGAACGATCTTGAACTTCATAACCTTATAGAGGTCTTTGGCGACGTTGCTGACGTTGAGCGCGACCTGATACTTCAGGTCGAGATTGCCGGTGTTCTTGATCATCAGGTAAGCGACCTGAGTCTTGCCGGGCTCCCACAGAGTCGCGTTTGTGGGATTCGCCTGATTCGCGCTTTGGAATATAGGCGCACTGCTGGCGCTGATATCGACGTAGCCGTTGCCGTCATGCATCCAAAGCTCGATGTCGAGCGTGCCGGCGATGATCTTGTTGCCGGAGCTCGTGACGCTGTCGGTGTACCACGCGAATGTGGTTCCCGCCAGCATAGCGAAGCACATTATGAACGACATAAACGAACTTATGAACGCTCGCTTCGCTGACTTTTTCTTTGTCATAGCTTTTTCCTCCTTTTGTTTTTTTAACTTTGCAAAGTATATAAAAGGCCTATGACGAGCCTCTTATATCGTGGGATGCTGAAGGCTTATATACAACATAATAAATGTTATGTTGTTTCGCGAGTCGGTTTATCGTCAACCGATACAAACAGACAGTTGATTATATATCAAATATTTCGGAAAATCAAGAGTTTTTCGCAAAAAACAGCGATTTTTTTCAAAAAACCAAATTCAAAACACTGTATTTCATCTAATTATTTCGGTCATATATGGCTACATATCCCCACCGAAAGCCGCTTGAAATCGGTCTTTGCCACAAATACCAACATAACATTTATTATGTTATTTAATCCTATCATTAGAGCGGGAGGCAATCCGCCCTTTATTCGCCTTCTGCTCCACGCTGTACTATAAATCAAAACCTATCTGTAGTTGTCAAGGATTTTTCAAAATTTACCCACAAATGTGAATTCCCACACTAATTAGTGTGGGAATTCACATTTGTATCACTTTTGCTCCGTTATTCTTCCGCTTTCGGGAGCTTCTTCCTCCTCCGGCGGCGAAAGCGCCAGAGTTTCGTCCGTATACTCCGCGAAGACTTCGGCGTCGTGCGCGACGGTTATGACCGTTTTGCCGCGCATCTTATCGAAGATAAGCGCCGCCGTACGCGCCTTCATATCCGGGTCGAGCCCGTTGAATGGTTCGTCGAGCAGCAGCACGTCCGGCTCCGCGCAGAGCGCGCGCGCTATCGCGACGCGGCGGCTCATCCCGCCGGAAAGCGACGCCGGGAACGCCTCCGCCTCCTCCGCGAGCCCCAGCTCCGAAAGAAGCGAGCGTGCGTACGCCCCGTCCCCGCTCTCCAGCGTCACGTTCCTCAGCACGGTGCGCCACGGGAGCAGACGGTCCTCCTGAAAGACGGCGCGCACGCGCGCGCCTTCCGCGACTTCTACTCTGCCCGCGTCGGGGCGGATAAGCCCGCATATAAGCCGAAGCAGCGTCGTCTTTCCGACGCCGGACGCGCCCGTAACGACGAAGCGCTTCCCCTCTGCGAACTCATACGAAAGTCCGCTGAGCACCGTCTTGCCGCCGAACGCCTTGGATACGTTTTCAAGCTTTATCATAAGCGGCGCTCCTTTCCGCGCTTCGCCGCCTGAGCAGCGACGAAAGCAGCCACTCAAGCAGCATACTGATGATTATGACGCATATCGTCCATGCCAGCATCTCCGGCGTTTCGAGATAGATCTTCGCACGGTAGAGCATACCGCCGACGGCGTATTTCGGCGCGGCGAGCACCTCCGCGGCGACCCCCGCCTTCCAGGCGAAGCCGAGCGAGCTAAGCGCCGCCGGAACGAAGTACGGCTCCACCGACGGAAGGTATATCTCCCGCAGCTTCGCGCGGCGCGAAAGCCCGAACACCTTCGACATTTCAATCAGCTTCACGTCCGTTTCCTCAATGCCCTTGAAGGTGTTCGCCCAGATCATCGGGAAGACCATCAGGAAGGCGGTCACGGTCGGGATATACTCATTCTCCGAAAAGAAAAGCAGCATTATTATAAACGAAGCCACCGGGGTCGCCCTTATCACGCTCATCATCGGGCTGAAAAGCGTATACGCCACGCGGCTGACCCGCGTCAGCACCGCGAAGGCGACGCCGGCGAGCACTCCGAGCGCGAAGCCGCAGAAGATGCGCAGCGCGCTCAGCGCGACCGTCAGCCAGAACGCGCCAGTTCCGGCGAGCCGGAAGAGCGTTTCAAAGACCGTCAGCGGCGGCGAAAGCACGATGCTCTGATCTATAAGCACAGCCGCAAGCTGCCATACCCCCAGCCAGAACACGGCTGTGAATACGGCAACGGCGGCTTTTTTGAGCTTCGGGCGCTTACTTTGAATAGTAGAAGTCCTCATCGGGCAGCGTTCCTCCCACGGAAGCGGGGTTATAGTCAAAGAGTATCTGATAGAAGGCGGCTATCTGCGTCTTCATCTCCGCGCCGGAGATGAAGGTCAGTCCGCAGTTCGGCAGCGCCTTTTTCGCGACCGCTGCCTTCGGGATGATGCCGTAGGTCTCGCAGAGCGCGGCGGCGGAATCGAGGTTCGCCGCGTCGCTCATATACGCGATGGACGCCGCATATTCGCTGAGGAAGGCGTTGAGCGCGGGTTTGTTCTGCTCCGCGAAGGAGCTGCTGACGACGACGCAGCCCATCGAAAGCACGCTGTCGCCGTCGCCATTCAGCGCGGCGGCCTTGTCCCACTCCTCAGCCAGATCGAGCGCGACGGAAAGGCCTTCCGCCTGCGTCAGCGCGGCGGTGACCTTCGGCTCTGGCAGGACGGCAATCTGCGCCTTGCCGGAAGCGAGGTCGGCGATGACCGCGTCGTGCTCCGCTTCGTAGACGACCTCAACGTCGTCCCTGACGCCGTTGGCGTCGAGGATGAAGTTGAGAACGTACTCCGGAACGGCCCCCTGCCCGGAGGAGTAAACGGTCTTGCCTTTCAGGTCGGCGACCGAGGAAACGGTCGTTCCCTGCGCGGTCAGCACGTAGAGCACACCGAGCGTGTTTATCGCGGCGAGCTTCACCTTGCCCTCCGTCTTTTTGTAAAGCACGGCCGCGAGGTTTGTCGGAACGGCGGCGATATCGAGCTCGCCGCTGATTATCTTCGCGGTGACCTCGTCTGGCGCGTTGAAGACAGTGTGAATGTAGTTGTTCGCCGTATCTCCCGCGGCGTTATCGTCAAGCAGCTTCGCGGCTCCGACGCCGGTCGGGCCGGCGAGCAGGCCGAGGCGCACGTCAGTGCGGATCGCGGGCGCGTCGGGAGCGGAAGGCGCGGGAGTTTCTTCGGCTCCGCAGCCGGTCAGCGCAAGCGTCAGCAGCGCAAGCGCGAGAATAACAGTGATAAGCTTTTTCATTTTCGTTTTTCTCCTTTTCATTGATATCAGGCTCCCGGCGGCTAAACCGCCGGACATCCCGTTAATAAACCTCTTTGATGCGCGCGGAGTTAACCGCGATCTCGCGTCCGAAGCGTTCGACGCAGCCGAGCTCCTCAAGCGCGTCGAGCGCGCGATAGACGGTCGCGCGTCCGAGCGAAAGCTCCGCCGCGGCGCGGCTGACGTTCAGCGTAAAGCGCCCGCCGCTTTCGTCCGCGAGCGCGGCGAGGTAACGCGCGAGCCTCCCCGCGGAGTCCGCGCCGGCGCAGCGGCTGATGACGCCGTTGAGGAAGCGCACCCTCGCGGAAAGGAATCCGATGAAGTTCTCCGCGAACGCCGGATCGCTTCTGACCGCTTCGAGCACCGCGCTCCTGCCGAAGAAAAGCGCGGTAAGCTTAGTTTGCGCCGTTATATCGGAATCCATCACTCCGTCGCCGCCGAAGAGCGTGGAAACGCCGGTCACGTCGCCCGCGCGCAGCTCGCGCATAACGACGCTGCCCTTTCGCACCTCCGCCTTGCCGGAGAGGATCACTATCAGCTCGTCGTTCGCTTCTCCGCGGCGGCATATGACCCCGCCGCGCGGAAACTCCGCTCTGCGCGTGCCCGCGTCCGCGACAAGCGCGTAAACGGCGCTTTCCGATACGCCGGCGAAAAGCGCGACGTTATTCAGTATGAATTTGACGTCGTTCATATAATCGCCTCAAACTGTATCATTTGAAACACTTTCGTATATAGTATAACCGTTTTTCCGATTTTGTCAACCCCAAAATAAAAAAACATACGCAATCGATGTATTCCGAGCGCTTTCAACGCCGACCGGCGCGAAAAGGTCCTTTTAAAGACAGGCGTATCCCCGGTTTGCACGCCCTGACCGGCACGCCCGTTGAACTGCAGCTCATTCATTTTATAATAAACAACGAAGGCGCTTCGGTTTTTACGAAGCGCCTTCGACCTGTCTCCCGCAAACGGAGTTATTTATTGCGTATTATCCGGGTTTATATCCGAAGCCGGGTCTTCCGGGGCTTTCGGATCTGCCGCCTCTCCCCTGTACTCGATACATACCATCGTCAGGTCGTCGAACTGCTCCGCGTTCCTGACGAAGACGTCCACCGCTCCGCGCACACTCTCCAGCGTTTCCTTCGGCGAAGCGTCAGGCGCGGCGTTGAGCGCGTCCAGCATACGGTCGGTGCCGAAAAGCTTTTTATCGCCGTCGGTCGCCTCCGGCACGCCGTCCGTGTAGAGAAACAGTTTGGAGCCGGGCTCGAGCTGAATCTCGTACTCCTTGTATTTCGCGCCCTCCATACCGCCTATGACAAAGCCGTGCTTGTCTTTCAGAAGCTCGTATTTGCCGTTCGGCAGTTTTATCACCGGGTATTCGTGCCCGGCGTTCGCCGCCGTGAGCTTTCCGGTGGATATTTCAAGTATGCCGATCCAGGCGGTGACGAACATTTCCTCGCGGTTGTTCGCGCAGATCGCCGAATTCGTGTCGTTCAGTATCTGCGCCGGGCTTTTCCCCATCTGGGCGTTATTCGCCAGAATGATCATGGACGCCATCATGAACAGCGCCGCGGGAACGCCCTTGCCGGACACGTCCGCGATAAACACGCACAGATGGTCGTCATCGATAAGGAAGAAGTCGTAAAAATCGCCGCCGACCTCCTTCGCGGGGGCCATGGAAGCGAATATATCGAACTCCGCTCTCTCCGGGAACGCGGGATATATCGTAGGAAGCATATCCGCCTGGATGCGGGTCGCCAGCGACAGCTCGGCGCCGATGCGCTCCTTTTCCGCCGTGACCCGCTGCACCGTCGAGATATACTCCAGCGTCTTGCCGGAAAGCATGGCAAAGGATTCGGCAAGCACCTCGATCTCGTCTCCGGTGCGGTAGGTATCTTCCATTTGGAACTGCAAATCGTCGCCGCCGAGAGAGCGAACTCTTGCGGTGATCGCTTCAAGAGGTTTTACGATACGCTTTGAAAGTATGACAGCGACCGTTATGGAAAGAATGACGACGACTGCGATCAGGACGATTATAGTCGCTCTTGCGTTTGAAATACCCTTGTTAAACGAGTCCGTCGCTTCGCTCTGGATGTCGTTGAAACTCGCCAGCATAGCGGCGGCGGGCTGATCCGCGAGCGATTTCGGGACGACGCTTATCACCGTCCAGCCAACGCTTTGTATCGGCGAGCCGATAACGTAGCACTGCTCCCCGTCCACTTCGATCAGCCGCAGCTCCGTATTCTTTTCAAGCGCGTCCCGAACGAACCCGGCAAGCCGCGTGTTTTCGTCGGCGCGAAGGTCCTTCGCCTCGCCTGACGGCAATACGCTGAAGACCCCATCGGTCTGCGGAGAAAACAGCACGTGCCCGTTGTTGTTGACGATGCAGACGAAACTGCCGCTTCTCGCCGTATTATTCACCGCGTCCGAAACGTCGTTAAGAAACAGGTCGGCGCCTATCACGGCGACGAGTTTTCCGTCCTGATAGACGGGAAGCGAGCACATGATACTGATTTCCCCCGTGAAGAGATCGGTCGTCACGTCGGTATAGTACAGTTCCCCCGTTTCGGCGGCGCCGGTGTACCACATACGTTCCCGTATAGGAATGGGGATGATGTCGCCGTTCGCGTCAAACTTTGTTCCCGAATGATCGTCGACGAGCAGCATCACTCCGTCGGGCAGCGCCGCGTAGCAGGAGTCCACGTTCGCGTCGGCGTAAACGGCGGTCATCAGATCGGAAAGATTTCCGATCAGCCCGAGTTTATTCTTTATCGCCGGGTCAGATATATTGACGCCCTGCTCCGCGAGCACCTGCGCGCTGATCTCTCCGTCTTTATTCTTGTCGGGCAGCGAAACCGCGCGGGCGGGATACGCGCCCGGATCGGCAAAAAGCTTGCCGGTGTAATCCGCGATGACTTTCACGACCCGCACCGCGTCTCCGAAAACGTCTTCGGCGATGTACGCCTCCATCCGCGTGCTTTGCGTGAGGTTCGTGTCCAGAACAGCCGTCATCGTCTGTTCGGAAATCTCGGTGATAGACCGCTTTTGCGAATCGCTCACGTCGCTCACGAGGTCGGTCAATTCGCTGACCTGATACATGATCACAGCGGTGTAAACTGCCATCATCAGGATAATCGTGATAATGACCAGATTAAAAATCTTTTGCTGTATCCCGCCAAGGGTTATATGTTTGAATTTTTTCATTCTCTTTCGCACCGATCTCTTTCTTGGATAGTTTGTAATGCTCTCGGGCAACCGGAAACGCAGACTTTCCGCACGAGCGCTTTTACGCCGGAAGCAGAACTGATCGCTCAAACGACTAAAAACCGATTCGTCCTGCCGCTTTTCGTTCAATTATATCGTAAAACCCACTGCTTTTCAATACGGTTCTCGAAAAAAAACGGGGCGCTCATCAGAAACTTTGAAAAACCTAATCAGGCGGCAAAGGCGCCGGCGCGGGCACGAACCGTAACCGGCGCGGGCACGAACCGTAACCGGCGCGCAGTGATCTACTACCGCTTCGTAGGGTATCTCGAGATCCCGGACGAACAGACCCGCTTTTCGGAGGACACGAGGCAAGGAGTATCGGTGGAGTATATCTCCTGCGCGCCGATCAAAGTTCATTACGGCGACGACGGAGAAGAAACCGAGGAAGGAGGATAAAAATCACCCCAACAAGCCTGTCGCCTTGCCGGGGACCCCGAAAAAATGGAGCAGGAAAACCTGCTCCGGTACATAGGCTATTTCATATATTTTACAAATCGGAACATCTCGTCGAGGCCTTCGTCGTCATCGGGATATTCGTCATCCTGCGGACCGTAGCGCTCGTTTTCGAGCGGATAGCGGTGGTATTCGCATAAGAAT
>JAFTEJ010000061.1 GCA_017453725.1 Clostridia bacterium | reverse complement strand
GTCAGATCGAGCGCGTGGGTGCCGATGTCGATCAGAGGTCCGCCGCCCTGCTCGTCTTCCTTGAGGAAAACGCCCCAGTTCGGGATCGCTCTGCGGCGCAGCGCGTGGGCGCGGGCGAAGTAGATCTCGCCGAGCTCGCCGCTCTCGATACGCTTGTGAGCATAAAGCATTTCTTTCGTCTGTCTGTTCTGATAGCCGATGGTCAGCAGCTTGCCGTTCTTCTTGGCGGCTTCGCACATCGCGACCGCTTCGGCGTAGGAAGTCGCCATCGGCTTTTCGCAGATGACGTGCTTGCCCGCGTTCAGCGCGTCGATGGTGATGAACGCGTGGGAACGGTTAGGCGTGCAAACGTGTACGCAGTCGATGCTCTCATCCTTCAGCAGCTCTTTGTAATCGACGTATTCCGCCGCGCCGCTGATCTCGGGGTATCTCTGCTTGGTCTCCTTCATCCTTTCGGGGATGAGGTCGCATATCGCGACTACCTCGACGTCCTTGACCGATCTGAGTCCCTTGAGGTGTTTGCCGTTGGCGATACCGCCGGTGCCGATTATCGCCGTTCTGATTTTCTGTGCCATATTGTCAGCTCCTGTTCCGCTTCCGCTTGCGCGAAAGCAATAATACTGTTGCCGTCCGCTTCCGACGCGGACCGCTTATATATCCGAACCCTACTTCTTCGGGTCGAGATACGAACCGTAAGCGACGCCGTACTGCACGCCGGAAACGACCGTCGCGACGACCGCCGCGCCGAGCGCGATATAGCCTACCCAGTGCTCGAAGCAGATGACGCTCCTGAGCTCGCAGGCGAACTGCGTTTCGATCAGTATACATATTATCGCGACCATCTGCAGCGTCGTCTTCACCTTGCCCATAAAGGCGGCTGGCACGACGACGCCGCTGCCCGCGACGAGCAGGCGCAGCGAGGTCACGAAAAACTCGCGCCCGACGATTATTATCGCCGCGACGGTCAGCGCCATACGCCAGACGGGCTGCTCGGTTATACATATGATGCAGAGCAGCGCCGCGGTAACGAATATCTTGTCCGCGAGCGGGTCGAGCAGCTTGCCGAAATCGGTCACGAGTCCGCGCTTGCGGGCTATTTTGCCGTCCAGCATGTCGGTAAGCGACGCGAGCGCGAAGAGCGCCGCCGCGATAAGGAAACGGTACGGTATCGCCGTGATGAAAACTACAGCGACGAATACCGGTATAAGCACCACTCTCAGCAGCGTCAGCTTGTTCGGTAGGTTCATATTGCGCCTCTTTTTAACATTAATCCATTTTGCGGTAGTTCAAGCGCGCGCTTTCAGCCGAGCGCACGGCTTATCTGGTCGTAGGTAAAGCCCCTGCGGGCGAGGAAGGCGGTTATCTTCCCCTTCCGCTCCCACGAAAGCTCACCGAGCGGACCGAACTTCTTCTCAGCCTCGGCGCGGGCGCTTTCGGGAAAGTCGAAGCTCTCCTCAAGCGCGGCGAGCGTCTCCTCCGCGGTCGCGGAGTCGAAGCCGCGTCTGCGCAGCTCCGCGGAGACCTTCAGCGGTCCGTTGCCCGCCGAAGCGTAATGCGCGGCGACCCGCGCGGCGTATTCCCCGTCGCGGACGTAGCCGAGCCCGGTCAGGTGCGCGACGGCGTGCTCCGCCGCTTCTTCGCTCACGGGCAGCTCCTTCAGCTTCCCGATAAGCTCGCCGGTCGAGTAGTCGCGCCGCGAAAGCAGGAAGTACGCGTGCGAACGCGCTATGCGCTTTTCGCTATCCGCGATAACCGAAGCGAGCTCCGCTTCGTCCGCCTCGCAGCCGTCCGAAAGCCGCAGCCGCGCCTTGCCCTCGAAGTCGACGAGCCCGAGCGGCTCGCCCTCCTCCGAAAGCACGGCGAAAAACGGCTTCTTACCGAGCCGTTTGAGTCCGACTCTCATAGCCTGTTTTACTCTTCCTCAACGCCGGCTCCGATGCCGCCGGAAACGGGATTCAGCGCCGCCTTGGACTCCTCGGCGACGGGCGAAGCGCCCTCGAGGATGCGCTCGCGGATCTTCGCCTCGACCTCCGCGGCCATATCGGGATGCTCGGCGAAGAATATCCTGGCGTTGTCCTTGCCCTGTCCGATGCGGTTGCCGTCGTAGGAGAACCAGGTGCCGCTCTTCTCGACGACGCCGACGCGCACGCCGATATCGACAAGCTCGCTCTCCTTGGAGATACCCTTGCCGTAAAGAATATCGAACTCCGCGTTGCGGAACGGCGGGGCGACCTTGTTCTTGACGACCTTAACTTTGGTGTGGGCGCCGATGAGGTCGAGCCCGTTCTTTATCTGCTCCGCGCGGCGGATGTCTATACGCACGGTGGAGTAATACTTCAGCGCCGCGCCGCCGGTCGTGACCTCGGGGTTGCCGTAGACCACGCCGACCTTCGAGCGGAGCTGATTGATGAAAATGAGTATCGTGTTCGTCTTGGAAATGACGCCGGCGAGCTTGCGGAGCGCCTGAGACATAAGCCTCGCCTGCACCGCCATATGCGCGTCGCCCATATCGCCCTCGATCTCGGCGCGGGGCACGAGCGCGGCGACGGAGTCGACGACCACGACGTCGATGGCGCCGCTGCGGACGAGCATTTCGGCTATTTCAAGCGCCTGCTCGCCGTAGTCCGGCTGAGAAACGAGCAGATTATCGGTATCGACGCCCAGCGCCTTCGCATATACGGGGTCGAGCGCGTGCTCCGCGTCGATGAACGCCGCCTCGCCGCCCGCCTTCTGCGCGGAGGCGATGACGTGCAGCGCCAGCGTCGTCTTACCGGAGGACTCCGGTCCGTATATCTCGATTATCCTGCCGCGGGGCATTCCTCCGACGCCGAGCGCCAGATCCAGCCCGAGCGAGCCGGTGGAGATCGCTTCCACGTTCAGCGCGGGCGCGTCGCCCAGCTTCATGACCGAGCCCTTGCCGCACTTTTTCTCAATCTGTTCGAGGGTGTATTTCAACGCCTGATCCTTATCCATAGTATTTCTTCCTCCTTCTTAATATCACTTATTGCGGGTTGACGGAATAGTTTGGCGCTTCCTTGGTCAGGTAAATATCGTGAGGATGGCTCTCCTTGAGTCCGGCGCCGGTTATGCGGACGAAGCGGCTGTCGCTGTGCAGCGCGGGAATATCCTTGCAGCCGCAGTAGCCCATACCGGCCTTGACGCCTCCGATGAGCTGGAAGACGGTGTCCGAAACGGGGCCCTTGTAGGGGACGCGCCCCTCGACGCCCTCCGGCACGAGCTTCGTCGAGCCCTGCTGGAAGTAGCGGTCGGAGCTGCCCTTCGCCATCGCCGCCATACTGCCCATGCCGCGGTAGACCTTGAAGCGCCTGCCCTGGAAGACTTCGCTCTCGCCGGGGCTTTCGTCGCAGCCCGCGAGCAGCGAGCCTATCATTACGACGGACGCGCCCGCCGCGAGCGCCTTGACGACGTCGCCGGAATACTTGACGCCGCCGTCGGCGATGACGGGAACGTCGTATTTCGCGGCGGCGCAGGCGGAGTCGTAGATCGCGGTGATCTGCGGAACGCCGATGCCGGCGACGACGCGGGTCGTGCAAATCGAGCCGGGGCCGATACCGATCTTAGCGCAGTCGGCGCCCGCCTTGATCAGATCCTCGGTGCCTTCGGCGGTGGCGACGTTGCCGGCTATGAGCCGGCAGTCCGGGAACGCCTCCTTGACCTTGCCGACGCATTCGAGTATGCCTTTGGAATGTCCGTGAGCGGAATCGAGCACGAGCACGTCGACGCCCGCTTCGATTAGAGCGCGGGCGCTGTCGAGCACGTCGGCGGTTACGCCTATCGCGGCGCCGCAGAGCAGTCTGCCCTGCGAATCCCTCGCGGAGTTCGGGTACTGGACCGCCTTCTCGATGTCCTTTCTCGTGATAAGTCCCTTAAGTCTGCCCTCATCGTCGACGAGGGGAAGCTTCTCGACCTTGTGGGCGCAGAGTATCTCCTGCGCCTGCTCCAGCGTCGTGCCGACGGGAGCGGTGATGAGGTTATCCTTCGTCATAACCTCCTCGATGCGCATATTGTAATCCTTCAGGAACTTAAGGTCGCGGTTGGTGATTATACCGACGAGCCTGCCGGCCTTGACGACGGGCACGCCGGAAATGCGGAACTTCGCCATAAGCTCGTCCGCGTCGTAAACGTAATGGTCGGGCGAGAGGTAGAACGGGTTGACGATGACGCCGTTTTCACTGCGCTTGACCTTGTCGACCTCGTCCGCCTGCTCCTCGATGGTCATATTCTTATGGATAACGCCGATGCCGCCCTCGCGCGCCATGGCGATCGCCATACGCGATTCGGTGACGGTATCCATCGCCGCGCTTATCAGCGGCGTGTTAAGGCTGATGCCTCTGGTCAGGCGCGTCGAAACGCTGACCTCCTTCGGCACGACCTCGGATTTGGCGGGTATAAGCAGCACGTCGTCAAACGTGAGCGCTTCTTTGCCGAACTTCTGCGAAAAATCCGCGTTTATCATTTCGGACCACTCCCTTCAACTGTTATATCTGAAAACTTCAATATCTCGCCGTCAGAGCGCGGCGAAGAGCCGGCGGGTGAGCCGCGCGGCGTCCTCGGAAGAAACCGAACTCTCCGGATCGAGCAGGAACCTCGCGGGGCAGATGCCCGCGGCGCGGAGCGCGGCTTCGACGTCCGAAGCGACGACCGAAACGGGCGCGTTGGCGTAGAGCAGCATATCCGAAAGCGTCCCCGCGTCCGAAGGCGAGCCGATCCTCACGCGGATGACCTTCTCATCCGCGTCCACCGCGTCGAGGAGCGACATCGCGTCGTAAACTCCGCAGGCGGAAAGCTCGTCCGCGGTCGGAAGCGCGTAAACCTGCCGCTCGAGCGCGAGGTATTCGCCCTCGCCCTTCGCGGGCTCGATCTCGACGTCGCAGACGGCGGCGGAGAGCGCGGAAATGTGCTCCGGCGTTGAGCCGCAGCAGCCGCCCAAAGCGGCGACGCCCAGCTCGGCGAGCCGCTTCATATCCGCGGCGAACGCCTCCGGCGCGACGCTGTGCCTGACTCCGTCGGAGTCGGGGTACTCCCCGTTCGGCTTGGCGGTCAGCGGTATCTTCGCGAGCTTCACGAGCTCGGGGAAAAGCGGCTGCATCTGCTCCGGCGGGAGCGAGCAGTTGAGCCCGAACGCGTCCGCGCCGTTCGCCTGCAGCGTCACGAGCGCCGAAACGGGCGTGCAGCCGGTCAGCGTGCGGCCGTTCGAGCCGCAGGTTACCGAGGCGTAAACGGGCAGGTCGGTCGAAGCCTTCGCGGCGAGCACCGCCGCCTTGACCTCGGTCAGGCTCATCATGGTTTCAACGGCGATAAAGTCCGCGCCGCCGCGTTCGAGCGCCTTCGCCTGCTGCGCGAAGACGGAGTAGAGCGTATCGAAATCCGCGTCGCCGAACGGCTTCGGGAGCAGTCCGGTCGGACCCATATCCCCCGCGACAAGCGCGGCGGAGCCGACGGCCTTCTTCGAAAGCTTCACGAGCTCCTCGTTGATGCGTTCGCACTCGCCCTCGAGTCCGTGCGCGGCGAGCTTCACGGCGTTGCCGCCGAAGGTGAAACTGTATACGGCGTCGCTTCCCGCGGCGACGTAGTTCTGCTGGAGCGCGGTCAGCGCGGCGGGGTTGTCGAGCGCCCACTTTTCGGGGCAGACGCCGGCGGGCATTCCCGCCTGTATCAGACAGGCGCCGCTGCCGCCGTCGAGTATCATAGGCGTTTGTTTCATATCGTCCTCACATCTTTTCCGGCGCCTCGACCTTGAGAATGTCGAGGGTGTTGGCGAGCACCTGCCGCACCGCCGTCACGAGCGCGAGGCGGGGCATTATCAGCTCCTTCTCGCCGCTGCGTATGCGGTGAGCGTTATAGAAGCTGTGGAAGGCGGAGGCAAGCTGCGTCGCGTAGTGGGTCAGACCGGAGGGGTCGCGGCTCTCCGCTCCGTCGAAGATAACGGCGGGGAACTCCGCGAGCAGCGTCAGCAGCGCCTTCTCCTCGGGGCTGGTAAGTCCGTCCGCGGCGGGGACTTCGCCCTCCGCGAGGACGTAGCCGTCGCCCGCGAGGGTGGCGAGCAGGCTGCATATGCGCGCGTGCGCGTACTGCACGTAGAATATCGGGTTCTGCGCCGACTGCTCTATGGCGAGGTCGAGGTCGAAGTCCATACCCGTCGCCGGCGTCTTCATATTGAAGAAGAAACGCGCCGCGTCGACGGAGGTCTCCTCCAGCAGGTCGGAAAGCGAGATCGCCTTGCCGGTGCGCTTCGACATCTTCACCGGCTGTCCGTCCTGAAGCAGGCGGACGAGCTGGATGAGCACTATTTCAAGCCGCTCGCTGCCGTTCAGACCGAGGTCGTCGAGAATGTACTTCAGACGCGCGATGTGACCGTGGTGGTCGGCGCCCCAGACGTTGATGACCTTATCGAATCCGCGAAGGGCGAACTTGTTGTAGTGGTAGGCGGCGTCGGCGGCGAAGTAGGTGCAGTTGCCGTTCGTGCGGATGAGCACCTCGTCCTTCAGACGCTTGTCCTCCGGGCAGTCCTCGGGCGAATGGCGGGAGGCGGCGTACCAGAGCGCGCCGTCCTTCTCGTAGGTAAGTCCCTTTTCGGTCAGTATCGAGATGACTTTGTCGGTAATCTTGTCGCGGTAGAGGCTGCTCTCGCGGAACCAGACGTCGTAGTCGATGCGGTAGCCGTGAAGCGTTTCGCGGATGCCGTCGACGTTCTTCTCGAGCGCGTAAGCGACGAGCGCGTCGCGCCTGCGCTGCGGCTCGGCGTCGAGAACGTCGTCGCCGTGAAGCGCGATATACTCCTCCGCGCGGGCGGTGATATCGTCGCCGTGGTAGCCGTCCTCCGGCACCGGGACGTCCCGCCCGAAACGCTGGAGGTAACGCGCCTCAAGCGAAAGCCCGAAGCGCTCGATCTGGTTGCCCGAATCGTTGACGTAAAACTCGCGCGTGACCTCCGCGCCGCAGCGCGAAAGCAGCTCCGCGAGGACGTCGCCGGCGGCTCCGCCTCTGGCGTTGCCGATGTGCATCGGCCCGGTCGGGTTGGCGGAGACGAACTCCACCATCACCTTGCTGCCCTTCAGCCGGTCGCTTCTGCCGTAGTCAGCGCCCTGAGCGAGCGCCTCGGCAAGCACCGCGCGGAAGAACGCGGGCGAATAGGTGAAATTTATGAAGCCGGCTCCGGCAACCGTTATTGTATCAAAAAACGTGTCCGATAAATCGGACTTCTCCAGCAGCCGCGCCGCTATGTCGCGCGGCGAGGCGTGAAGCGCGCGCGCCCAGACCATCGCGGCGTTGACCGAGAGGTCGCCGAAGGCGGGGTTGGCCGGCTTTTCGACCGAAAACGCGGGAAGCTCCGCCGCTTCCGGAAACGCCTGCGCCGCCGCGGAGGTTATAAGCGATACCGCCTGCGCTTCAGCTTTTGAAATTGCATTCATTATCTCTTTCAGCCTTTCTGAGCTTTATGCTTATCCTGTTCTGCGCCCGCAGGGCGGAGTTGATGTCTATCGTGTAGCCGAGGTCGACGAAGCCGCCTTCGCCGGAAAGCTCCGACTCGACCGACTGCGTGCAGATGCCGACAGCGAAGGGGCCGACGGGCGTGCTGTACCAGCAGGTGTGCCGCTTGCCCTTCTCGAAGACCATCCTGCCCGCCTCGTCCGAGCCGCGCTGGAGGGTAACTGTGTCGCCGCGCACGGAAAACTCGGTCGTAACGCTTTCGCCGAACGGGGCGAACTCTTCATATCTTATAACGTAGCCGCCGTCCTCGACCGAGAGCGAGCAGTCGGTACGCATTTCCGTCGTATCCGTGTCGCCGTCCCAGTTCTGAGCGCCGGTCAGCGTGAGTATGTAGTCGTTTTTCATATCTGTCCCTTGGTATTATTCCGCCGAAGCGGTGATGAGCGCGACCTCGCCGCCCATAATGCGGCAGGCGAGCTCGCGGGTGCCTCTGCCGATGTCGCTGACGTAGTATTCGTCCGCGCCGCCGCTGCCGGGCTCAAGCTCCGAAGCGAGCAGACGCGCGAGGCATTCGCCGGTGTTGATCAGCTCCGTCTCCGGAAGCAGCGCCGAAATGACCGGCGCGAGCAGCGGGAAGTGGGTGCAGCCGAGGATGAGCGCGTCCGGACTGCCGAGCGGCGCGATATACTCACTCGCGATAAGCTCCACGGCTTCGCCGGAAAGCATTCCGCTCTCGACCAGCGGCACGAAGAGCGGGCAGGCCGCCGAAACGACCTCGCATTCCGGCGCGAAGCGCGAAAGCAGCTTCGCGAAGCTGCCGCTTTCCACCGTCGCGGGAGTGCCGATGACGCCGACGCGTCCGCGCGGATACTTCTCCGCGGCGTACCTCGCCGCCGGCTCCGTTACGCCGTAGACGGGCACGTCCGCCTCCGCGGCGACCGCGTCGAGCGCGACCGAGCTGACGGTTCCGCAGGCGGCGACGACCGCCTTGACGCTGCGTTTCAGCAGGAAGCGGCAGTCCTGCCGCGCGTATTCCCTGATTATCCCGTCGCCCCGCGTGCCGTAAGGAACGCGGGCGGTGTCGCCGAAGTATATTATCTTCTCGTTCGGGAGAAGTTTTTTTATCTCCGCGGCGACGGTGAGTCCGCCGATGCCGGAGTCAAATACGCCGATAGCTCTGTCGTCCATCAGTTTCTCCTGTCGTCATTCGCCCATCGGGTCGGGGAAGTCGTATTTCGGGCGCTCACGGCGCATGCCTTCCTCGATTATCTCGGTTATCTGCTCGGCGAGCGGAACGCCGGCCGCCGCCCACATACGCGGATACATGCTCGCGCTCGTGAAGCCGGGGATGGTGTTCAACTCGTTGACGATGACCTGCCCGCCCTGTCTGATGAAGAAATCGACGCGGGTCATTCCCTTGCAGCCGAGCGCGGTGAAGGCGCGGACGGCGAGGGCGCGGACCTCGTCAGACTTCTCCCGCGGTATACGCGCGGGCACGATGACCTCGGTGCCGTCGAAATACTTGGAAACGTAGCCGTAAAGGTCGCCGGTGTTCGGCACCTGGCCGCAGACGGAGGCGCGGGGCGGATCGCCCAGCACGCCGACCTCGACCTCCATGCCGTCTATCGCCTCTTCGCAGACGACGCGGTCGTTATAGGTGAAGCCGGTTTCTATCGCGGCGGCGAGCGCCGTTTCGTCCTTCGCGCAGATGACGCCGACGGAGGAGCCGCCGTTCGAAGGCTTGACGAAGACAGGCAGCCCGAGCTTTTCGATGAGCCGCTTCGTTATGCCGAGGTCGGAACGCCACTCGGCGAGTGTGAAGGAATCCCACTTAGCGTGCGGGATGCCGACGCGGTCCATAACGCAGTTTGCGTAATACTTATCCATACAGACGGCGGATGCGCCGACGCCGCAGCCGACGCAGGGAATGCCGGCGAGGTCGAGCAGACCCGCGGCGGAGCCGTCTTCGCCGCCCGAGCCGTGCAGTATCGGGAACGCCGCGTCGATGCGTATGTATTCGCCGTCGGCGGTGATGAGGCCGGGCTTCGCGCTCGACATCGAAACGTTGACGGGCAGGTTGCCTTCGTCGTTTATCCAGCTCTGATCGCGGAGCTTATCGGTGCTTCCGCGGTAGAGCAGCCAGTCGCCTTCGTGCGCGATGCCGACCGGCACGGGGTTGTATCTGTCACGCGGGAAGCCGTCCAGCACGAACGCCGCCGAGAGCAGCGAGATGTGGTATTCGGTCGACCTTCCGCCGAAGAGAACGAGTACGTTTTTGACGTTTTCCATCTATTCCACCTTCTGAATGTATACAGTAATATTTTATCATCTCTACTATAATTATGCAACCCATATTGCAGGATATTTTTGATTTTTTGAGAAGTTTTTTGAAACGGAGGGTTCTTCTGTATCTGCCGCAAATCCGCATCACGAATATCAACTGTAAACATTTCCCCGCAAATCCGCCGCTTTCCCTTGACATTTGGTGATTTCGCGCTAAAATATAATGTGTGCATTGTTGTGCTGCAACGAGTTACGTTTGAATATAGGAGGAATAATGTTATGAAAAGTTCTATGCTCAAAAAGACGTTTTCCGTCTTCATCGCGGCGGCACTGCTTCTGGCGCCGCTGCCGACGGGGATTGTTTCCGTCTCTTCCGCTGCGGTTTCGAGCGGCAAGTGCGGCGATAACCTCTATTGGATCCTTGACGGAACTGAGCTGAGCATCGTGGGTACCGGCGACATGTGGGACTGCGGCTATGAGGAAACGCCGCCGTGGTATCCCGACGTCGAGACCGCCGTGATCAGCGAAGGGGTGACGAGTATCGGCGAACGTGCATTCAACTACTGCTACTCCCTGACGAGCGTGACGATACCGGACAGCGTGACGAGCATAGGCGAAAGTGCATTCAACTACTGCGAATCCCTGACGAGCGTGACGATACCGGACGGTGTGACGTATATAGATGAGCGGACATTTAGCGAATGCTATAATCTGGAGAGCATCACGTTTGGCAGCAGCGTTACGAGTATAGCTTACAGAGCCTTCTGGTGTTGCTCGAGCCTGACGGGTATTACGCTGCCGGAAAGCGTAATTTCCATAGATGAATGTGCATTCCTTGACTGTTCACTGAATGACGTCAGCATACCCAAAAACGTCTCGTACATAGGCTGCGGCGCGTTTTCCGGATGTGACGTTGAAACGCTCACGGTCGATCCGCAAAACCCCGTTTATCACAGCGCGGGCAACTGCATTATCGAGACGGATGAGAAGTGTCTTGCCGTCGGCTGCAAAAACAGCGTTATACCTTCCGACGGAAGCGTGACAATTATCGGAGACAGCGCGTTTGCCGACTGCACCGGCCTGACGAGCGTGACGATACCGAGCAGCGTGACGAGCATCGGCTGGGGCGCCTTCTCCGGCTGCACCCGCGCAAGCGTTACGATAGGCAGCGGAGTAACGAGCATAGCGAGCGAAGCGCTCGGCGATTGCGCATCCATAACCGTTGATCCGGACAACCCGGTGCTGCACAGCGACGGAAACTGCGTTATCAACACGCGCGAAAAGAAGCTGATCGCCGGATGCAGAGCGAGCGTTATTCCGGCGGACGGCAGCGTGACGGCCATAGCGTGGAATGCGTTTTATGGTGTTGAGGAGTTGAATTATATCGTCGTTCCGAAGTCTGTTACAAATATCGAAAGTGAATATGCGTTCTATCACAATTACGGCTACGCGACGCTGTGCGTTTATAAAAACTCCTACGCGCACCTTTGGGCGCAGAGCAACGGCGTTCCCTTTGAGCTGATAACCGATCAAAGCGGCAAGTGCGGAGATAATCTCTTCTGGAGCGCGGAAGGCTTTACGCTTAGTATAGTCGGCACAGGCGATATGTATGATTACAGTTATTGGGGTAATAGATCTCCGTTCCCGAAATACGTCAATCAAGTCAACATCTCGGATGGGGTAACAAGCATCGGCGATTATGCGCTCTACAATTGCACCGGACTGACGAGCATAACGATACCGGACGGCGTGACGAGCGTCGGCGAGGGTGCGTTCGAAGACTGCACTGGCCTGACGAGCGTGACGATACCGGACAGCGTGACGAGCATCGGCAATTGGGCGTTCGAAGACTGCACCGGTCTGACGAGCGTGACGATACCGGACAGCGTAACCGAGATCGGATACGGTGCGTTCTCCGGCTGCACCGGCCTGACGAGCGTGACGATACCGAACAGCGTGACGAGCATCGGCGGTTATGCGTTCTACGGCTGCACTGGCCTGACGAGCGTGACGATAGGCAACGGCGCGACGAGCATCGGCGATTATGCGTTTGAGGACTGCGCCGGCCTGTCGAGCGTGGTGATACCCGACAGCGTAACGAGCATTGGCTATAGCGCGTTCCGCGACTGCACCGGACTAACGAGCGTGACGTTACCCGACAGCGTAACGAGCATATGTGCAGGCGCATTCCATAATACCGGATATTACAACGATAAATCGAATTGGGAAAACGGAGTGCTTTATATAGGCAATTGGCTGATCGGAGCGAAAAAAGACATTTCCGGCGATTATACGACCAGAAACGGCACGGTTGGTATAGCCGGCAGCGCGTTTTCCGGTTGCGGCAATATAACGGGCGTGACGATAGGCGGCAGCGTTACGAGCATAGTCTACAGCGCGTTCTCCGGCTGCACGAGCCTGGCGGACGTAACGCTGCCGGATAGCGTGAAGAGTATTGACAGCGGCGCGTTTTATAATACCGGATACTATAATAATGAATCGAATTGGGAAAACGACGTGCTTTATATCGGCAATTGGCTTATAGAAGCAAGAGACGGCATATCCGGCAGCTATAACATAAATGAAGGAACGGTCGGCGTTGCCGGCGAGGCGTTTGCCTGGTGTGATGAGCTCACAAGCGTGACGATACCGAACGGCGTGACGAGCATCGGCGGCAGGGCGTTCGGCTACTGCGCCGGTCTGACGAGCGTGACGATACCGAAAAGCGTGACATTTATAGGATACGATGCGTTCCACAACTATTATTGGAGCCCGGAATCCGGTTGGACAACGCACTGTCCCACGTTGAGTGTTTATAATAATTCATACGCGCATAGATACGCGGTCTATAATGGAATACCGTTTGAACTCATTGAGCCGTCTATAACAAAAGGCGATCCCGACGGCGATGGAGAAATCACGGTCGGCGACGCGCTCATCGCGCTGCGTATAGCGGCGAAGCTGGTTACGCCTGGCGAAAATGATTATTACACCTGCGATGTCGATGGCGATGGCGAAATAACCGTCGGCGACGCTCTTTCGATCCTTCGCGTTGCCGCGAAGCTTGCCGATTCGCTGTAATTCCGAACAACGCGCTGAAAAACGTATGACAAAGCCGCCGCACAGAAGGGCGTGCAAATTAGGGATAAGTCGGGTTTTGAACGGCTATTTCCCGCCCAAGCTTCACAAAAAACAGCGATCATACACCAAGTATGACCGCTGTTTTGTTGTTTTGCCTGAACGACAAATATCTCGTTCAAAACTGCTGCGCATCTTAAAAAGAGAGATTTTTGTGTCGGGCAAGGCGAAGGCGTGAAGGAATACTGGTGGCTGATTGCCGTTTCCGAGCGCTTTCAACGCCGACCGGCGCGAAAATATCCTTTTTAAGACCGGCGTATCCCTGATTTGCACGCCCTAATGGTGCGGCGGCTTTATCTTGCGAGTTTGCCCACACATTCGGCAGGATTTCGCAATTCTGTTCAGCAAGATTTTGTGTTTTCATTCAGCAGGATTT
>JAFTEJ010000060.1 GCA_017453725.1 Clostridia bacterium | reverse complement strand
CGATATTCTCCGCTTCCGGTCTGCCGCACGCGCAGCTCGCGGCGCAGATAGTGCGTCAGGCGAAGGTGCGCGGCACGGATGAGGAATTCGCCGTCGTTTTCGCGGCGATGGGCATCACGTTCGAGGAGGCGGACTATTTCGTCCAGAGCTTCCGCGAATCGGGAGCCATCGACAGGACGGTCGTTTTCACCAATCTCGCCAACGACCCGGCGGTCGAGCGTATAGCAACGCCGAGGATGGCGCTTACGGCTGCCGAGTACCTCGCTTTCGATCTCAATATGCACGTTCTCGTCATTCTGACGGACATAACCAACTACGCCGACGCTCTCCGGGAGAGATCCGCCGCGAGGAAGGAAGTCCCCGGCAGGCGCGGCTACCCGGGCTACATGTATACGGACCTCGCCTCGCTTTACGAGCGCGCCGGCAGGCAGCGCGGCAAGACGGGCAGCATCACGATGATACCGATACTCACGATGCCCGAGGACGACAAGACTCACCCCATCCCCGACCTTACCGGCTACATAACCGAGGGGCAGATAATCCTCAGCCGCGAGCTTCACAGGCGCGGCATAACCCCGCCGATAGACGTTCTGCCGTCGCTGTCGCGTCTTAAAGACAAGGGCATAGGCGAGGGCAAGACGAGGAAGGACCACTCGAACACGATGAACCAGCTCTTCTCCGCGTACGCGAGGGGCAAGGAGGCGAAGGAGCTCGCCGTCATACTCGGCGACGCGGCGCTGACGGACATCGACAAGCTCTACGCTAAATTCGCGGACGCGTTCGAGGACAGCTACGTTTCGCAGGGCGGAAACACCGACCGCAGCATCGAGGAGACTCTCGATATAGGCTGGTCGCTGCTGCGCATCCTGCCGCGTTCCGAGCTCAAGCGCATCAGCGACGAGCTGCTCGATAAATACTACTCGCCGTCCGACGCCGGCTGAAGCGAAACAGATCAAAAGGGATAAGCCATGGCAAGATTGAACGTCAACCCCACGAGGATGGAGCTGACGAACCTCAAACGCCGCCTGACGACGGCGCGCAAGGGTCACCGTCTGCTCAAGGATAAACGCGACGAGCTTATGCGCCGCTTCCTTATCCTTGTGCGCGAGAACAAAGAACTTCGCCGCCGCGTGGAAGCCGCCGTCGACGAGGCTAATTCCCATATGCTCGTCGCGCGCAGCGTAATGAGCTCAGAAGAGCTCGACACGGCGATGATGCTCCCCGCGAGGGAGGCGTCGCTCGAGGTCAGCGAGAAGAACGTGATGAGCGTCATCCTGCCGGAGTATCAGGTGACTTTCAACTCCTCGAACGAAGGCGACATCTACTCCTACGGCTTCGCCTACACCTCGTCCGACCTCGACCGCGGCGTGAAGTTCCTTTCGGAGATACTGCCCGACATGCTGCGCCTCGCGGAGCTCGAAAAGTCCTGCCAGCTCATGGCGGACGAGATAGAAAAGACGCGCCGCCGGGTCAACGCGCTCGAGCACGTACTCATCCCTCAGTACGAAGAAACGATAAAGTACATCGTGATGAAGCTCGACGAGAACGAGCGTTCCTCCACGACCCGCCTTATGAAGATCAAGGACTCTATGCTCGCGGAGCAGCGCGCGAAGGACGCTGCCCTCGACGCGGAAGCGCTGGCGGACTTTTCGGGAGAGGATATTTCCGATCTTCCGGACGAAGAATAACCGCGAATGATCCTGATAAAAACGACCGGCGATCGGAAACGACCGCCGGTCATAATTATGATATACGCAAAAATACGCGACACTTATATGAAAGCTTTCGCTCCTGCCTTTCACGAAAGGCAGGCAGGTCCCAAGGGCGGCGCCCTTGGTCGCCCGCCGCAGCGGGCGAAACCTTCGCTTCAAAAAGCGCAGGAAGGGAGGAAAAACAGTCAGGGGGACTGTTTTTCCTCGGGGAACCCTCGCCGGGGGTTCCCCGATAAACGGAATCAGTCGGCAGTATCCTGCTTTTTTCTGTAATCCGTCGGCGCCGTGCCGTACTCTTCCTTAAAGACGAGCGCGAAACGGCTCATGCTCTTATAGCCTACCGAAAGCGCGATATCGTTGACGCTCTTATCCGTCTCGCGCAGCAGCTGCGCCGCCTTTTCCATGCGGTGCATACGCATGTGCGCCGCGACGGAAGTGCCGTAGACCTTTTTGAACGTCTGCTTGAGCGTGGTCGTGTTGATATTGAATTTCAGCGCGAGCTCGTCGATCGTTATCATGCGGTCGAGATTTTCGCTCATATAGTCGTGCACCGCGCGCACGGTCTCCTCCGCGCTCCCCTGCCCCGAATTTACCGGACAGGCAAGCCTCATAACACTCTCCGCCGTCACGTGCAGCAGCCCCGCGAGCTCCGTATCCGCGGCGCGGTAATAGGTCTCCTTGCCGTCGCGCCTGCACTCAAGCAGCCCCGCGGCGCGCAGCTTCTGCAGATGATGGGATACCGCCGGCCCCGTCATATCGGTCAGCGAAGCTATATTGGTCACGCACTCCTCGGAATGGCAGAGCAGCCAGAATATCTTGACGCGGCTTTCGTCAGCGAGCAGACTGAACAGCCCTGACGCAGCCCTGAACTCGCCGATCTCCGACAGCGATCTGCGAAGCGCCTCCGCCGACCCGCGCCCGTGGTCGTGCGGGAGAGTGTATTCCTTCTTTTCGTCCATACCGTCACCGCCTTTTCATTATTATATCACAGTAAAGCGGGAAACACAACACAAATAAACGTCCGTTTATCTGTTTTGGAAATCATTATATCCCGTTCGGAAGTATTTGCCCGGCTTTACTTGACTTCACGCCGTGGATGTTCTACACTTTTGTCACAACAAATAAACGCTCGCTTATTTGTTGCGGAAAGGCGGCGAAGGCCATGGAAAAAGAACAGAAGATAAAGCTTGCGCGCATCGTCATCACGGCGGTACTTTGGGGCGCGATGTTTTTCATCCCCGTAACGGGAATAGCAAGGCTCGCGGTTTTTGTCGTTCTTTACCTCATCATAGGCTACGACATTCTTCTGGAAGCCTTTGAGGGAATCATCCACGGCGAAGTATTCGACGAGGATCTTCTGATGGCGGTCGCCACGATAGGCGCGTTCGCGCTCGGAATTTACGAGGGCAAGGGCGAATATAACGAAGCTATCGCCGTCATGCTGTTCTTCCAGCTGGGCGAATTTTTCGAGGACCTCGCCGTCGACTCCGGCAAGCGCAATAT
>JAFTEJ010000059.1 GCA_017453725.1 Clostridia bacterium | reverse complement strand
GAACGGCGCGGTCATCAGCATCGACTCCTCCTGGGCGATCAATATGCTCGACACGCGCGAAGCGATCTGCACCCTTTGCGGAACGAAGGGCGGCATCGACTTCACCGACGGCGTCCGCATCAACAAGGTCGTCAACGACGCGATGACGATCGAAAAGCCCGACCTCAGCGAGGGCGGCGTCGCCTACTACGACGGCTTCGCGGGCTTCGGCCCGGACGAGGCGGAGTCCAATACCTTCTACGGCGCGGTCCGCGGCGAAAACGAGCTGCTGGTCAAGCCGGAGCAGGCCGCGGTCGTCACCCGCATCCTTGAGGGCATCTATAAGTCCGCGCAGACCGGAGAAGCCGTCTACTTTACCTATAATGACTGAACGAGAGGTAGCATATGTATCTTGGAATAATCGGATGGTTTGACGAAAACAGCTTCCGCAGCGCCGCCGAAAAGGGTCTATCCGCGCTTGAATTCGATATAAACGACAACTATAACGTGCCCGTTTTCACGTCGAAGCTCCCCGAGATCAAGGGTTGGATAGCGAAATACGGCGTGACCGTTTCGGCGGTCGGGCAGTGGGGCACTCAGCGACTGCTTCCCGACAGAAGCGTCAACGAGCCGCAGCTCGAGCTCGAGAAGGAGCTTATGCGCGGCGCGGCCGAGATCGGCTGCAAGGTCTATATCACCGGCTGCAACAGAGGCGAGGGCGTTTGGGACGAAGACGCTGATTTCAACGGCGCGGCGGAATATATGCGCCGTCTGGTCGCCTACGGCGAAGAGCTCGGCGTCAAGGTCTGCCTCTATAACTGTGACTGGAACAACTTCCTCGACAACGCCGGCGCGTGGAACCGCATAATCCCGATGGTCCCCGGCCTCGGCATCAAGTTCGACCCCTCGCACGCCGTCGTCCACGGCAGGAACTGGAAGGAAGAGGTGCAGCGCTGGGCGAAGCATTTCTATCACGTCCACGTCAAGGGCACACTCTATCTCGGCGATAACTGCTGGGATTTCCCGCCCGCGGGACTTGACGATTTCAACTGGCGTGCCTTCATGGGCTATCTCTACGCCGCCGGTTACGACGGATGCCTGTCGCTTGAGCCGCACTCCGCCGTCTGGCAGGGCGAGCTCGGCGAGAAGGGCGTCAAGTACACCGTCGACTACATCAAACCCATGCTTCTCTGATTTTCCGCACAGATAATAAAAACGCCTCCCGTGAGGGAGGCGTTTTTGCTTACTTTAGAGGGGTAGAAGGGATTTGAACCCTTACGCCGTCATGATCGCGAGCAGGCAGACGCGCTCGCCGGTGGAGCCCTTGTTCTTCTCCGATGACATATATATCTCTATCGTATGCGGCGCGTATTCGTCGCCGACGCAGACGGTCGCGTAGCCGGCGCAGTCTTCGCCGCCGTCGATGAAGTCGCATTCGAGAGTCGCGGCGTGCTCGCCGTCGACGTAGACCTCCATACGTCCGCCTGTGCGGTCGACGACGCGCCAGTACATCAGCGTTATATACTGCGCCTCGACCTCGTAAACCAGCGGTGCGCCGCCCGGGACGGTACACTCCCAGCCGGCGCGGTCGAAGACGTCGTAGTGCAGGCCGTAGCGCGCGAAGCTGCCGAAGCTGACGGGGCGCTTGTAGTTAGTGAAGAGCCAGCCGTTCATATAGCGGCAGTGCGTCAGCCCGACGGCGGGAACGGGTATATCCGCGTCCGTGTTTATCTTATCGAGCTGTCGGCGGACGTTTTCGAGGAAGTTGGCGACCAGCTCGCCGAAGAAGGCGTGTCCGTTGAGCCCGAGTCCGAAGCCGTCGTCCGTCATCGAGGAGAAGAAGAACCTGCCTTCGGAGAGCTCCTTCGCGACCGCGTGCCGCAGGCTTATCACCGGGCAGCCGTAGGCGCGGGCGATTTCAAGCTCGTTCGCGTAGTCGGAGGCGCAGGAGGCGTCCATCGTGCAGAGTATGACGACGGCGATGGGCCTTTCGGCGGTCAGCAGCCGCCGTATAATCACCTCGAAGGTCTCCTTTGCTTCGGGGTTCTTCATATCCGCGACGGAGTAGTCGACGAAGACGATATCCGCGCCGTCGTTTATCAGGTTGCGCCCGACGTCGTGCGCCCCGTAGCGGGAGTCGCTGCCGGACACGCCCCTGAAAAGGAAGTTGAAATTATCGCTCCCGTAGGCGTCGGCGAACCAGCGCCGTATCGCGAAGGGATAGGCGTCCTTCATATATTCGACGCCCTCGCCAGCCATCGCTCCGCTGCCGCAGAAGCCGACGGTTACCGGCGAATAGTCGACGTTCGGGTCGCGCGGCGTCTGCTTCGGAGCGCTGTCCTCGCTCGAGAAGTAGGGGGCGGTCTCCTCCGCGACGAACGCCGCTTCGCAGCGTTTGAGCACCCGCGCGAGGCGTATGAGGTTGCCGGCGTAGAGCGTTCCGCCCTCAATGCGCTCGGCGGTAAGCTGCGTCGCCGCGCTGAGCGAACGCGCGCGCAGCTCGATGTTCGTCAGCGGCGCGTCGCTTATGCGGTCGCCGTTGACGTCGTAAAGCGGCTCGCGGTCCGCGTCCGGCGTTTCCACCGCGTCGTTCGAGCCGAAGTCGAGCCTGACGGGATCGTGATAGAATATGCTTTCCAGCCAGCTGCAGCCCGAAAGCGTCGGGAGCAGCGCTCCCGCGAGCAGTATCAATGCGATAAACCGTTTCACGGCGTTCACCTCCTGCGGCCATCGGATATTCTCTCTGAATTATAACCCGCCCGCGCCGTAAAGTCAAGCGGTCGGACGCCGCAAACCGCCGTTTTCGGCGGTCAGGGATATATTACATATGAAAACAGGACAAAAAACTTGCGAACAATGTCACGGATTCGTAATAATATCACAGACCGACAAGAAAAATGACAAAGTGTTAAATATAATGATAATACATTCAGTATGTAATTATGGGTAGCTGTCGCTGCCGCTTAGGCGGAGACGGCGACAATCCAGATTCCGGAGGTTAGATTATGATTAAAAGATCGATCAAAAAATCGGTCGCGGTCGCGGTGCTTGCCGGGCTCATTATGACTATGTTCACGGCGGTCATACCGATGCTCGTTTCCGCGGCTCAGGACTACGGCATAGAGAACGTGCAGCTCAAAGCTCTCGAAAGCTGGTCCGCAGACGACCTTACGAAGCTCGCTTCGACGAACGCGGTGCTTTCCTTTGATATAGGAAGAAAGCCCTCCGTCACAAGCGGCACGACTAAGTTCGCTCCCACGAAGAGCCTTCTCATCACTGCCGCGGAGGACGGCGACGTTGCCTTCTCGAACTTTGACGCGGAAGGCAGCGCCGTCGCGCCGGAGTTCACGAACCGCTACGACGAATCCGCGAAGACCTTCTCGATCCCTTCGCCCGGCACCGATCCCTACGAGGGCATATGCCTGTGGATAAACACGAACATGCTCGGCGCCGAAGCGGTCAACTGCTGGTTCGAGATCACCCTTTCGGACGGCGATAAGAAGGCGGTCATGAAGGACGCGGCGAAGGACGGCGCTCTCGGCTTGGTATCCGACGGCGGCGACTACGTCTACTTCAAGTTTGACGAATTCAACGTCGACAGCGGCTTCGATCCGCTCGCCTTCACCCGTATGGACATAACGGTCCACGCTATGAAGGCGGGTATGCAGCTGCTCATCAGCGACTTCCGCTTATTCAACTTCACCGAGTCCTATCTTGAGACTATGGCGGCGGTCAACGCGCTCTACGGCGCTGAGGAATACGATCCCGATGCCTATGAGGAATACGTTTCCGCTTACGAAGCCTACGTCAAGGAGACGCTCAACGGCAAGAAGTCCAGCGTCAACACCAAGAAGGCGGCTCTCGACGCCGCTATCGCCAAGCTGGGCGAGCCGCAGCTTAAGCTGTTCGATATCAAAGGTTTCCGCGCCTACAAGTCCGAGGACATCGCCGAGATGTACGAGCAGCTCTACTGCAACGCCTCGCTCATCACGAACAATCACAAGGATTACGTCTACGACTACGACGACGTCGAAGACGTTTACACGCGCGAATACAACTCCTCAACGAAGACATGGGAACGCGCCGCCGGTCCGAACGCTTCACTGAAGCTGCTCAAGCTCGTCTGCACCGAGGTTGAGGGCTGGATGGAGTTCATGAACTACGACCGCGAAGAGAAGATGGAAGACGGTCAGCCCATTCCGATAAACGACGATTTCTTCGGCAAGGATATGAGCGGCTACACCGGCATCCGCTTCTATATGAACTTCCGCAACATCCCCGAGAGCCGCGCAAAGTCGGTCGACGTCGTCATCGGCACCTACGGTGAGGAGCCCAACCAGATCTTCACCGCCCGCATTGACGATATCAAGGAGAGCGGCTACTATCTCGTACCCTTCTCCTCCTTCGATAATCAGGATCTGCTCCCCGAATATATGGATAAGCTCGATACCTTCGGACTCAAGTTCAACGACATCACCAACGGCGTTGAGGTCGCGATCACCGACGTCAAGGCGTACATCATCGTCGATACGAAGGCCAGGAAGGCGCAGCTTGTCAACCTCATTGAGGATATCGAAAACGAATACGAAGAGAGCTTCTGGTCCAGACAGTCCTGGGCGAAGCTGATAGACGAAAAGAACGCCGCGCTCAAGGTAGCCGGCAAGAAGGACGTTACCCAGGCGGAGATCGACGCCGCGTACGAGAAGCTCACCGCGGCGGTCAATAACCTCAAGAAGCCGCAGTACGCGCTGCTCCGCTTCCCCGGCTTCGCGCCCTGGACCGCCGAACAGATCAATCAGATGGTCACTAACGGCGGCACCTTCTCGATCACGAGAGACCAGGCCTACCTCGCCAAGGACGAGGACGGCAACGACGTTACCGACGCCGGTCTGCTTATCGAATACAAGTCAGGCGCGATGCAGCTTTACAGCTACTCGAACGCCAACTCCGGCGAGAGCGCCGAATACAAGCGCCTCGAAGCGGTAACGACACCCTTCGGCGGCAGGAACGCCACCGGCTACGACGGCATAAGAGTTTACCTCTATATGCCCAAGGGCGGCGCCCCGACGCGTATGTCCATGACTATCGGCAACTGCAACGCGTTTATGCCCATACTTACCGCGACCTGCACGGTCGACACATCCGATATGAAGGAAAGCGGATACGTCTACTTCCCCTTCAACAACTTCAAGCTTTCCAACAATAACTACTCGCTGGACTATGAATTCCTGGACTACTTCGCCTTCAACATTCAGGGCAGCTATCTCGTTCAGGAGGCCTTCTACTGCTTGTCCGACATAGCCGCGTACAAGATACTCGACGACGAGGGCAACCCGCTCGATGGTGATCTGCCCGGCTCGGAGGCTCCCGTATCGTTGCTGCCGGTGATAGCCGTCAGTCTGCTGGCGTTCGCCGTCTGCATGCTGACGATGACCGGAAAGGCCTTCCGCGCTAAGCGCAGCGGTCGCTGACCTTGCGTCGGGAAAAGGAGGAAAGACCTATGAAAAAGATTCTTACATTCATACTCGTCATATCACTCGTCGGAGCGCTTTTCACCGGGATCTTCCCGCTGGGTGCCTCCGCTGACGACGAGCCGTATTACGAGGCGTTCGTCTCGACGCGTCTGACCGGCTTTGCCGCGTGGGGCGCGATCGCGAAGACGGCGACCCCGCCCGAAGGCATGACGATGGGCAACGGCGGCAGCGTGACCAACAGCGAAGCCGGCGTTCTGACCATATCTCCGAAGAAGGCCACAAGCGGCAACGTCTTCACCGCGCTTTCTCCGCTCGCGGACGGCTCCCTTACCGGCACCGGACTCACCGCTCTGGCGGGCAACCCCTTCTCGCTTGAGGACGGCAGCGTCGACCTCTCCGCTTTCGACGGAATGCGCGTGCAGCTCAACTCCAAGAGCATCACGCAGAATATTACCCTGACCATCGGCGCGAAAGAGACGGATCACGACTTCACCGCAAGCGTCAAGTTCAAGTATGCCGACAGGGAAGCGAACAACAACGTCTATATCTTCTTCGATATCCCCGAGAACGAAGATGAGAAGGCGGCTTATAAGTACTTCGTCAACGACGACGACCCCACAGTCGGCGTCACCGACGAGCAGCTTGCCGAGATTAACTACATCTCCATCGACGTCGGCAGAACGACCGTCGCCACCGGCTTCCTTACGATGTCCGACCTTGCCTGCTTCAGCAAGGAGGGAGGCGTTTCCTATACGAAGATAATGACTGACGCCGCCACGAAGCGCTGGGCGGAATACACCTCAAGCTCCTGGAAGGTCTTCAAGAAGATCTATGACCAGGCGAAGGCCGCCAACAGCGCGACGCAGAAGGAAAAGTACGCCGTTCAGCTTCAGGAAGCCATCGGACAGCTCGTCCCGCTGACCATATCCAGCAAGAGGCTTCCCGGCTTCGAGAACTGGACCGACGAGGATCTCTCCAAGGCGTACGCCAAGAACGGCACTATGTCGCTTGTTTCCAACGAGGAAGAGGTAGCCAAGTTCGGCGCGGAAGGCTCCAAGCAGATCATCAAGGTCGTCGGCAAGAGCGACACAAGCTCTATAATCTTCCAGAACTTCCGCCCCAACACCACCAGCTTCACCAGAATGCCTGCCGATATCTTCGGCGGTATCGCGCATACGGGTTATACCGGCGTCCGCTTCTACGTTTCGTCTCCCGACTACTCCAAGTTCAAGAGATACGACAGCGCGACCAAGACGACGACCGGCTTCAAGATCACCCTCGGCGGCAACGCCAACATCACCACCGCCTGCGAACAGAAGATCACCATCGACGGCGCGGGCAAGGGCGATCCCTACGTCATAACCTTTGACGGGCCCGGCTACGTATACATTCCTTTCTCCGAGCTTTCCGGCGAGGAGAAGATGCCGAACCCCGGCTACATCTTCCAGTTTGAAGTGGTTATGCCCTCCGCGGGCGCGACCTTCTATATCTCCGGCCTGGAGTATTACAAGAAGGAGACCAACGATAACGCGGTCGCTCTTTCCGAGCTCGCCGCGCTGATCGGCGAGGCGCAGAACGTCGACGAATACGAGTTCAGCGCCACCTCGATGAAGGCGCTCGACCGCGCGCTGCTTTCCGCGCAGACGACCTTCAACTCCTCCTCCGCCGAGGCCGAGGACGTAGCCGCCGCCTGCGAGAAGCTCCGCAAGGCGCTCGACGGACTTGAAAAGGGCGAGGTCAAATACGTCAACCTCAACTCCTTCAAGACCTGGGACAACATCACCGGCAACCCCGGTATCACACTTGAGAACGCGGTCGCGTCCGTCACCGAAGACAAGGCGTTCATCAGCACCGAGGCCGACTTCGGCATTCGCTTCAAGCTCAACCGCGGCAAGACCAACTTCTCGTTCTCGAACTATAACGGCAACGCCGTTTACAACAACCCCTTCGGCAGTGAGTATAAATACATCTCCGGCATTCGTATGTACGTCGCCGTCGAGAAGGAGGAATACGCCAGCGGCAAATACCTGCAGCTTTCGCTGAGCAACGTCAACTACACCTGGGAGAGCTCGGCGACGAACTCAACCAAGACCTATCACGGACCCGACTGGTACTACTGGCAGATCTCCGATATGGAGCTCGCCGAGAAGTATTCCGAGCTGAAGGTCCCGACCGCCTCCTTCGAGGAGCAGCTCGAAAACGAGCAGGGAATAATGAGCGGCAGCCATCCGATGATCCCGGCGCCCGACGCCTTCACGCTGGCGGTCAACGTCTCCGGCTCGACCTCGATCTACATCTCCGACCTGCAGGCGTATCAGAAGCTCGACGCCGACGGCAACCCCGAGGGTATGAACAAGAACTCCAAGACGGGCGATATCGGCAGGGATATGACTCTGACCTTCGCCTTCTCCGTCATCGCGCTCTGCTCCGGAATCGGCCTCGCGCTGACCGGCAGAAAAAGCAAGAAGCGCGCGTAACGCATAGCGTAAACAGATCCGGCTGAAGCAGGTCTTCAGCCGGATTTTGTTTATACGTTTATATCGGCTGCGGAAAAGCCGCCGCACAGCTGCGCGGCGACTCTTCCGGAAAGGAGTGACAATATGAAAACCAACAAAAGCGAAACAGGAGAGCCCGAATTCAGACCGGGCAGATACAGACACTTCAAGGGCGGTGAATACCGCGCCCTTTTCGTCGCGAAGAATTCCGAAACACTCGAGGACGAGGTCGTCTATCAGGCGTTGTACGGCGAGGGCGGATACTGGGTGAGACCGCTCGCCATGTGGAACGAAACCGTCGAGCGCGAGGGCAAGACCTTCAAGCGGTTTACCTATATCGGCGAGTGACGCGGCGCCGCTGAATGACGGCGCCGGCGTCACGTTATCGTGAGGCGCTTTGCGCCGAAGGATCCCCCGGGCGAACGCAGGACGTTCGCAGTGAATAGGTAATAGTGAATAGTGAAGAAGTGAGGTTCAAATCGGCAGAGCCGATTTGAACGTATTGCCGCGCTGCCGTTCGGTTGGGGATTCCTCGTCGCCGGCGGGCATAGCCCGCTTTCACGTTTCCGCCTTCGGCGGCGGCTCCTCGGAATGACAGGGTTTCGTTGTCAGTTTACAGTTAACAACTATGATGCGGCTTCGCCGCGGTTATGAGCTCGCTTCGCAAGCGCTGCGGCGGAGCCGCGGGCTCACTTGCCGAAGATGAGGTCGAGGAGCCAGTATATAATCACGAGGGCGAGTATGAACTTCCAGAAGCCGGAGGAGCAGCCGGCGCTGCGGGATACGGGCTCTTCTCCCCAGATCTGTTCCATCTCCCACATTTCCTCAATGTCTCTGTCGACGTCGTCCCGGAAGTCCATAACGCCCCTCCTTTTTCAGGCGGCGCGTCCTGCGTTTTTGTCCGTTCGTCCGCCTTGCGATTATATTATAGCGGCATATGTGTCCGATAAACCGGACTCTGAATGACTTTTTCGCAAATTTTCGCAAAAAATGCGGGCTGTGCCGAATAGCACAGCCCGTAACTGCTTTCGGACGGAACCGTCTTATTGCTGATTGGCGTTCTGCTGTTTGTTCTGCGCGGAGTAGTAGACGTTCTGCGCGATATTCGAAACGCGGTTGAGCATTTCCTCATTCGACTGCTTGAGGTCGGAAACGCAGTCAACAACTTCCCCGAAGCCGTAGAGCGTGAAGCTGGAGAGCCAGGAGAGAAGCGGGATCACGACCATCACCATGACGCCGACTACTATAAGCGCGGCGGCGCTGACGTAGTTGGTGCTGATGCCGTCGTAGAGGTTGACTCCGATGCCCGCGACGCCGGCCGCGATCATAGTGAGTCCCGAGATGACGCCTCCGATGATGCCGATCCAGCAGATGACCTTCGCGAGGGTTTTGATTTTTTTGCCGATGTTTCTGAACATTGTGTTTGCCTCCTGTATTTTTATAGTATATGGACAAAATGAATCGCGGACGACAATGCTCGTCCCTACGGTTTGCGTGAACGCGCAGGATTAGGTTTATGCTGAGAAGTGAACGGCAGCGTAACGATACGTTTCGGCGGGCGATCAAGATCGCCCCTACGGTTTGCGCGTGCTGCGACATTTGGTAAATAACGCTTTACTCTGCTGTCGGAGTTGTTTCCCCTCCGGGGACGGACTTCGCAGAGGTTGTAGGGGCGATTTTAATCGCCCGCGCATTGCCGCAGAGCCTTGCGTGTCTGTTATCCCGCCGAAGGATCCCCAAGAGACGCAGCCGTTCTGTCATCCTGAGCGGAGCGGCGGAACGCCGCGCAGTCGAAGGATCTTAAAGACGAGCTGTCCTTTTCGGCGTAACGCCGCAAACAACCCGTCACAGCGCCATTTTCGCCGTAGGGACGAGCATCGCTCGTCCGTGGGCTACCCCGTGTAAGGGGAGCTGGCGCGAAGCGCCTGAGGGGTTGTCGCCGCCGAAGGCGGCGCAGCGTTCGCCGAAGGCGAACATATCGCGTCGGCGTGAGCCGACATATCGCATTCGCGTAAGCGAATATTTCGCATCGGCGCAAGCCGATATTTCGCGTGTCGTTCAAAATAACGGTGCGCGTCAGTCGCGGGTCGCGAATTCGAGTATATCCGCGATCGTTTCCTGCCTGCAGGTGTCGTTGAGTATCTCGTGGCGGCAGTTTTCGTAAAGCTTCATTTCGACCTGCGCGCCGGCCGCCTTCAGGCGGTCGTAAACCTCGGTAACGCCTTTGCCGTAGCCGCCAACGGGGTCGTCGCCGCCGGAAACGAGCAGTATCGGCAGGGATTTGTCGATGTTTCTGAACCACTTTCCGCTGTTGCAGAAGCCGAGCAGGCGCATCAGATCCTGATACGCGCTGACGGTGAAGCGGAAGGTGCAGAACTTGTCCTGCGAATAGGCGGCGCGGATATCAGCGTCCTTCGTCAGCCAGCTCCGCGGGTCGCCCTCGTCGGCGAAGCGCTCGTTATACTTGCCGAAGGCGAGCTTCTCGGCGAAAGCGGAGCGGGCGCGGCCGCCTTTGAACAGCTTCATCGCGCCCATCAGCGCAACGCCGGGGTTCGTCGCCGGATTCGGGCCGGCAGTGCCCATAACGACGAGGCGGTCGGGGATGAAGGTCAGCTCCGCCGCCGTGCGCACGACGAAGGAGCCCATGCTGTGCCCGAGCAGAACGTAGCGCAGTCCGTCGCCGTATTCGGTCTTCATCGCCGCGGCGAAGCCCGCGACGTCCTGCGCGAGCATCTTCCAGCCGTTCCTTTTGGCGATGTAGCCGAGCTCGGAATCGTCCTTCGCGGTGCGCCCGTGCCCGAGGTGGTCGTAGCCGAAGCAGATGAAGCCCGCCTCCGTGACGGTACGCATAAAGGCGTCGTAGCGCCCGACGTACTCGGTCATCCCGTGCACGACGTGGAAGAGCCCCTTCGGCTCGCCCTCCGGCAGATAGACGACGCCGGCGAGCTCGTGAACCCCGTCGCAGGACGGGACTTTTTTCTCAATAACGGTCATCATAATATAAGCCTCCCGTTCGGTAAAGAATAATCGCGGTCAGTTCCCGTCGAAGGCGCGGCAGGCGGCGACGGCGCGTTTCCAGCCGTCGAGCAGCCGTGCGCGTTCCTCCGCGCTCATAAGCGGGGAATAGCGCGTTCCGCCGACGAGCTTTTCCTTGATTTCAGCGCGGTCGCGCCAGACGCCCGCCGCGAGCCCGGCGAGGAGCGCCGCGCCGAGCGCGGTCGCCTCCGGCGAAGGCGGCAGGAGCACCTCGAGGTCGGAAATATCCGCCTGGAACTGCATCAGGAAGCGGTTCTGCGAAGCGCCTCCGTCCGCCTTCAGGCAGGTCAGCGGAAGCCCCGCTTCGCGCATAACGCGTATGAGGTCGTCCGTCTGGTAGGCGATGGATTCGAGCGCCGCGCGGCAGAGCGCGGCTCCGTCCGTGCCGCGTGTGATCCCGAAAAGCGCGCCGCGGGCGCGCATATCCCAGTAGGGAGCGCCGAGCCCGACGAAGGCGGGCACGAGGTAGGCGCCGCCGTTGTCCGGCACGCTCAGCGCGAGTTTTTCGCTGTCGGCGGAGCGCTCGATGACGCGCAGCTCGTCGCGGAGCCACTGTATCGCCGCGCCTCCGACGAAGACGCTGCCCTCGATGGCGAACTGCTTCGGAGCGCCCTTCTCGGTCGCGGCGGCGGTGACGATAAGCCCGTTTTTCACGTCCGGGCGCGTTTCGCCGGTGTTGGCGAGCAGGAAGCAGCCGGTGCCGTAGGTGTTCTTCGCCTCGCCCGGCTCGAAGCAGCCCTGCCCGAAGAGCGCGGACTGCTGGTCGCCCGCGATGCCGCAGACGGGCAGGCGCACGCCCATAACGTCGGTGTAGCCGTAGACCTCGCCGCTGCTGCGTACCTCGGGAAGCATCGCGGCGGGGACGCCGAGCGCTTTCAGCAGCCCATCGTCCCAGCGGTCGGCGGAAATATCGTAGAGCATCGTGCGCGAGGCGTTCGTGCGGTCGGTGGCGTGAACGCCGCCGGTCAGCTTCCACAGCAGCCAGCAGTCGACGGTGCCGAAAAGCAGCTCGCCGCGTTCCGCCCGCGCCCGCGCGCCAGGCACGTTGTCGAGTATCCATTTGAGTTTGGTGCCGCTGAAATAAGCGTCGATGCGCAGTCCGGTCTTCTCGGAGACGTAGCCGCTCAGGCCCTCCGCGACGAGGCGGTCGCATATGTCCGCCGTGCGGCGGCACTGCCATACGATCGCGTTGCAGACCGGCTCGCCGGTGCGCCTGTCCCATACGACGGTGGTCTCGCGCTGGTTCGTTATGCCGACCGCGGCGATGTCGGAGGGGGAGACGCCGCTTTTCGCGACGCATTCGGTCATGGCCGAGCACTGTTTGGCGTATATCTCCACCGCGTCGTGCTCGACCCAGCCCGCGCGGGGATAGATCTGCGTGAATTCGCGCTGCGCCATCGCGACCGCGCGGCATTCCGCGTCAAAAAGCACAGCGCGCGCGCTGGTCGTGCCTTCGTCGAGCGCGAGAACGTATTTCATCATACAGCACCGCCTTTCGTAATACATTTTACCATAGAACGTCCGAAAAGGCAATAAGCATAATAACACTTGCAATATCCGGCTGTTTGATATATAATATACTCTGGATGTTTTTAAAGACGGAGAAGATGTTATGAAAAACATTTCCATCGTGATCCCGAGCCTCGACCCGGACGAAAAGCTCGTCGAGGTCGTCGGCGGACTCGTCGGCGCGGGCTTTGAGGACATAGTGATAATAAACGACGGCTCAGCCGCCGAGACGCTTCATTTTTACGATGAGGCGGCGGCGTTCGGCGGCGTCACGCTGCTGACGCACGAGGTGAACAGGGGCAAGGGCAGCGCCCTGAAGACCGCTATAAGCTGGCTTATCGAAAACCGCCCCGGCATCGCCGGCGCGGTCACCGCCGACAGCGACGGACAGCACACGGTCGAGGATATAACCGCCGTCGCGCTGGAGCTCGCCGCGCATCCGGACAGCGTCGTTATGGGCTGCCGCGACTTCGATTCGAAGAACGTGCCCGCCCGCAGCCGCTTTGGCAACAAGGCGACGCGCACGGTGCTGCGTATGTCGACCGGGCTGCGCCTTACCGATACGCAGACGGGACTGCGCGGACTGCCCGCCTGCCGCTTCGCGGAGCTGCTTGAGATCGAGGGCGAGCGCTACGAGTTCGAGATGAACGCCCTCGTCTACGCGGGCAAGAAGGGCGTGCCCATCCGCGAGGTGCCGATAAAGACGGTCTATATCAACGGCAACGTCAGCTCGAAGTTCCGCGTCGTCGCGGACTCGGTGCGCATATACCGCGTTTTCGCGTTCGCGCTCAACTCCCTGATTTCAACGCTGCTTGAGCTCTGTATCTTTACGCTGCTCAACTGGCTGCTCGATATGACCGGCGTGCCGACCTCCGTAAAGCTGCTCATTTCCACGGTGGCCGCGCGTATCTGCTCGTCGATAGTCAACTATACGATCAACAAAAAGGCGGTCTTCCGCAGCGGCGGAAAAGCGAGCATGCGCCGCTATTACACCATGTGGCTCTGTCAGATGGGCGCGAGCTACGGACTGGTGTACCTGTTCGTCGACCTGACCGGCGCGGCCGGACTGCTGAAGACCGTCGTCAAGATGGCGGTCGATACGACTTTGTTCTTCGTCGGATACTTCGTGCAGAAGAACTGGGTGTTCAAGGACGACGATAAAAAAGGCAAATAAAAGACGATAAAAAAGAAAACCGGAGGAAATCCAAATGAAAAAGAATTTAAGAGCGATCCTTTGTCTCACGCTCGCGCTGCTTATGCTTGCGCTCTGCTTCGGCTGCGGAAGCGAGGGCGGTAGCGGAAACGAAAGCTCGCCCGCCGAACCCGAATACGTCGAACCGGTGTTCGATGAGCTCGGCGAGAATATGACTGACCTCGCGTTTGTCGGAGGAGGACTCGCCTCTTTCAAGGACGCCGCAACCGGCAGTATCGGACTCATCAACTCCGCCGGCGAGGTGATCGTCCCGGCGGAATACTCCGCGGTCAAGTATTGCGAGGTCGGGTATTTCTTCGTCCTGACGAAGGCGGACGGCAGCGAGTACACCTACGATCCCGAGGAGAAGACCTTCACCGAGGGCAACCTTTGCGCTCACGGCGGTCCGGCCGTCTTCGTCTGGGACGCCGCGAATCAGCAGGTGGTCTATTATGAGGTCGACGCTTACCCTGTTCCGGAGGAGGACCTCCCAGCCGAGGGAAAGGCTGAGATAATATTCGACCTTAACACCCGCAAGGTTGGGCTCGTCGGACACGACGGCAAGCTCATCACCGAGCCGGTCTACGACGAGGGATTGCCTTTCGCCAACGGCTTGGCGGCGGTCAAAAAGGACGGCAGGTGGGGCTACGTCAACGAGCGCGGCGAGGAGATTATCGGCTTCTATTACGACGACGCCTATGTCGGCGCCTCCTGCGGTTCGCTGGGCTCGGGTATGCCCTACGACGCGGACGTCAACGGCATGGTCGCCCTGAACCACGACGGGCTTTACGGCATCTATAACGGCGCCGGCGATATGGTCTGCGCTTTTCAGTACAGGGACATCGTCTGCTTCGGCGACGGCAACTACGCCGTGCTGCTTCCGGACGGAAGCTGGCGCATCGGCAACATCGGCGGCGTTTCGACGCCGATATAACGAAAGGCGACCGACGAATGCTCATAAAAAACGGGACCGTGCTGCGCGGGGACTTCACCCTCGCGCGTGAAGACGTATATATCGAGGGCGAAAGCATCTCCGCCGAGGCGATGCCGTGCGTGGAGAGCTTCGACGCCTCCGGTCTGTTCGTCCTGCCCGGACTCGTCGATATACATACCCACGGCTTCGGAGAGCGGGAGTGCTTCGACGGCGGCGGAGCCACGACGGACGTGGCGCGTTCGCTCGCCGCGGGCGGCACGACGGCGTTTCTTCCGACCTGCCGCGCCATGGAGTTTGAACGGCTGATTTCCGTCGCCGGAGAAATATCGGCGCTCATCGCCGCGGGAGTTCCCGACGACTGCGCCGCGCCGGAGGGGATAAACCTCGAGGGCCCCTTCCTTTCGGAGACGAAGCGCGGAGCGCACCCGGCGGAGCTTCTTTCAAAGCCGGATACGGCGCTCTTCGCGCGGCTTCGCGAAGCGGCGAAGGGATATGTGAAGCTCGTCACCGTCGCGCCGGAACAAGACGGCGCGGATGAGCTCATAGATGAAATAAAAAAGACCGCGGCCGTGTCGCTCGGGCACTCCGCCGCGGATTACGAAACGGCGAAGCGGGCGTTCGCGCGCGGCGCTTCGCACGTCACGCACCTGTTCAACGCGATGCTCCCCATGGGACACCGCGAGCCGGGGCTCGCCGGCGCCGCGCTTGACAGCGCGAACGTAACCTGCGAGCTGATATGCGACGGCGAACACGTTCACCCGGCCGCCGTCCGACTCGCCTTCAAAGCCCTCGGCGCGGAAAGGGTCGCGCTTGTCAGCGACTCCGTAGCCGGAGCCGGACTGCCGGAGGGCGAATACGTCTTCCGCGGCGCAAGGCACCGGCGCGACGGGGGAAAGGCGGTAAGGCTTGCCGACGGAAGCTTAGCCGGAGGAGGCGGCTTCCTGCTGGATAACGTCCGCAGCGCCGTGGATTTCGGCGTGCCGCTCGCGGACGCGGTCAGAGCGGCTTCGCTCACGCCTGCCCGCGTTATCGGCGCGGATTCGCGCATCGGCAGTATAGCCGCCGGCAAACGCGCCGACCTCATCCTCGTCGACGGCGGTCTGAGGCTTAAGGCAGTCGTTCTGCGCGGCAGATTTCTTTCATAAAGGAGACGCAATATGGGATTTCTCGATAATATGATGTCGAACAGATATAACCGCAAGGAGATCAAGCGGGCGCAGGTCTTCACTGACAAGGCGCTCGCGCTCGCGGACCGTTTCCGCGATATGAGCGAGGCGGAGCTGAAGGGTATGACCGCCCTGTTCAAGCAGCGCATCGCCAACGGCGAGGACCTCGACAGCATCCTGCCGGAGGCGTTCGCCACCGTGGCGGAGGCGTCCTGGCGCGTGCTGAATATGCGCCACTATCCCGTGCAGATGATCGGCGGCGTCGTGCTTCACAAGGGCAACATCGCAGAGATGAAGACCGGCGAAGGCAAGACCCTCGTCGCCACGCTTCCGGCCTACCTCAACGCGCTGACCGGCAACGGAGTCCACATCGTAACGGTCAACGACTACCTCGCCAAGCGCGACAGCGAATGGATGGGCAAGGTCTCCCGCTATCTCGGGCTTTCCGTCGGACTCGTCATCCACGACGTCGAGCCCTCCGAGCGCCGCCCGATGTACGCGGCGGACATCACCTACGGCACGAATAACGAAATGGGCTTCGACTACCTGCGCGACAATATGGTCACATATAAGGAGCGTATGGTACAGCGCGGACACAGCTACGCGATAGTCGACGAGGTCGACTCCATCCTCGTCGACGAGGCGAGGACGCCGCTCATCATTTCGGGGCCCGGCGACAAGTCGACGGAGCTTTATCAGCTCGCCGACCGCGTCGCGCAGACGCTCCGCGCCGAGCGCTTCGTGGAGCTCAACGAGAAGGAGAACCACGACAACATCGACGCAGATTACATCATCGACGAAAAAGCGCGTACCGCCACGCTGACTCCGCGCGGAGTCGAAAAGGTCGAACGCGCCTTCAATATAGACAACCTCAACGATCCGGAGAATATGACCCTCTCCCACCATATCAACCAGGCGATACGCGCCCGCGGCATTATGAAGCGCGACGTCGACTACGTCGTCAAGGACGGCGAGGTCATCATCGTCGACGAGTTCACCGGCCGCCTTATGTACGGACGCCGCTACAACGAGGGACTTCATCAGGCGATCGAGGCGAAGGAGAACGTCACCGTCGCCAAGGAGAGCAAAACGCTCGCGACCATCACCTTCCAAAACTACTTCCGCCTTTACGACAAGCTCGCCGGCATGACCGGTACCGCGCTGACGGAAGCGGACGAGTTCCGCGAGATCTACGACCTCGACGTCGTCGAGATCCCCACCAACAAGCCGATGATCCGCGACGACAAGCCGGACGTCGTTTACAAGACCGAGCAGGCGAAGTATAACGCCGTCATCGACCAGATAGCCGAGTGCAACGGGAAGGGACAGCCCGTTCTCGTCGGCACCGTGACGATCGAGAAGTCCGAGCTGCTTTCGAAGCTGCTCAAGCAGCGCGGGATCAAGCACCAGGTGCTCAACGCGAAGCACCACGAGAAGGAGGCCGAGATCGTCGCGCAGGCGGGCAAGCTCGGAGCCGTGACCATCGCGACGAATATGGCCGGACGCGGAACCGACATAATGCTCGGCGGCAACGCCGAATACCTCGCCAAGGCGCGTATGCGCAGGGAGCAGGTGCCGGAGGAGCTCATCGTCGAAGCCACGGGCTACGCCGAAACGGAGGACCCGGACATCCTCGGCGCACGCGCGAAGTTCCGCGAATACTATGACGAATACCGCGCCGAAACCGCCAAGGAGGCGGAGCAGGTCGTCAAGGCGGGCGGGCTTTTCATCGTCGGCACGGAGCGGCACGAGAGCCGCCGTATCGATAACCAGCTCCGCGGACGAAGCGGCAGACAGGGAGACCCCGGCGCGAGCCGTTTCTTCCTTTCGGCGGAGGATGAGCTCGTCAGGCTCTTCGGCGGCGACCGCATAAAGGCGACGCTCGAGATGCTCCGCGTGGACGAGAATATGCCCATCGAGTCGAAGATGCTGACCAACGTCATCGAAAGCTCGCAGAAGCGCGTCGAGAGCCGCAACTTCGCGATCCGCAAGAGCGTCCTGCAGTACGACGACGTTATGAACCGCCAGCGCGAGATAATTTACGACCAGCGCGGCAAGGTGCTCGCCGGCGAGGATATCCATCCCTTCATCGAGAAGATGAAGGAGGATACGATAAACGCCGTCTGCGATATGTATATCGGCGGCAATATTCCGGACGACTGGAACCTTATGGGACTGCGCGACCACTACCTCGGCGTGCTGACGGACGAAAACACCTTCAATTATACCCGCGAGGAGCTTCAGGAGCTCGACCGCAGGGACGTCATAGACGAGCTTATGCGCCGCGCGGATGAGAAGATTGAGTCGCAGCGCGAGCTGTTCGGGGATATGTACCCCGAGCTCGAGCGCATCGCGCTGCTGCGTTCGGTCGATTCGCGCTGGATGGACCACATCGACGCGATGGAGGACCTCAAGCGCGGTATCTACCTGCGCTCCTACGGCCAGCAGGACCCCGTCAACGCGTATAAGCAGGAAGGCTTCGATATGTTCGACGAGATGATCGAGGCGATAAAGGAGGATACCGTCAAGCGCGTCCTCGCCGCGAGGATAGTCAGGCAGGAGAAGATGGTGCGCGAGCAGATCGCCAACCCCATCCATTCCTCCCACGGCGGCGACGGCTCCGTCAAAAAGCAGCCGACGGTCAAGAAAAAGAAGATCGGCCCGAATGATCCCTGCCCCTGCGGCAGCGGCAAGAAGTATAAAAACTGCTGCGGCTAAGCCTTATTCTTGAGGCGGCGAAGAGGAATGACAGGCGCTGCGCTCTGTCATCCTGAGGCGCAGCCGAAGGATCCCCCTCGGTTTGCGCTCGCGGCGCGGCGAATAAGCCTTCCCCTTGAGGGGAAGGTGTCAAAACCCGCAAGGCGGGTTTTGACAGATGAGGTGCAGCCGCGAAGCGGCGTAAAACGCTCGCGAAGCGAGCTCATAACTGCGGCGAAGCCGCGTCATAGTTCTGAACTCTGAACTGAAACAGCCCGCGAAGAGCGGTCCCCTCAGCTTGCGCGCGCCCTGCTTTCGGTGGGGGGTTCCCCGTCGGCGCTTCGCGGCTCCTCGGAATGACATAACACAATAACGGGAGGAAAACCTATGCCCGATTGCCGTATAACCGTGATGCGCAGGACCTTCTACAAGGACCTCGCCGACAAATACGAAAACCCGATAGAGCACGCCTGCGATATGGAGATCGGCAAGGTCTTCGTCAGCAAGGGCGGCAAGCGCCCGGAGGGCTTCTGCGAAAGCGCGTGGTATTCGCTGCGCCCGTTCGTCGAGCAGCTCGCGGCGGGCGGCGGCAACTTCTACGACGGCTGGATGAAGGACCCGAAGTCCGCGATGATCTCCTGCAACGACGGCTTCCGACCCGTCAGTTTCTACGTCGAAGCGATAGCGGAATAGCCCGCGCTGCGCTTGCCGTGACGAGCGGCAGTCCGTGAGCTCCGCAGTAACAACACGCAAAAAACGCACCCGGTCGGGTGCGTTTTTTTGGTGCGCGGATAATGCTGTGAAAAGCCTTTTCATTCAAAAGAATCACCGGGGACGTAAAGCCCCCGGTGACAATCGAATGGGATTTTATTCTCCGATTAAAGCGACCTCGTAAACCGTTTGACCGCCGATCTCCGATGTCTTGAAATAGCATCCGTCAGCAGCCTTAATCCGATTATGGCTTATATCGGAAGCGATAAGCTGTGTGCTGTTAGCTTCGGAGAACTCTTTGAAGCTGACGCCTTCGTGAATGACAATTTTGCCACCGTAATCATCGTGTACGTTAAAGGCGTAATTGCTGTCCATAAATGTTCCGCCGTATACATTGATGGAAGCTGTTCCTTTATTCACATAGACGGCGCTTTCGGTCCTAATATGCGAATTTGACACATAGTTTCCGCCGTAAATATTAACAGTGGAGTCCTGAAAACTATCTACTGCAATTCCCTGATTCTCTGTAACAACATTTCCTTCACCGATAATAGTCAGGGAAGCTTTATAGATTAGTATCATTTTCGGGACGTCGCCCGCGTTCTCTCTTTCGGGTATAAACGCGTTTTCGGTTGCGCGGATGTTGTGACCGTTCAGATTGATTGTAACATCTCTGTTCATAACGATGAGATTGCAATACCTATTATCCGTTTTTACAACAAAATCATCAGGGGAATCGAAAATAATGTCGCCTGTCAGGACTATATAGACGTCATCTTTTGGGTCATTAAGACTTTTCCTTGACGCCAGCTGCAACGATGTAACGTCGGAGATATACACGCAACCGGCGGGGAAAACGGAAACATCGAAGGTCGCGCTATGTCCGTCAGCGGTGGCGGTGATGGTGACGGAGCCTTCGGCGACGCCGGTGACGACGCCGTTCGCGTCCACGGTGGCTACGGCCGCGTCGGAGGAAGTCCACGCAACGTCCTTATAAGAGGCGTTGGCGGGGAGTACCGTCGCGGCAAGCGCAAGCGTAGAGCCGGTTTCGACGGTGGCGTCGCCGGAGATCGTTACGGACGATACGTCGATCTTCTTCGTGTAGGATACGATGAAGTCACTGTAGGTCATCGACTTGATGGTGAGAACGCCGGTGACGTAATCGTAATAATAGCCCTCGGCGTCCGTGTCGGCGCTCGCCAGCGCGGTCATGGGAACGGGATTGGAGCCCGTGTGAGAGTGGGTCACGGTGACGTTCGCAAGATTGGGTCCTATGTTCAGATTGTTGACGACGATGTTGCTGAACGCGGTAACCGCCTCTGTCGTGCTGGTGGTTTCGGTTCCGCTCGTCGTGGTGGTCGTGTAGGAGTAGCTGATGTCATAGGTCACGCTGTTGTCGCCGGGCGTTGTTGCGATTGCGCGGCTGAGCTTGCCGGTCGAAGCGGAGCCGCCGGTGATCGTAGCCGTCGTTACGGTTGTTTCGGCGGGGATCGTCGAGATGGCGCTCACATCTTCGATGACGATAGCTTCCTGCGCGGCGGAATCGTGGTTGCCGGAGGTGGTGGTGTTAATGAGCAGCGGCGCCGGGGGATATTCCGCGTTCGCGTCGTAATCCGTGCCGAAGCTGTCCGCTTCATAGGCTTCCTGAGTGGCAAGGACTCTTAGGTCGAAGTCGACCTCGCCGGCCATATACTCGTTGCCCGCTTCCTCATCCATATGGATAACGAGCGCG
>JAFTEJ010000058.1 GCA_017453725.1 Clostridia bacterium | reverse complement strand
CTGTCTGCCGACCTTTTCGCGGCGGACTTCCAGCTCTTCGTCAACTTCCTTGGCGGTGAAGGTGACCTTTTTCTTGGTCGCCTTCAACCCCTTGTACGCCTTGAGGGAGATCTCCGGCTTGACGGTGACCTTCGCTTTGAAGGTGAAGCCGTCGTCGGTGACGTCTCCGATAATCTCGACGTCGGGCTGCGAAACGGGGGTTATGCCCGCTTCCTTGACGGCGGCGTCGTAGGAATACGGAAATATGAAATTAACGGCCTCTTCGTAGAAGATCTCTTTGCCGTACTTCTTCTCGATCATACCCTTCGGAGCCTTGCCCTGACGGAAGCCGTCGACCTTGACTTCCTTGACGATCTTCCTGTAAGCAACGTCGGTCGCGTCCTTGAATTCATCCGCGGTAACGACGATCTCCAGCTCGACTACGTTCTTTTCGATTTCTTTTTTGTTTTTGAGTCCCATGTTTTCCTCCAAAAATGATTGTCGGGAGAGCGGCGCGTAAACGCATACTCGCTCACTATAAAAACTATTATATTATATCAAAGAAGAAAAATATGTCAAGACGAAATCGGACTTTTCTGTTTCTTTTTTGACTCAGGGCGTATTTTACTCTTGCAAAACGGCGCGAAATCGTTATAATATTAACGTATATGGACGTCCACACTCATCGGAGGTAGTTATGGAAGAAAGCATCAAGAGACCGCATTTCCCGAAACGCGCCGTCATTACCGCGGGAATGCCCTACGGAAACAAAAGCCTGCATTTCGGCCACATCGGCGGCGTCTTCGTGCCCGCCGACGCATACGCGCGCTTCCTGCGCGACAGAATCGGCAAGGATAACGTCATCTTCGTTTCCGGCACCGACTGCTACGGCTCACCCATCGCCGAGGGCTACCGCAAGCTCTGCGAGGAAGGAAGCTTCAGCGGCACGATAGAAGACTTCGTGCGCGGCAACCACGAGAGCCAGAAGAAGACTCTGGCGGACTATGAGATAAGCCTCAACCTTTTCGCCGCCTCCGGACTCGGAGAAAGCCGCGACATACACCGCGAGGTATCCGACCGCTTCATCCGCAATCTCTATGAGAACGGCTGGCTGAAAAAGCTCGTCACAAGGCAGTTTTACGACGCGAAGCTCGGCGTTTTCCTCAACGGCAGGCAGGTCGTCGGGCGCTGTCCCGTGCAGGGCTGCGGCTCCGAAAAGGCCTACGCCGACGAATGCGATCTCGGTCACCAGTATATGCCGGAAAACCTCATCGCGCCAAAGAGCACGCTGACCGGCGAAACGCCCGAGATGCGCGACGTCACCAACTGGTACTTCTCTCTGACCGACTTCCGAGAGCTGATGCAGAAATACACCGACGGACTGAAGGACAAGGGCAACGTCCGCCGCATAGTTTCAGACACGATAAACGAATTCCTCATTCCCCCGGTCATATACGTCAAGAACGAAAACCTCCCCGACTACGAGGCGCTGAAGTCCTCCCTGCCCGAGCACGTCATGCGCTCCGAGGAGGGCAAGACCTCCTTCGTGCTGGAGTTCGACGAGCTGACGGTCCGCGACCGCGCCTGCGAGATACTGACCGAAAACGGCGTACGCTTCCGCACCGGCAAGACGCTCGTCCCCTTCCGCCTGACCGGAAACATCGAATGGGGCGTCCCCGCGCCTTCGCTCGAGGGCGAAAGCGGGCTGACCGTCTGGGTATGGCCGGAATCGCTCTGGGCGCCTATCTCCTTCACAAAAACCTATCTCAAATCCAAAGGCGCGCCGGACGACGAATGGAAGAAATGGTGGCTCTCAAAGGACTGCGAGGTCTTCCAGTTCATCGGACAGGACAACATCTACTTCTACGGCATCGCCGAAATGGCTATGTTTATGGGCCAGCAGGGCAAAGAAAACCTCACAACCGAGCCCGCCGAGGGACAGCTTACGCTCCCGACGCTCGTCGCCAACTACCACATACTCTTTCTCGACAAAAAAGCCAGCAGCAGCGGCAACGTCAAGCCGCCGATGGCAGCCGAGCTTCTCGACCGCTACACCGCCGAACAGCTCCGCGCGCACTTCCTCGCGCTCGGGCTCGGACTTCGCAGCGTCAGCTTCCAGCCGAAGCCGTATAACCCCAAGGCGAACCCGACCGACAGCGACCCCGCGCTCAAGGAAGGCAACCTGCTGACCAACGTCCTCAACCGCCTCTGCCGCTCCTGCTTCTACACCACGCAGAAGTATTACGACGGCGTTATACCTTACGGCGAGCCGGACGCGGACGTCGTCGATGAAGCGAACGGCGTTATCCTCGAATACGAGCAGGCGATGTATAAATGCGAGCTGCACTCGGTTATGGCGATACTCGACAAATACATCCGCGACTGCAACAAGTACTGGGCGAAGAATATGGGCGACGCCGACAGGAACGACGACGCCGAGCTGCGCCGCAGGACGCTCGTCAACGCGTTCCATATGCTGCGCGTCTGCGCGGTGCTCGTCCACCCGGTCGCGCCCGCCGGCACCGAGCTGCTCGTCAGACTCCTCGGCTTCGGCGATGACTTCTTCAACTGGGAGCATATTTTCGAGAACATCTACTACTTCTGCGACGACAAGAACGCGCACAGGCTCGCGGAGCTCGAGCCGCGCTTCGACTTCTTCGCGAAGCACCCCAGCCAGTTCGAAACGAAATAACGGAGGACAGGATACAGCCATGACAGAGAACGAATGCAGAAAGCTCGCCGAAGAGCTTTTCCCCGATATCGACGCCACGCCGGAATACTACGCGGAATTCTATCCCGAACGCGCCCTGCCCGAGGGCGCGCAGGTGACGCGCATCGCGCCGAGCCCGACCGGCTTCATACACCTCGGCAACCTCTTTTCCGCGCTCGCGGACGAGCGTATCGCGCGGCAGAGCAAGGGCGTTTTTTACCTGCGCATAGAGGACACCGACCTGAAGCGCAAGGTCGAGGGCGCGGTCGAAGCCGTCATCACGACGCTCGGATATTTCGGCATCACCTTCGACGAGGGCGCGGAGATGGACGGCGATAAAACATACGGCCCCTTCTATCAGCGTCAGCGCGAGAAGGTCTACAAGGCGTTCGTCAAGCGTATGGTCGCCGAAGGGCTCGCCTACCCCTGCTTCTGCACCGCCGAGGACCTCGACGACATCCGCGAGAAGCAGCGCGAACAGAAGCTCACTCCCGGCTACTACGGCGAATGGGCGCGCTGCCGCGAGCTTTCATATAAAGAGATACGCGAGCGGATCGACGCGGGCGTTCCATACGTTATCAGAATGCGCTCCGCCGGCGACGGAACGCAGAAGTTCACCTTCCGCGACAGCATCAAGGGCGAGATCTCCGTCACCGCCAACAACCGCGACGAGGTCATACTCAAATCCGACGGCATCCCGACCTATCACTTCGCGCACGTCGTCGACGACCACCTTATGCACACAACGCTCGTGCTCCGCGGCGAGGAATGGCTCTCCTCCCTCCCGATACACCTCGAGCTCTTCCGTATGCTCGGCTTCAAGCCTCCGAAGTACGGCCACCACGCGCAGCTGATGAAGCTCGACGGCGGCACGAAGCGCAAGCTTTCAAAGCGCAAGGACCCCGAGCTCGCGCTCGAATACTACCGCAAGCTCGGCTACCATCCGCTCGCCGTCAAGACGTATCTGATGACGCTGCTCAACTCCAACTTCGAGGAGTGGATGCTGAAGAACCCCGACGCGCCGCTCGAGGATTTCAAGTTCTCCATCGGCAAGATGGGACAGTCCGGGGCGCTCTTCGACATCGCGAAGCTCGACGACGTCAGCAAGACGGTCATTTCCAAGCTGACGGGCGAGGAGTTCTACGCCTTCCTGCTCGACTGGGCGAACAACTACGACCCCGACTTCGCGAAGCTGCTCGCGGATAAGACTTACGCGCTCGGCGTGCTCGACCTCTGTATGGGCGCGGGCAAGAAGCGCCGCAAGGACTTCATCTGCGCGAGCCAGGCTAAGGAGGTCGTTTCCTGCTACTTCGACGGGACCTTCGCGCCGGAGCGCGACTTCCCGCTCCCGCCCGAAACCTGCAAGCGGATACTCACCGCCTTCCTCGCCTCCTACGACCATTCCGACGACGGGCAGGCGTGGTTCGCGAAGGTAAAGGAGATAGCTGCCTCGATGGGCTTCGCCACCGATATGCGCGCGTATAAAGAAAACCCCGACGCCTTCCCCGGCAGCGTCAGCGACGTCGCGGAGGTTCTCCGCGTTGCCGTTACCGGCCACCGCAACACCCCCGACCTCTGGAGCATTATGCAGTTACTCGGCGAAGAAAGAGCCGTAGGGCGTATCAAAGACTGCGTCTGAATAACAACGTAAAGCGAGAAGACGCCCGCGCGGCGTCTTCTTTTTTATGCAAAATCGCAAATTCGCGCACGGAAAAGGAACATTCCCGCCGCTTCCCCGTATAATGTAATATCGAACGGAGGTCGACGGCTATGGGCCCTAAAAACGTCATCGGGTATATCGCGCTCGGAATGGGGCTTTGCGTTATTCTACTGACCTTGCTGCCCTCCGCGGTCACGGTGATAGTGATGGCGTGCCTGCTGTTTTTGTGCGGCCTGTTCTCGCTATACTGCTGACGGCGGAGAAAGAACGGCCGCGCGCGACGGCGGAACGGAGTTGACGATTATGAAGGTTGTTGTGGTGAAAAGCCCGCGTATGCTCGCGGGACTGCTGAGGAAGCTCTTCGGCATCAAAAAGGAAACCTGACGCGCCCGTTGACAAGCGCGAAAACGGTACGAAAAAAGCGGCTCCGTCGAGCCGCTTTTTTCGCGTTTGCGCGTGTAATTACCGTTGATATATCCGGCTGGATATGTTATAATAACTTTGTATAAACGCGAACGCGAAAAGAGGAGTTTTATGAACGCTTCCGAAGCCAAAAAACGAATTGACGAACTGACGGCGACGCTGAACGATTACAGCTACCGCTACTACGTGCTGGACGATCCCGCCGTCGAGGACTACGAATACGATATGCTGCTGCGCGAGCTTGCCGGGCTCGAGGAACAGTTCCCCGAGCTGCGCCGCTTCGACTCCCCCACCGTCCGCGTCGGCGGAAAGGCGCTGGACGAGTTCCAAAAGGTCACCCACGCTTCGCCGCTGCAAAGCCTGCAGGACGCCTTCTCCTTCGAGGAGCTGCGCGAATTCGACCGCCGCGTCCGCGAGGCATGCGGCGAAGCCGAATACGACGTCGAGCCGAAGATCGACGGGCTCTCCGTCGCCGTCGAATACGAAAACGGCGTGCTCGTGCGCGGAGCAACGCGCGGCGACGGCGTCGTCGGCGAGGACGTCACGCAGAACGTAAAAACCATCCGCTCCCTGCCGCTGAAACTGCAGAACGCGCCGGAATACCTGCGCATACGCGGCGAGATATATATGAGCGCCGCCACCTTCAACAAGCTCAACGCGGAGCGCGAGGAGCTCGGTGAGCCGCTTTTCAAAAACCCGCGCAACGCCGCAGCAGGCTCCCTGCGCCAGCTCGATCCGAAGATCGCCGCCAAGCGCGCGCTCGACATCATCGTCTTCAACGTCGAGGAGGCGCGCGGCTACACTCCGCAGAGCCATTCGCAGTCGCTCGACTGGCTCGCCTCGCTCGGCATACCCGCTATCCCGCACCGCAGGCTCTGCAAAAACATTGACGAAGCGCTTCAGCATATCGCCGCCATCGGCGAAATGCGCGACAGCCTGCAGTTCGGCATCGACGGCGCGGTTATCAAAGTCAACGACTTCACAAAGCGCCGCGCCCTCGGAAGCACCGCGAAAGCGCCGCGGTGGGCCATCGCCTACAAGTATCCGCCGGAGGAAAAGCCGACGCTGCTTCGCGACATCGAGATACAGGTCGGGCGCACCGGAGTTCTGACTCCGACCGCCGTGCTCGAGCCGGTCCGCCTCGCCGGAACGACCGTCAGCCGCGCTACGATGCACAACCGCGAGTTCATCCGCGAGAAGGACGTCCGCGTCGGCGACACCGTTATCGTCCGCAAGGCCGGCGACATCATCCCCGAGATAGTCAGCGTCGACCTTTCAAAGCGTCCGCCGCTGACTCCGGAATACGAATTCCCCACCGTCTGCCCCGCCTGCGGCGAAACGGTTGTCAACGACGGAGTCGAGGTCGCCGTCCGCTGCGTCAACCCCGAATGCCCGGCGCAGAGTCTGCGCAACATCATACACTTCGCCTCGCGCGACGCGATGGATATAGACGGGCTCGGCCCCGCGCTCGCGGAGCTGCTCGTCAAGGAAGGGCTCATCTCCAACGCCGCCGACATCTACTACCTCGAGGCGGACAAGGTCGCCGCGCTCGAGCGTATGGGACAGACCTCCGCGGCTAATCTTATCGCGGCGGCGGAGCGTTCAAAGGGCGCGGGGCTCGCGAGACTGCTCTTCGCGCTCGGCATCCGCAACGTCGGGCTCCAGACCGCGAGGATAATAACGAAGAAATACGACACCGTCGAAAAGCTCGAGGCTGCTGCCGCCGAGGAGCTGACACAGCTCGACGAGATCGGCGGAGTCATCGCCGAAAGCGTCGTCTCCTTCTTCGCCCGCGAGGGCACGCGCCACCTGCTCGGCCGCCTGCGCGAAGCCGGCGTCAAGCTGACCGAGGACGCGAAGGCGAACGCGGACGAGCGCTTCGCCGGTATGACCTTCGTGCTGACCGGCACGCTGCCCTCGATGGACAGAAGCGCCGCCTCCGCGCTCATAACCGACCGAGGCGGCAAGGTCTCCGGCAGCGTATCGAAGAAGACGACCTACGTCCTCGCCGGCGAAAACCCCGGCAGCAAGCTGACGAACGCGCAGAGCCTCGGAGTTCCGATTATCAGCGAGGACGATTTCAAAAAGATGCTCGAATAATTTTTTCGACTTTTTTCAAATAATTCCAACAAAACAGACTTCCCCGTCGTTAATAAGGTGTAAGACGAACCGATCCGACAGCAAAGCGAGGAACAAAATGACCGAGTACGCTTCAAGACAGTTTTCGAGTATATACGAGAAGTACCGCGCGGCAGTTTACTACACGGCGCTTCGCGTGACGCGCTCGAAAGAAGCCGCCGAAGACGTTATGCAGTCGGTCTTCCTCGAGCTGATGGACGTCTGCGAAAAGAACGGACGCATCCCCGACGAGGTCGGCGGCTGGCTCGTGAAGCTCGCGAAGTTCCGCGCGCTCGACCACGTCAGAAGCGAAAGCCGCTGCGTTCCCGCGGAGCTTCCGTACGCGCGCGCCGGAGATCCCGCCGAGGACACGGAAAAGTCCGTAGCGATACGTCAGGCGCTCGATACGCTCTCCGATGAGGAGCGCGAGATCTTCGACCTGAAGGTGCTCGGCGGCTTCAAGCACCGCGAGATCGCGCGGATCGTTTCGTCGAATCCGTCCACCGTCCGCTGGCAGTACGCGCAGATAGTGAAAAAACTCAAGCCGCTGCTCGCGGATCTGAACTGACGATTGGGAGGTTATGTTATGAACTTCAGCAAATTCAAGAAAGAATATCAGGCTATGGCGAAGTCCGAAACGCCCGACGTGCCGGTCGTTCCGCGGGTTACGGAAACGGCGAAGCCGACGCTTTCGCGGCGCCCGGCGTTCCGCTTAGCGATGGCGGCGCTTTCGCTGCTGCTCGTGGTCGGCGTTTCGCTCGGCGCGGTCTACGTTATGCCGAAATCCGGCGTCGCCGTCACCGACGGCAAGCCGTCCCTCACCCGCTGCGCAAGCTACGACGACCTCGACACCGTCTTCACCAGGGCGAAGGACCGCGCCGATTCGCGCAACGTGTTTGACGGTATGTATTATAAATCGGCGACAGCGACTGACACCTTTGGCGGCAATCTCAATTACGGCGGCAATCCCGAAGACCTTACCCTCGACGGCGTAGATGACGGCGCTTTCGCGCCGGCGCTGCCGGAAGCAAACGACGACGGCTACAGCAAGACCAACGTCCAGGTCGAAGGCGTCGACGAAGCCGACGTTGTCAAGACCGACGGCAAATTCGTCTACGTCGCCAAAGACGGAAACGTGCTCGTATTCGACGTGCGGACGCCTTCGGATATCGGGCTATCGTCAACCGTAAGGGTTGACAAGGTGCTTGACGGCACTGTTTACAGCTACGCGCGCGTCGCGGATATGTTCCTTGAGGGCGATCTGCTGACCGTCGTTTTCTCCGCGCAGAAGAAGACATATAATGACGACAAGCTCTACGACGACTACTATTTCTCGATGCGTTCCGACAGCGTATACGGCATCGCGGTCTACGACGTTTCCGACCCCGCGGAGCCCGAAACCGTCCGCTACTACACTCAGGAGGGCTACTACCTCAGCTCCCGCCGCATCGGCGACTACGTTTATATCGTCACTCAGAAGCACATCTACACCAGCGACTACGACGGCAAGCCCGAGGCGGTCGTCCCCTGCCGCTGCGACAGCGCCGCGGACGACGGGCTGACTCCGCTCGCGCCCGACTGCATCTATATCGCCGATAACAGCACGTGCTTCATAACGCTCGGCGCGCTCAACATCAAGGACGCCGACGAGCCCGCCGGCACCGTGACGGTTCTCGGCAGCGGAAGCACGGTCTATTCCTCCGCGAAAGCGATGTATATCTTCGGCGACTACGTCGCCGAAGATACGGTTTCGGGCGGCAGCGCCCGCACCAACGTCTACAAGTTCACCTTCGACGGCTCCGAGCTCGCCTTCGCCGCCTCCGGCAGCGTTGAGGGCACGATGATAAACCAGTTCGCCGCCGACGAATACGAGGGCAACCTCCGCGTCGCCACCACGCGCGACGGCTACACCGAAAACGACGATAAGACGGTCGAGTTCTACAGCGACAACGGCATAACGATCCTCGACGAAAACCTCGACAAGCTCGGCGAGCTGACCGGACTTGCAAAAGGCGAACACATTTACTCCGTCCGCTTCAACGGCGCGACCGGCTACGTCGTAACATTCCGCACGGTCGACCCGCTCTTCGCCTTCGACCTGAGCGACCCGAAGAACCCGGTCGTCACCGGCGAGCTGAAGATACCCGGCTACAGCGAATACCTCCACGTCTACGACGAGGACACCCTCCTCGGCATCGGGCAGGACGCCGCGGCCGAAAGCGAGGACGCCGAAATCGCCTACTATCAGGGGCTGAAAATCTCCCTTTTCGACGTCGGCGACGGCGAGAACCTCTCCGAGATCGACACCTACATCCTCGGGCACAGAGGCACGCACTCCGCGGTCGAGAACGACCACAAGGCGCTCGCCTACTACGCGGAGCGCGACGTCTTCGGTCTGCCGGTCGACATCTATTACTTCGCCGACGATAACCACACCATATACGATTACGGCGAATACGACGGCAGCGCCTTCTGCGTCTTCTCGATGGGCGGCGGCGAAAAGATCGAGCTCGTCAGTCAGATAAAGCAGCTCCGCGCCGGCGCCGCCGACTATGAAGAGAAAACGCGCGAAATCACGCGCGGAATCTTCATCGGCGACAACGTCGTGACGATCTCCTACGATATGATCCAGATAAACGACTACACCACGGGCGAACTGCTCGGCAATCTCGAGTTCTGACAAGCCGCCCGTCCCGATAATCTTAAAACTTTTCATTATTGCCTCTTGACGAAGCGCCGTTCCCAATCTGCGGAACGGCGCTTCGCTTTTTTTCGGACAAGTGTTCTACCGTGAAAGGCGGCGGCATATCATTTACAAAAACGGGGTGATGGCTTGGACGCAAAAGCGATCGTTTCCCTGCTGCCGCCGTGCGTAAGGAGCGCGGTCGAGGCCGGGTTTGACGGGATATACGAGCTGCGCGTGTTCGCCTCCGGCGGCGCCGCGGCGGTCACGAAAGACGGCGTAAAGCGCCTCGGAAGCGTCGGGCGCGAGGAGTTCCGCAGGCTGTTTTCCGAGCTTTGCGGCGGCGCGCCTTACGCTTATGAAAGCGAGATAAAGCGCGGGTACTTCACCGTCGGCGGCTGCCGGGTAGGCGTTTGCGGCACGGCGGTGGTCGAAGGAGGAGCCGTCGTTTCCGTCAAGGACGTGCGCTCGCTGAACCTGCGCTTCGCGCGCGAGGTCAGGGGCGCGGCGGACGGGCTTTTCGCCGCGCTCGGAGGGAGCGTCGGCGGCGGGCTGCTGCTCGCGGGACCGCCCGCCTGCGGAAAGACGACCTTACTGCGCGATCTTGCGAGACAGCTTTCCGAAAGCGGGCGCAAAGTCTGCCTTATCGACGAGCGCGGCGAGCTTGCGGCGGTCGCGGACGGGCTTCCCGGCGCGGACGTCGGGCCTCTTACCGACGTGCTGGACGGCTACCCGAAAACCTACGCGGCGGAGCTCGCGCTGCGCTGTCTTTCACCCGACGTCATCGTCTGCGACGAGGTCGGCGACGGCGAAGCGGAGGCGCTCGTCGAATGCGCCGACTGCGGAGTCGACGTCGTCGCCGCGGTGCACGGCGGCACGAACTCGCGCCGCTTCCTTCGGCTCGCGGAGAGCGGCTGCTTCCGCAGCGCGGCGTTTTTCAAGCGCGGCGCGGTAGGAGTTATCGAAAGGGTGATGAAGCTTGCCGACGTTTAGATTCGCCGTCGCCTGCGCGGCGGGAGCGGGCGTGTTCTGGTTCGGGCTGCGCCGCAGCCGCCTGATAGCCGCGCGCGCCGAACCGGCGGAGGCGCTCGCCGCTTCCGCGCGCCGGATAGCCTCCGCGATAAAGCACAGGCACGCGCTGAAGCGCGAGCTTCTCGCCGAGCTTCCCTTCCCCGGCGGCAGCGGCGACGAGACCGCGCTGCTCGGATACCTTGACGGCGCGGACTTCCCCTTCGGCGAAAAGGAGGCGGAAAAGCTCCGCGCATTTATCTCCGAGCTCGGCGAGGGCACGCTCGAACAGCAGCTCGCGCTGACGGAGGATTTCTTCGCCTTCTGGAGCGCCGCCGCCGAAACCGCGAGGCGCGAAAAGGCGGAAAAATGCCGCCTCTGCCTCTCGCTCGGCGGGCTGGGAGGTCTGGCGGCGATGATCATATTAGCGTAAGGAAGGCAAGACGATGGACGTTGACCTCATCTTCAAAATAGCGGCGGTCGGGATAATAACCGCGGTGCTCAATCAGCTCCTCGTGCGCTCCGGCAGAGAGGAGCAGGCGATGCTGACCACAATCGCGGGGCTCGTCGTCGTGCTCGTCGTCATCTCCGGCGAGATAAGCCGACTTTTCGCCATGATAAAAACGATGTTCGGATTCTGATGAATATTTACTCTGTCGCCGCGCTCGGCGTTATCGGGGCGCTGATATGCGTCCTGCTGAAGCAGTACCGCCCGGAGCTCGCCATGCTCGCCGGCATAGGCGTTTCCGTTCTGATACTGTCCGGCGCCGTCGACGTCGCGCTCGACGCGATAAGCTTCTTCCGCGAGCTCGCGGAAGCATCGGGAATGACCGCGCTGAGCATACGCACGCTGCTCAAATGCGCCGGCGTCTGCTTCGTGACGGAGTTCGCCTCCGAAACCTGCCGCGACGCGGGCGAAAACGCGCTCGCCTCGCGCGTCGAAACCTTCGGAAGGCTCGCAGCGTTCGCGGTCTCGATACCGCTGCTGCGCGAATTCGCCGCGCTTGCCGCGGCGCTGATAAAGGCTTGAAATGAAAAGACGTTTATGCTTGATAATACTGTTCGCGGTTCTGCTTGTTCTGCTGCCCGCACGCGTTCACGCGCTGACGGAGGACGAGCTTGTGCGCCGGCAGGAGGAGGCGGCGGACGTCGCCTCCGTCGCGGAGGCACTGCCGGAAACCGCCGCGGACGCGCTCGAGGAGCTCGGGATAAACCCTGAGCACCCGACCGCGGGTATGAAAAAGTTCACGCTCAGCGCATTATTCGACGTCCTCAAAGGCGGACTGCTCGACGTCATCGCCGCTCCCCTGCGATCGCTCGGCGCGATACTCGCGGCGGTGCTGCTGACCTCGCTTTTCGCGGATGAAAGCCGCCGCGTACTGCGTTCCGCCTGCACGGCGTGCGCGGGAATAGCGGTGATAGCTCCGGTCGCTTCGCTCGCGGCTTCGGTCTCGGCGGCGCTGACGGACTGCTCGGTATTTATGACCGCTTCCCTGCCCGTTTTCGCGGCGCTGACGGTTTCGAGCGGTATGCCCGTTTCCTCCGGCTTTATGAACGCATGTATGCTCGGGCTGTCAAACGCGCTTTCAGCGATCGGCGGCAAGGTGCTGCTTCCCGTCGCCTGCGCGGCGCTGGCGTTCTCCGCCGTAGGCGCGTTCGTCCCGGAGCTGAAGACGGAAAGGTTCGCCTCCGGCGTGCGCGATTTCACCCTCTGGGGCATCGGCGCGGCGCTGACGCTCTATCTGACCTTCATCGGCATACAGTCCGGCATCACCTCGTCGCTCGACGGGCTGACGCGGAAGACGCTGAACGTCACGGTATCCGGCGCGCTGCCCGTCGTCGGCGGGATAATCTCAGACGCCTCCGAAACGGTCTTCGGCGCGGCGGAGCTGATACGGAACGGAATGGGCGGACTCGCGCTGGTAGTGATCGCGACGGCCTTCGCGAAGCCGCTTTTCACGGCGGCCGCCTGGGCTGCGGCGCTGCGCTTCGCGGAGTTCGCCTCGGCTTCCCTCGGCAGCGACGACGTCGCGGCCCTCACCGGCGCGGCGCGTAAGACCGTGACGGCGATGATAGCCCTGCTTGCCGCGGCCGCCGTCGCGGTGACCGTCTCTGTTGCGATACTTGTCAGATTGAAGGTGTGATATGGATGAGTTCCGAATATACGCGACCGGAGTTATCTTCTCGGTGCTCGCGGCGGGAGCCGTCTTCCTGCTGCTCCCCGCGAAGCGCGTGGCGAAGCCGGCGCGGATCGCCGCGGCTGTCGCCGTTCTGCTCGTGCTGACCGCGCCGCTGCTGAAGCTTTCCGGCGACTACCGCGACATAATCGCCGAAGCGGATACCGACCTCCCCTCGCATTACGAGGATCTCGCGGAAACGCAGCGAAAGCAGCGCACGGAGCTGGCGCGGGAAAGATTTTCGCAATCCGTGCGCGACATTCTCGAAAGAAACGGCATAAGCCCGTCTGACGTGAATATATATGTTACGGAGAAGGACGGCGAGCTTATCATTTACGACGTCGCGCTCACCCTCCGCCCGGACGCTACCGCCGCGGAACGAAGCAAGGCGACGCGCATCGTGACGGAGGTTTTCGGAGTCGAGCCCTCCGTCGGAATAGAAAGGTGAATGCAATGGCGGATAAAAAGAAGCGCGTCGTCGGCGTCGTCTCCGGCGCCAAGCTGAAGAAGGCGCTGAAATCGAAAAAGGCGCTCGCGGTGATAGCGATCGGCGCGGTCGCGTGCCTGCTGTTTTTCTCGTCTTCGGGCGCGTCGGCAAATAGCGCGAACGCGCCGTCACCGGCGGAAGCGTTCGACGCGGACGCCTACGTTCACGCGCTCGAGGAGCGGCTGGAAAGCATCATCTCCTCCGTGGGCGGCGCGGGACGGACGCGCGTTATGCTAACGCTCGACGGCTCCGCGGAATACTATTACCAGACGGACGCGAAAGAGACGGACGAAAACGACGGCGACGCGAAATACACGCGCTCGAGCGACTTCGACACCGTCATCGTAAAGAACTCCGACGGCAGCGAAAGCCCGGTGCTCGCCTCGTCGCTTTCGCCTTCCGTGACGGGAGTCGTGGTCGTATGCCGCGGAGGCGGCAGCAGCGAGGTCAGAGAAAACGTATCAAACGCGGTCAGGGCGCTGCTCGGCGTCCCCGCGAACAAGATCTGCGTTCTGAAAATGAGTTAACATTCGCCGGTCGGCGTCAGAAAAGGAGAATCATTATGTTCAAAAAGAAAAAATGGATCGTTTTATCCGCGATGGTGCTCGCGCTCGGGACGGCGCTGTTCCTCAACTGGCAGTTGACGGACGCGGACGCCGTCGTCAGCGAAAACGACGCGCAGGAGGTCAAGGTCATCGGCGAAGCCGAGCTTGTAAACGGCACGGCGAACGGCAACTTCGACGAATTCTTCTCCGCGGCGCGTATGCAGCGCGAGGCTTCCAGAGCCAGCTCGCTCGAGATACTCGACGCGATCGCCGCGAGCGCGGACGTCGACGCCGAAGCAAAAACAAGCGCCGCCACCGAAGCCGCGGCAATAGCCGGACGCATCGAGGCGGAGGCCAACGTCGAAAGCCTGATAAAGGCCAAAGGCTTCGCCGAATGCGTAGTTATGATCGGCGACGACGGAGTCAAGGTCATGGTGCAGTCCGCGGGACTGCTCCCCGCCGAAGCCGCGCAGATCGCGGAGATCGTTACGGACGAGACCGGCGAGGAGCTCGCGAATGTGAGGATTGTTGAAGTGAAATAAAGGCGAAGATATGATGAGAGCCGCTTCTACGGAAGCGGCTCTGTTTTATTGATATTCACATAAGCGGCTTTGCCGCCGGACGGGCGACGCTCGTCCCTGCCGCCGAAGCGTCATACAAGCGCTTGTCATTTCGAGGGCAGCGCCCGAGAAATCCCCCTGCTCTTGCAAACGTTCGGCTTATCCGAAACGGAGTTGTAAACAAGCGACTCCGACTCCTTGCCGCAGGAATCGACGGCGGTGATCTTTATTTCGTAATTAGTGTCGCCGCCGAACATAACGGGTATCTTTTTGGTGTATTCCTTCGGGAAGTCTGAAACGCGGTCGTAGAGCCGGAAGTCCGAATACGCCTTCGAGGTCGAGGTCATTCCGAGCGCCGCGGGGAGCAATAACGATACCTTCTTTTTCATAATCTCCCCTTTCAGTTTTCGACGACGGTTTTCATCGAAAGGCTGATGCGCTTCTTTTTGAGGTCGACGCCGAGGACGCGGACGGTCACGACGTCGCCGACGGAGACGACCTCGGACGGGTGGCTGACGAACCTGTCGCTGAGCTGCGAAACGTGGACGAGCCCGTCCTGGTGGACGCCGATGTCGACGAAGGCGCCGAAGTCGATGACGTTGCGGACGGTGCCCTTGAGCGTCATGCCTTCGCGCAGGTCCTCCATCGTCATGACGTCGGTGCGCAGCAGCGGCGGCGGAAGCTCGTCGCGCGGGTCGCGCCCCGGCTTGGCGAGCTCCTTGACAATATCCGCGAGCGTCGGTTCGCCGACGCCGAGCTCGGCGGCAAGCTTCGCGATACCCGTCGGAGTCAGCGATTCCGCGGCGGAGGCGGCCCTGCCGGCGGCGACGTCGGCGGGCGTAAGCCCGAAGCGCTTCAGCAGCGCCTTCGCGGCGGCGTATGATTCCGGATGTACGCCGGTGTTGTCAAGCGGGTCGGCGCCGTCCGCGACGCGCAGGAAGCCCGCGCACTGCTCGAACGCCTTCGGCCCGAGCTTCGGGACCTTTTTCAGCTCGCTTCTGGACTTGAAGCGCCCGTTCTCCTCGCGGTACGCGACGATGTTTTTCGAAACCGCGGGCGAAAGCCCCGCGATGTGCGAAAGGAGCGCGGGTGAAGCGGTGTTCAGCTCCGCGCCGACGCTGTTGACGCAGTCCTCGACCACGCCGTCGAGCGCCTCGTCGAGCCGCTTCGGCGGCATATCGTGCTGGTACTGCCCGACGCCGATCGCCTTCGGCTCGATCTTCACGAGCTCGGCGAGCGGGTCCTGCAGGCGCCGCGCTATCGAGACGGCGCTGCGGAGCGTAAGGTCGAAGTCCGGCATCTCCTCGGCGGCGAGCTTTGACGCGGAATAGACCGACGCGCCCGCCTCGTTGACCACCATATACGACACTTTGTTCGTCAACTCGCGCAGCAGATTAGCGGTAAACAATTCCGTTTCCTTCGATGCCGTGCCGTTGCCTATCGCTATTATTTCGACGCCGTGCTTCTTTATCAGGTCCTTGAGTACGCGCCCGGACTTTTCCGCCTGCGCTTCGCCGTGCGTGAGGTAGACGACGGAGGTATCGAGCACCTTTCCGGTGCCGTCGACGACGGCGACCTTGCATCCTGTGCGGTAGCCGGGGTCGAGCCCCATCGCGACCTTGCCCTTGACGGGCGGCTGAAGCAGGAGCTGGCGCAGGTTCGCGCCGAAGAGCTTTATCGCGCCCTCGGAGGCGGCGTCGGTCAGCTCGGCGCGTATTTCGCGCTCGATCGACGGGAATATCAGGCGCGAATACGAATCCTCGCACGCCTCCGCGACGGCGGCGGCGCAGGGCGTTTCGCCCCTGACGTAAAGCGATCTTATCGAATTCAGCGGCTTCTCCTCATCCATCGCGACGGAGACCTTAAGAAAGCCCTCCTTCTCGCCTCTGTTGACCGCGAGAACGCGGTGTCCGGCGACGTCGCGGACGGGCTGGGAGAAGTCGTAGTACTGCTCGTAAACGCTCTCCGCCTTCCCGTCGGCGGCTTTGGATTCGAGGCGCCCGCCGAGCATAACGAGGTTGCGCACGCGGCGGCGCACCTCGGCGTTGTCGGAAACGTCCTCGGCGATGATGTCCTTTGCGCCCTGAAGCGCGTCTTCCGCGGTTTCGACGCCCTTTTCCGCGTCGATATACTTCGCGGCGAGCCCGAGCGGGTCGGCGTTGGAGCTCTGCCCCGCGAGCAGCTCCTTCGCTAAGGGTTCAAGTCCCTTTTCCTTCGCGACGGAGGCGCGGGTCTTCCGCTTCGGGCGGAAAGGTCGGTAGATATCGTCTATCTCCGCGAGGGTGGCGGCTCTGTCGAGCGCGGCGGAGATCTCTTCCGTCATATTCCCCTGCTCCGTTATCAGTCCGCGCACCTCCTCGCGGCGCGCGTCGAGGTTGCGCAGGTAGGTCAGCTTATCCGCGATCTGACGGATGAGCTGATCGTCCATCGTGCCGTGCGCCTCCTTGCGGTAACGCGCGATGAATGGGATCGTGTTGCCCTCGTCGAGCAGGGCTATGATGTTGCCGACGTGCTCTTCCCTCACGTCGAACTGCTTTGCTATAACTTCAGAATAGTTCATATTATTCTCCGAAAACGTATCTGAACGGCGACGCGAGGTAACCGCTCGAATTGACAAGATTATGCTCCGGCACGTTGCGCCAGCCCATCGAAACGCCGACCGCCTCCGGCGGCAGCTTCACGAAAACAGCGCCGTCCGTAAGCCGGCACTCCACGGGCGTTTCGCCGTCCGGCAGAAGCGTGAAGAAATCGCGCGGCTCGCCGTCGAAACGCAGTCCGTCCGCGTGGGAGAAGGTCAGCTTCGCCTCGCCGTCCGCGACGGAGACGGCTTCGAGCACCGGGCCGCAGTATTCTACCTCGCGCCCGAACTGACGGCAAAGCACGGCGTTCGCGAGCGCCTCGCCGACTCCGCGCTTCTTCGTCGGGTGGATGTTATCCGCCTCGCCGGTGTTGAAGAGCGTCACGAGGTATGTCTTCGGCAGCGCCTTCGACGCCTTCTCTGTTCCGGCGCGGATCATCGCCCACGCGGGCTCGCTTTCCGGCTCGTTGAAGGGCATTATCTGCACGCAGTAAAACGGTAGCTCGTCGGCAAAGCGACAGCGCCAGTCGTTTATCAGCGCGGCGAGCATTTTATCGTAGCTGCGCGCCTCCTCGGCGCGGCGGTCGCTTTCGCCCTGGTACCACAGCACGCCCGCGAAGGAATACGGGATAAGCGGACGGAGCTTGTGGCGAAAAAGCCAGCAGTTTTGGTTGAATTTGTACTCGAAAAAGTCGTTGTGGCGGATAGCGACGTAAGACTGATACTCCGGCGTATCCACGACCTCGGGCGAGGTCCACGCGTCAACGGTGGAGGCTCCGATGCTGCTGCATACGATCCCGACGGGGACGCCGGTCTCGGCGTTCAGCTTCGCGGCGAAGTAGTACGCGACCGCGGAGAAGCCTTTTGAGGCTTCTTTCGAGCACTTTTCCCAGCCCTTGAAGTCGAGGCGCGGATCGAGGTTATCGTCCGGGAAATGCGGCTCTTTGAAGTATCTGACGGAGTCGGTCTCCGAGTACGCCTCCTGCCCGATCTCGCCGAGCATCAGCGCCATATTCGACTGCCCCGAGGCGAGGTAGACGTCGCCGACGAGGATATCGCGTATAACGGCTTCTTCGCCGCCGAGCGTTACGCGCATAGTATAAGGGCCTCCCGCGGGCGCGGCGGGAAGCGTCACGACGAAGTCGCCGTCCGCTTCGAACGGCGTTTCGCGGCCGAGGAAGGCGACCTTTCCCTCGCCCTTTCCGCTGCCGAAAACGCGTATTTCTTTATCGCGCTGCAGCACCATTCCGTCACAGAATATATCGGCAAGTTTCATAACAACACCCCATAATAATGATGATACTATTTTACCGCAAAAGCGGCTGCAAGTCAATATAAAACGCGCCGTGAGGCGGTCATTAAGAGGAATCGAGATCGCGCCGGCGAGGAATCCCACACCGCAAGCAGGTGCGTCGTCAGCCTCCCCTGTGTAAGGGGAGGTGGATTTCGCCGCAGGCGAAAGACGGAGGGGTTGTAGCCGCCGAAGTCGGCGCGATGTTTGCTGCTCAAATGTTAAGGAAAAGGACAACCCCTCAGTCATTTTTGCTCCGCAAAAATGACAGCTCCCCTTACACAGGGGAGCCTGTCAACGTTTCTGCTTCACTTTGGGGGATCCTTCGGGCTTCGCCCTCAGGACGACAGAGACGCGGCGCTTATGCGAGATTGCGCCGGCGAGGAATCCCACAAGTGAAGCAGCGGCACCGGTCTTGGCTCCCTCTGAGGAGGGAGCTGTCGAGGGCGGCGCCAAGCCGTCCGAGACTGAGGGAGAGATAACGTCGATCCGCGATTTGCGGGAAGCCATATCCGAAGACGACGAATCATCTCCCGCACATTTCTCCCGTCTCCGGCACGACGTTTAAGCATAAGGGTAATTGTCGTTATCTCTCCCTCCGTCTTTTGCCTTCGGCAAAATCCACCTCCCTCCTCAGAGGGAGGCAAGGCCGCACGGCTGCGCTTGCTGAGACCACAGATGCGCCGCCTGCGGCCGCTGCACCTCATCCGGCGCTTCGCGCCACCTTCCCCTCGAGGGGAAGCCTTCCCCACGGCGCTGCCGGATAAACGCGCAAAAAGTCGAAAAATCTTCTTGACATTTTGCGCAAAGAGTGGTAATTTTTCTATGATAATTCTCTGCGACAATTCTTCAAAACGGACAGTGACCCCAACCGATGCAACCGACGCAAAAACCGAATATCCCTTCAGCGACGAAGGCGTTCGTGAAGAAAAACGCCGTTATGTTCGTCGCTTTTATTGCGGCGGCCGTCACGAGCGTCATCGTGCCTCCGGACGCGGAATACGCCCGCTACTTCGACTTCAAGACGCTGACCTGCCTTTTCTGCGTGCTCGCCGTCGTCTGCGCGCTCAAAAACATACGCTTCTTCTTCGTGCTGGCGCGGAAGGTGGTGCATTTCTTCAAAAACGCGCGTATGAGCGTGCTCGCGCTCGTCTACGTCACCTTCATCGGCTCGATGCTGATCGCCAACGACATGGCGCTGCTGACCTTCCTGCCGCTCGGCTACCTCGTGCTGACGACGACCGGCAAAGAGAAGTATATGGCGTTCACCTTCATTATGCAGAACATCGCGGCGAACCTCGGCGGTATGCTCACGCCGTTCGGCAACCCGCAGAACCTCTTTCTTTACACGAAGTTCAGCATCCCGAACGGCGAATTCGTGAAGATAATGGCGCCGCCGTTCGCCCTCTCGATCGCGCTGATAACGCTCTGCTGCGTGATTTTCGTAAAGCCGGAGCCGCTCGCGCTTCCGGACGAGAAGGTCGAGCTCGATCCGCGCAGAACGGCGGTTTATCTGCTGCTTTTCGCGCTTTCGATAGCGATAGTTTTCAGGGGCATACCCTATTGGATAGGGCTGATTGTCATTCCGGCGACGCTGCTGTTTTTCGACCGCAGGGCGCTGCTCGACGTGGACTATCCCCTGCTGCTGACCTTCGTTTTCTTCTTCATCTTCGCCGGGAACATGGCGCGGATAGACGCGGTGCGCGACTTCTTCTCCTCGCTGCTCGACCGGAACACGCTCGTTTTCAGCGCGGCGAGCTGCCAGTGCATAAGCAACGTGCCATCGGCGATACTGCTCTCGCAGTTCACGGCGAACTACCCCGACCTGCTCGTCGGAGTCAATATCGGAGGCGTCGGCACGCTTATCGCCTCGCTCGCGAGCCTGATAACCTTCCGCGAATACGTCGGGCACAACCCCGATAAAACGCTCAGCTATATCGGCAAGTTCTCCGCCTTCAACTTCGCCTTCCTCGCGGCGCTGCTCGTCTTTATGAGCGTGATAAAGCTGTTGTGAAAACAAGAAGAATGAGATAAAGCAACGGCGCGTTTCGTCTGAAACGCGCCGTTTTTGTTTTTTGGAGAGAATACCGCTTCGCTACACTCAAGGAAAAAACCTTACAACGAATCAACAAGCTTCGCGGCAACGCGGAGGACTGCAAGCGCATCGTTGACGGCAATCTTGCCGTCGCCGTCGATGTCGAGAACGGCGAAGTCATCTGCAGTCGGCTCGACCAGCTTCGCAGCGATACGCAGCGCCGCGAGTGCGTCAGAGACCGTGATCCTGCCGTCGCCGTCGGAGTCGCCCTTTGAAAGCGTAGTGGCGATAAGCTCGTACACGAAGCCCTCGTCTATCGCGTAGCGGTGCGCGTAAGAGTTTTCGTAAATGCGAAGCGTAACGTCAAGCGGAATATAATCGAAAGTGTAATACTCAAAGCAATGGAACGCACACTCACCTATGCTCGTCACACTGCTGGGTATCGTCAAACTCGTCAGACTGATGCATTCCTCGAACGCATAATCGCCGATGCTCGTTACGCTGTCTGGTATCGTCACATTCGTCAGGTCAGCGCAGCAGGAAAACGCCCAAGCGCCGATAGTTATTACTCCATCAGGTATCGTTACACTCGTCAGTCCGTCGCCTCTGAATGCGCCGCCGGCAATTCCAACCGTCCCGCTTTTTATAGTATACGCTCCTGATACATTGCTTAATGCGTCTATAACCCATTTACCAATATAGAGCACACCGTTTTCCCAATTCGATGCGTCATTGTAATATCCGGTATTAAAGAATGCATGATCTCCAATACTTGTCACGCTGTCCGGTATCGCCAAGCTTGCCAGACCGGTGCAGAAGTTGAACGCACTATTTCCGATGCTCGTAACGCTGTCGGGTATCGTAATGCTCGTCAGACCGGCGCAGGCGTTAAAAGCACACCAACCGATGCTCGTCACACTGCCGTCGGCGGGGATAACGCTGTTTTTACAGCCAAGAATAAGAGTTCTTGAATCCGTCTCTATCAGGCAATTGCCCGCGCTGTGATATACAGGATTATTCTCTGCAACGGTTATGGTTTCAAGCCCGGTGCAGCCTGTGAACGGTTCCTTGCCGATGCTCGCCACACCGTTGCCGATCGTCACACTTGTCAGACCGGTGCAGTCGCAGAACGTACTCTCGCCGATGCTCGTGACACCATCCGGTATCGTCACGCTCGTCAGACCGGTGCAGTTAGCGAACACCTCATCGCCGATGCTCGTCACGCTGTCGGGTATCGTAATACTCGTCAAACCGGTGCAACGGCGGAACGCACCATTGCCTATGCTCGTCGCGCCGTCGGGTATCGGCACGCTCGTCAGACCGGTGCAACCCTCAAACGCATACCACCCTATGTCCGTCGCGCCGTTGCATATCGTCACGCTCGTCAAACCGGTGCAGCCAAGGAACGCATAATCGCCGATGCTCGTCACGCTTTCCGGTATCGTCACACTCGTCAGACCGGTACAGTAGTAGAACGCACTCTCGCCGATGCTTGTCACACCAGAGTTGATCGTTACTGTTTTTATGCCGGAGCCCCATGGAGATGTAGTAATCCAACTGCCGTTTTGGTATATGTGGGAATAATCAGTCATAGCTCCCGTGCCTGTAATCGTAAGGCTGCCTTCACCGTCAAGTTCCCACATCAGATTGTCTCCGCACGTGCCGCTTAAAAGAGTTGCGGCAGAAGCGCAAATAAGCCCGGTCGGGATCAGGGCGATCAGCATCGCAGCGGCGATAAATAATGATATGATTTTGAGAATGGCTTTACGCATTGAACGTTCCTCCTTATGGCAGAAAACGAAATTATGATCCCTTACTTGCTCAACTTCTCATGTATCGCGGCGGCGGCTTTTTTGCCCGCGCCCATCGCGAGGATGACCGTCGCCGCGCCGGTGACGGCGTCGCCGCCGGCGTAGACGTTCGGCTTGCTCGATTCCATCGTCTCCTCGTTGACGATTATGCAGCCGCGGCGGTTGGTTTCGAGCCCCTCGGTCGTGCTTCTGATGAGCGGGTTCGGCGTCGTGCCGAGCGCCATTATCACGGCGTTGACCGGAATGACGAAGTTGCTGCCCTGCTTCTCGACAGGACTGCGGCGGCCGCTTTCGTCCGGCTCGCCGAGCTCCATCTCGACGCACTCGATTCCGCTGACGCAGCCGTTGCCGTCGTCGAGCACGCGGACGGGGTTGGTAAGCATCTTAAAGTCGACGCCCTCTTCCTTCGCGTGGTGGACCTCTTCGACGCGGGCGGGCATTTCCGCTTCGCTCCTGCGGTAGATGATATAGACGTGATCGCTGCCCATACGCAGCGCGCAGCGGGCGGCGTCCATGGCGACGTTGCCTCCGCCGACGACGGCGACGCTGCCGCCGCGCTTGATGGGCGTGTCGTATTCGTCCTTGTACGCTTTCATCAGGTTTATGCGCGTGAGGTATTCGTTGGCGGAATAGACGCCGTTGAGCGCCTCGCCCTCGATGCCCATAAACTTCGGAAGTCCCGCGCCGGTGCCGATGAAGACGGCGGAGTATTCGCCGCCGAGCAGTTCGTCGACGGTGACGGCTCTGCCGACGACGGCGTTGAGTTTGATCTCCACGCCGGACGCCTCAAGCGCGTCGATCTCCGCCTTGACGATCTCCTTGGGCAGACGGAACTGCGGGAT
>JAFTEJ010000057.1 GCA_017453725.1 Clostridia bacterium | reverse complement strand
TTGTTCTCGGTGGTCGGGCAGCCGTAAAGCCCCTTTATCGCCGGATAGGGCGGACGGGGACGCGGCTCGCCGCGCTTGCCCTCGATGGAGGTCATCAGCGCGGTCTCCTCGCCGCAGACGAAGGCGCCGGCGCCGAGGCGGATCTCGAGGTCAAAGTTGAACCCGGTGCCGAATATGTTCTTGCCGAGCAGTCCGTATTCGCGCGCCCGGTCGATGGCTATCTGCAGGCGCTGTACGGCGATGGGGTATTCGGCGCGGACGTAGACGAAGCCCTTGTCGGCTCCGATCGCGTAGCCGCATATCGCCATACCCTCGATGACGCAGTGGGGGTCTCCTTCGAGGACGGAGCGGTCCATAAACGCTCCGGGGTCGCCTTCGTCGGCGTTGCAGACGACGTATTTCTGCGGAGCCTGAACGGGGGCGCAGAGCGACCATTTCCTGCCGGTCGGGAATCCGCCGCCGCCTCTGCCGCGGAGTCCGGAATCGCTGACGCACTTGATGACGTCGTCGGGGGTCATACCGGTAAGGACCTTTCCGAGGGCGGCGTAGCCGTCCATGGCGATGTATTCGTCGATGCTTTCGGGGTCGATGACGCCGCAGTTTCTCAGCACGACGCGCTCCTGTGATCTGTAGAAGGCGGTGTCCTTGAGGGCGATGTCTTCACGAATCATACTTTATATCATTCCTTTCTTATTATACGGGGAAATATTCCGGCTCCCGCCGGGAGGGGCGGTATCACTGCTGATATGCCCCTATAGTGTATTCGGAGACGGGCTTGCCGCCTTTGACGTGCTCTTCGAATACGCGTTTAGCCTTTTCGGCGTCCATCTTGACGTAGGTGGTCTTCTCCTTGCCGCCCTCGTGGATCTCGACGACGGGCTCGTACTGGCAGATGCCGATGCAGCCGGTCTGTATGACGGAGACTCTGTCGCCCAGGCCTTCCTTTTCGACCTCTTCGAGCAGGGCGTTGAAGACGGGACGGGCTCCGGCTGCGATGCCGCAGGTGGCGAGTCCGACGACGACGCGGATCTTATCGCTTCCGTCGGGCGGAATGACCATGTCCCTCATCTTGTCTCTGATAGCTTTCAGTTCTTCCAATGACTTCATTGCTTTTTTCCTTTCTCAATGATTTATGCCGTTGTCTTTCCGGAGCGCGTTCGCGTGGTCTGAACCCGGCGCTTTCTCCGGCGCTTCCTTCCGGAAGCGGCTCGCGGTATTATTTGCCGAAGCCGTATTTGGCGAGGATGCCGTCGAGCTGGTCGACGGTCAGGCGTCCGTAGACGTCGTCGTTGATCGTCATAACGGGGGCGAGACCGCAGGCGCCGACGCAGCGGCAGGCGTCCAGGCGGAACTTGCCGTCGGGCGTGCATTCGCCGTTATCAACGCCGAGCTTCTCCTTGAGCTTCTCGAAAATATCGCCGGAGCCCTTGACGTAGCAGGCGGTGCCGAGGCAGACGGAGATGTTGTATTCGCCGAGGGGCTGCAGGGAGAACTGCGCGTAGAAGGTTACGACCTCGTAGACCTTCTCCATAGATACCTGCAGCTTTTCAGCGATCATCTTCTGGACCTCGTAGGGCAGGTAGCCGTAGATTCTCTGCGCCTCCTGCAGGACGGGGATCAGCGCGCCGCTCTGTCCGCGGTAGGCGTCGATCGCCTTGAAGAGCTCTTCCTGCTGTTCTTTCGTTCCCTTGAAGGGGATTTTGGTGATGGTGTTTGCCATTGTCTGGATGACCTCCTTGTGGTTATCGGGGAGAATTTTTCTCAAACAAAGCTATTATACCAAAACAAGTTTATAAATGCAAGAGTAAAATACTCCCGTTCGACAAAATTCGGCAAAAATAGTTTCGCGCGCGTTTCGGGGCGCGCGAATCGGCGAGAAGTACGCTGCGTATCCCGTGGCCGCGCGCGTCCGGCCCGCCGGTTTTCTGTGAGATTCAGGCGAACGGAGCGGAGAGCATACGTCCGGCGGAATCCGTCAGAGCGCGGCTGAAAGAACGGAATCCGACAAAGGTTTTTCGCCTGCGCTGCCGGCGAAAAATTTTTTACAAAATCTCAAATTAGGGGTTGATTTTTTTTAAAAAGTAATTATAATATTGAGTGTAGTGGTAAGAAATCCCAAGTTTAGGCATATAATCCCATAAATCAGGGTCGAAAGGAGGCCGGGACTGATGCTTATCGGACATTATAACCACACGCTCGATCAGAAGGGCAGGGTCTCGGTCCCCGCGAAGTACCGCGACGAGATGGGAGAAAAATTCGTCATCTCAAAGGGCTACGGAAACTGCGTTACGGGCTACCCGCTCGAGAAGTGGGACGTCTGGCGCCAGAATGTCGAGAAGCTCCCGGTCAGCCAGAGCCGCGTCAAGAGGTTCTTCCTCGGCTCCGCGTTCGAGGTCGAGACGGACAAGCAGGGGCGCATAATCATGCCCGCCGCGCTGCGTGAGTTCGCCGGGCTCGAGACGGACGTCGTCGTCGCCGGAATGAGCGACCACATCGAGTTCTGGAACCGCGACAGGTGGACTGTCGAGGACCGCAGGGACGACGAAGACATCGGCGAGCTTATCGCCAGCATAGAGCTCTGATGAGATGGAGTTCAGGCACTATTCGGTTCTGCTGAAAGAAACCATAGAGCTGCTGAACGTCAGACCGGACGGCGTGTACGTCGATCTGACGACCGGGGGCGGAGGACATTCGCTTGCGATTGCCGAACGCCTCGGGGAAGGCGGCAGACTGATTTGCTTCGACCGGGACGCCGACGCCCTTGAAGCCGCGAAAGCGCGCTTGAGGGACTACGCCGACAGGACCGTGTTCGTCAGAAGAAACTTCGGGGAAGCCGCGGAAGTCATTTCGGGAATGGGTGTCCGTGCTGACGGCGTTATCGCCGATCTGGGAATCTCCTCCTTCCAGATCGACAATATCGCCCGCGGCTTCTCTTACGCTTCTGACGCGCCGCTGGATATGCGTATGGACGCGAGCGGCGGCATGACCGCCTCGGAGCTTGTCAACGGGGCGGACGAAAGGACGCTTTCGCGGATAATAAGCGAATACGGCGAGGAGAGATTCGCCTCACGCATAGCGCGTTTCATCTGCGAGGAGCGCAAAAAAGAGCCTGTAGAAACAGCCGGAAGGCTGACTGAGATAATCAAAAGCGCGATACCCGCCGCCGCGCGGAGAACGGGCGGCAACCCCGCGAAGCGGACCTTCCAGGCGCTCCGCATAGAGGTCAACGACGAGCTCGGCGAGCTGAAGCGGCTTATGGGCAGCTTCTGCGATATGCTGAAGGTCGGAGGCAGGATCGCGGTCATCTCCTTCCATTCGCTCGAGGACCGCATCGTCAAGCAGTCCTTCGCGGAGCTGGCGCGGACGTGCACCTGTCCGCCCGACCTGCCCGTCTGCGTATGCGGCACGGTGCCGAAGGTGAAGGTGCTCACGAAGAAGCCCGTCCTCCCCTCGGAGGGTGAGCTTGAGGAGAACAAAAGATCGCACAGCGCGAAGCTCCGCGCCGCGGAAAGGATATAACAATGGTAAGGGAAAATCTCGCCTACGACTTCTCCAGATTCGAAGAGCGCAAGCCGTCCGAGCATTCGGTGCAGCTCAAGCTCGTGGAGAAAAAGAACAACTCAAAAAAGGCTATGGCGAAGTCCGTCTGGGCGAATCTTCTCGTCTTCGTGGCGGTCGCCGTGTTCGTCGTGGCGCTGCTGTTCTCGTACATGCGCTCGAACGAGCTTTCTTCCGCGATAAGAGCGGCGGAGAAGCAGAACCACGAGCTGACTTCGCAGAACACGCTGCTTCAGGTCGAGATCGACCGCACCTTCTCGATGAAGACCGTCAGCGAGCTTGCCGAAGACTACGGTATGGTCAAGGCGGAAAAGTATCAATACAAGTATTTCACGGTCGCGGAAGGCGACAGGGTCGACGCCGAGTGAGCCGCGGCGTTTTCGTGCCGCGCTCGCGGTCATACCGGGGCGGCGGGCGTGAAAGCGGCGGCGTGTCGCCGCTTGAGGCGGCTTAAAGCTGAAATCGTATTTGCGGGTTGTGAGGGGCTTTGGCCGTTCCGAGCCGCATTTTTCGATATAACGGGGCATTTTTCCGCGCGGGAGTAATAGTCTCCGGAAGCGCGAAGTATTATGATTTGAGAAGGCGTACCGGCGCCGTGAAAGAGCCGGCAGTTTCGGCCGCGCAGGCGGCGGCAGGGGTTAATTATGGCAAAGAAACCGAGCAAGCGAATGGGTGTGCGCGCCACCGCCGTGGCGCTTATTATCGCTGTGCTCGGTTCCGTCGCGTTGACGGGGGTCCTCGCCAAGGAGCAGCTCGTCGACCACGAGTTTTACAGCAAGAGGGCGCTTGAGCAGCAGACGACCGACAGCGCCATCAGCGCGAAGCGCGGAAGCATCCTCGACTGCAACGGAGTCGTCCTCGCGCAGAGCGCGACCGTCTGGGATATCGTCATCGACCCATCCGCCATCGAGGACGATTCCAAACGCGCCGAACTCGCATCCGGACTCGCGGAGATACTCGAGCTCGATTTCGAGACCGTCTACGCGCAGACAAAGAAAAACAACAGATACGAGCGCATCAAGCGCCGCGTCGAAATGGCGACGGCCGAACGCGTCAGGGAGTTCGTCGCGCAGAACAAGATAACCTGCGTTACCTTTGAGGAGAACTCGAAGCGTTACTACCCATACGGCAATTTCGCCTCGCACATCATAGGCTTTACCGGCTCGGACAATCAGGGGCTCGAGGGAGTTGAAGCGTACTACGACGGCTACCTGCGCGGAACGGACGGCAGGGTGATGTCGTCGCGCAACACGCTGACCGGCGAGCTGACGAGCAAATACGAGACGCGCATAGAGCCAATCGACGGCTACGACGTATATCTGACGCTCATCCAGGGCGTGCAGAACTTCTGCGAAAAGCATCTTAAGTGGGGCGTCGAACGCGCAAGAGCGTCCGAGGGCGGGTGCGCGATAGTTATGAACGTCAAAACGGGCGCGGTGCTCGGTATGGCGGTCTATCCCGACTACGACCTCAACTCGCCTTATGAGATAACCGATGAAGCGGTGCTCGAGGAGTTGAGCAAGCTCGAGGGCGAGGAATACGACGACCTTCGCCGCAGAACGCTGACCGCGATGTGGAACAACAAGGCGGTCACCTCGACCTACGATCCGGGCTCCGTCTTCAAGATGTTCACGATGTCGATGGCGCTCGAGGAAGGGGTCGTCAATCTCAATTCGACCTTCTACTGCAGCGGCGGCGTGACCGTCGCAGACCGCAAGATAGGCTGCTGGTACACCGCCGGGCACGGCTCGGAAACGCTGACGCAGATACTTGAGAACTCCTGCAACCCCGGCTTCATAAAGGTGAGCAGCCTGCTTGGCGTCACGAAGTTCTGCGAATACGTCAAGGCCTTCGGATTCCTCGGCAAAACGGGGATAGACATCTCCGGCGAAAGCGCCGGCGTCTTCTTCGATCCGAAGACGATGGGCGCCGTTGAGCTCGCGGTCGCGTCGTTCGGTCAGACCTTCACCGTTTCGCCGCTGCAGGTGATAACGGCGATATGCGCCGTCGCCAACGGCGGCTACCTCGTCCAGCCGCACATACTCGGCAAGGTCGTCGATTCCGAAGGAAAGACGATCGAGGCGGCGCAGACGGTCGTCAGGCGGCAGGTCATTTCGAACGAAACGTCGAAGACCGTCTGCAAGATGCTCGAATCGGTCGTCACCAACGGCACCGGCAAAAACGCTTACGTCGCAGGTTACCGCGTCGGCGGCAAGACCGGCACCAGCCAGAAGATACAGAAGCAGAACGAAACGGGCAGGGACGACCTGCGCATCGCATCCTTCGCGGCGATAGCCCCGGCGGATGATCCGCAGATCGCGGTGCTCGTTATGATCGACGAGCCGAACACGGCGAACAGAGGCGGCTCCGCCTGCGCCGCGCCGGTCGTCGCGAAGATACTCGAGGACGCGCTTCCTTACCTCGGAGTCGAGCCTTCGTACACCGAGAAGGAGCTCGCGAAACTCGACAAGACCGTCCCGGACACGGTGGGCTTCGCCGTTTCGGAGGCGAAAAAGACGGTCACGGACGCCGGCTTCACCTGCAAGGTGCTGGGCGACGGCGAGCGCGTGATCGAGCAGATGCCGCGCTACGGCGACACTATTCCCGCGAAGGGGCAGGTGGTGCTCGTTACCGAGGGCGCCGAGCTCGAAACCGTCAAGGTGCCGGACCTCATGGATATGACGTCGCGCGAGGCGAACGCCGCTTTGACGAACGCCGGGCTGAATATACGCGTCAAGGGCACGGACGTCGGCAAAAACAACGCGACGGTCAACAGCCAGAGCGTCGCCCCCGGCACGGAGGTGCCGATGGGAACGGTAATCAGCGTGACCTTCGTGCACTACGATCAGGTGCAGTAGCGGCGCGAAGCTTCCTGAATAGTTATTTCATCATTCAATCATCTATCAGCTTGCATCGGGAGACTTTCAAATGACCATCAGAGAACTTCTTTACGGAATTGAATACAGGACCTGCGCCGGCCTCGACCTCGACGCCGCGATTACGGATATAACCGCCGATTCGCGCAAGGTCGCGCCGGGCAGCGTCTTCGTCTGCGTAAGCGGAACGCGGGTGGACGCCCACGTCTTCGCCGCTGAGGCGAGGAAGGCGGGCGCGGTCGCGGTCATCGGCGAGCGCGACCCCGGCGACGGCAGCGTCAACGTCTTCGTCGGAAGCTGCCGCAAGGCTTACGCGCTCGCGTGCGCGAACTTCTACGGCAGACCGCAGCAGCGGCTGAAGCTGGTCGGCGTTACCGGAACGAACGGTAAGACGACCACGTCGGTGCTGATAAAGAACATCCTCGAATACGCCGGCAAGCGCGTCGGACTCATCGGCACGATCTCCAACGTTATCGGCGGCATGGAGGTCGCCGCGAACTATACCACGCCGGAAGCGAAGGAGTTTTACTCGCTGCTCCGTCAGATGGCGGACTCCGGCGCGGAATACGTCGTCAGCGAGGTCTCGTCCCACGCGCTCGACCAGAACAGGGTCGAGGGCTGCGTCTTCGACGTCGGCGTTTTCACCAACCTCACGCAGGATCACCTCGATTACCACGTGACTATGGAAGCGTATTCTGCCGCGAAGGCGAAGCTCTTCGCCGTTTCGCGCATCTCCGTCATTAATGCGGACGACCCCGCCGGCGAGCTTATGCTCGATTCCGCCGAAGGCGAAACGCTGACCTATTCCGCCCGCTCGGACGACGCGGACCTGACCGCGAAGAACGTCACCCTCAGGAGCGACGGAGCTTCCTACGAGCTCGTCACGCGCGGCGATATAGCGCGGATAATAACGCGTATGCCGGGTATGTTCAACGTATATAATACTCTCGCGGCGGCGTCGGCGGCTTATGCGCTCGGGGTCCCGCTCGCGACCGTCAAGGAGGCGCTCGCGATCTCGCAGGGCGTCAAGGGCAGGCTCGAGATCGTCCCGACCGACACGGACTATACAGTGATAATCGACTACGCTCATACGCCGGACGGCATCGAGAACATCCTTCGCGCCGTGCGTGATTTCGCAAAGGGCAGGATAATCTGCCTATTCGGCTGCGGCGGCGACCGCGACAAGACGAAGCGCCCGCTTATGGGCGAAGCGGCGGCGGCGCTGGCGGACTATCTCTTCATCACGTCGGATAACCCGCGCACCGAGGATCCGGAGGCGATAATCGCCGATATACTCGAGGGCGTGAAGGACTGCGGAACGCCTTACACCGTCATAACAGACCGCACTCAGGCGATAGCCGCGGCGCTTGCCGAGGCGAAGGAGGACGACGTCGTCATCCTTGCGGGCAAGGGGCACGAGACCTATCAGATCCTCGGCACCGAAAAGATACACTACGACGAACGCGAGATCGTCGCCGATATACTCGCGAATAAATAATAGATAAACCCGCAATAAATATATTGAAGAAAACAACAGTTCAAGGCTGATCGTCCATGTCGTCAATCAGCGGAGAAAACGCTTTTCAAAGCATCAGCTCCGGGAAGGAGGCTTTCACAATGATAAAGCTTACGGTCGAACAGGTCGCGAGGCTTGCCGGAGGCGTCGCCTTCGGGGAGGGAGAGGTCGTTTCCATCGCGATAGATTCGCGCAAGGTCATCCCCGGTTCGCTCTATATCGCGATAAAGGGGCAGCGGCTGGACGGCCACGCCTTCATAGGAGAAGCCTGCGAACACGGAGCCGCCGCCGTTATGGCGCACAGTGACTGCGAATGCGCCGTTCCCGTCGTGCGCGTCGACGATACGACAAAGGCTCTGCTGCGCTTCGCGGGAGCCTACCGCGATATGTTCAGTCCCTTCCTCATCGCGCTGACGGGCAGCGTCGGCAAGACCTCGACGAAGGATATGACCTACTGCGCGCTCGCGGAGAGCAGAAAGACGATAAAGACGGACGGCAACCTGAACAACCACATCGGGATGCCGCTGAATCTCCTCCGCCTTGACGAAACGGTCGAAGCGGCGGTCATCGAGATGGGTATGAGCGCACGCGGCGAGATAAGCCGTCTGACCCGCGCCGCGAAGCCGGACGCCGCGATAATCACGAACATAGGCATTTCGCATATCGGTCTGCTCGGCAGCAGGCGTGAGATACTCAACGCGAAGATGGAGATCGTCGAGGGAATGAAGCCCGGCGGAACGCTTATCCTTAACGGCGACGACGATATGCTTTCCGGCGTTGCCGAGCCGGAGGGGATAAGAATAATACGCTACTCGCTGCTCGGCGAGGGCGACGTCAGCGCTGAGATACTGCGCGAGGGCGATAACCACAGCGAGGTCAGAATAAAGACCGCGTCCGGCGAATACGATATGGTCGTTCCCGCCGGAGGCAGGCATAACGTCTATAACGCGCTCGGAGCCTTCACCGCCGCCTCGGTCGCGGGAGCGGACCCGCTTTCCGCTATACGCGGCATAGGGAAGTTCCGCCCCGCCGCGATGCGCCAGAGCGTTTACGAGAAGGGCGGCGTGACCGTCATCGAGGACTGCTACAACGCGGCTCCGGATTCTATGTCCGCCGCGCTTTCGCTGCTGTCAAGGACGGGAGGGGGCAGGCGCGTGGCGGTGCTTTCGGATATGGTCGAGCTCGGCGATTATTCGCCGGCGGCGCATGAAAGAGTCGGCAGGGAAGCGGCGTCCGTCGCGGATCTGCTGATGATATACGGAAACTTTGCCGCCGACTACGAACGCGGCTTCAACTCCGTCGACGGAAGGCGCGGCATGGTTGAGATTTTCCCCGACAAAGCCGCGCTGACGCAGGCGCTTAAAGAAACGCTCCGCGAGGGCGACGCCGTGCTTTTCAAGGCGTCCCGCGCCCAGCGGCTCGAAGAAGTGATCGAGAAGGTGTTTCCCGCCGAAGAACGGGAATGAGCAGTTCGCCACGGTACGGAAACGCCCCGTGTTATCGGCGTTTGCCATAGGCGAACGGGAATAAGAAGATAAAAAAGAGAGGATACCGCGATGAGTGATTACTATATCGTTATCGCCGCCTGCCTGAGCTTTGCGGTCACGGCGCTGAGCGGACTCGCGCTCGTGCCGATGCTCCGCAGACTGCGCTTCGGGCAGTCGATAAGGGAGGACGGCCCGACCTGGCACGAGAAGAAGCAGGGCACTCCGACGATGGGCGGCATTATGTTCATCCTCGGCATCGGAGCCGCCGTGCCGTTCGCGCTCATCAGGTCCGCGACGAGCGGCGAGAAATACGCGATAATCTACTGCGGACTCACCGCCCTGCTTTTCGGGCTGGTGGGCTTCATCGACGATTTCATCAAGGTCTCGAAGAAGCAGAACCTCGGCGTTACCGTAAAGCAGAAGCTCTTCCTGCAGTTCGCCGCCGCGATAGCCTTCACCGTTTCGATGTCGCTCAGCGGACTGCTTTCCTCGCAGATAGACATCCCCTTCACGAAGCTCAGCGTAGACATCGGTTGGGCGATATACCCGCTGACCGTCATCGCGATGGTCGGCATCGTCAACGCCGTCAACATAACCGACGGGCTCGACGGACTCGCCTCCGGCGTGACCTGGATCGTCGGGGTTTTCTTCCTGCTGACCTCCTCGGCGTTCGGGCTGGGAGGGTTTTCGATATTCGCCGCGGCGCTCGCGGCTTCGATGATGGGCTTCCTCGTCTGGAACTTCTATCCGGCGAAGGTGTTTATGGGAGATACCGGTTCGCTATTCCTCGGCGGGCTCGTCGGCACGATCTGCTTCGCGCTGAGGATGCCGCTGATATTCCTCGTTGTCGGCATCGTTTACGTAATAGAAATACTCTCCGACGTCATCCAGGTCCTGCACTATAAGCGCACGAAGCGCAGGGTGTTCCTGATGGCGCCGATACATCATCACTTCGAGAAGAAGGGCTGGTCCGAGGTGCGGATCGACTTCACCGCGATGGGGCTGACGCTGATTTTCTGCGCCGCCGCATTCCTGTGGGTATACTTTGTCAAGCTTTAAGGAGCGGCTATGGGAACTTCCGCAGTGGCGAACAACGCAAAAGTGAATAAGGCAAAGCTTCCGCCGCTCGATATGCCCTTCCTTGTGCTGGTCATCCTCGTGCTTATAAGCGGGCTTGTGATGCTGTTTTCCGCGAGCTACGCCGCCGGGCTCTCCGACGAGGGCGACAGCATGTACTATATCAAAAGGCAGCTCTTCGCCGCGGTGATCGGCGTGATCGCGATGTTCGTCGCCTCCCGCTTCAACTACAGGCTCTACCGCAGGCTTTCGTGGGTGATAGCCGGAATCTCGGTGCTGCTGCTCATCGCCGTCTACCCCTTCGGCGTAAAGGTCAACGGAGCGCGGCGCTGGCTTTCCATCGGCGTACGCTTCCAGCCCTCGGAAATAGCGAAAATCGGCGTGATACTGCTGCTGGCGTATTTCATCACCTACTACTACGACAAGATAAACGACTTCAGATACGGGATAGGGATCCCGCTCGGTTCGGCGCTGTTCTTTGCCGGGCTGGTGCTCTTCGAGCCGCATCTTTCGGGCGCGATACTGATAGGCATAATCGGCATCGTTATGATATTCGTCGGCGGGGCGAACTGGAAACACCTGCTTATCTGCATCGTCATCATCGCCCTGCTTTTCGGGCTTATGGCGGTGACGACGGGGTATATGAACAGCCGCATAAAAGCATGGCTCGATCCGTGGTCGTCGCCGAGGGACGATGGGTATCAGATAATCCAGTCGCTTTACGCCATCGGCTCCGGCGGACTCATGGGGCTCGGGCTCGGCAACTCGCAGCAGAAATACGGTTACCTGCCGGAGGCGCATAACGACTATATCTTTTCGGTCGCCTGCGAGGAGCTCGGCTTCATCGGGGCGGTCGTGATAATCCTGCTTTTCGCGCTGCTCGTCTGGCGCGGCTTCCGTATAGCGCTGAAGGCGGAGGATAAGTTCGGCTGCCTCATCTGCGTCGGCATAATGACTCAGGTCGGGGCGCAGACGCTTCTGAATATCGCCGTTGTCAGCAACGCTATTCCCAGCACGGGCATTTCGCTGCCCTTCTTCAGCTACGGGGGCACGTCGCTCGTCCTGCTGCTGCTCGAAATGGGCGTGGTGCTGAACATCTCGCGTTATTCGAATACTGAAAAAGGATGATGAAAATGAGGATCGTTTTCGCCGGCGGAGGCACCTCCGGGCACATCAACCCCGCGATCGCCGCGGCAAAGTATATAAAGCGCCGCGTGCCGGACGCGGAGATACTTTTCATCGGCACGGAAAACCACATAGAGGCGAAGCTCGTCCCCGAAGCGGGCTTCAGAATCGAATTCATAGACATCAGGGGCTTCAGGCGCAGTCTTTCGCCCTATAACCTCGGCACGCTCCGCCGCATCTTCACCTCGCGCCGCAGGTGCAAGAAGATATATAAGGAGTTCAAGCCGGATATCGTCGTCGGTATGGGCGGCTACGTCAGCGGCCCGACGCTGCTCGCCGCGCACAAGCTCGGCATTCCCTGCCTTATCCACGAGCAGAACGCCGTCGCCGGCATGACGACGAAGCTGGCGTCGAAGTACGCCTCGGCGGTCATGCTGACCTTCCCGGAGGCGGCGGCGCAGCTTCCCGAGGGCACGCGCAGCGTGGTCACCGGCGTGCCTATCTACGAGGACCTGCTGAAGCTCGACAAGGCGGAGTGCCGCCGCGAGCTCGGCTTCGACGACCGTCCGCTGCTGCTCTGCTCCGGCGGAAGCCTCGGCGCGCGCACTATAAACGACGCGATGCTTGCCTATATCATCAGGCACCACAAGGAGGAGAAGCTCCAGATAGTCCACGGCATCGGGAAGTTCTATTACGAGGAGTTCATGAAGGCGCTGGCGGACGCCGGCGTCGAGGTCGGCGGAAGCATCCGCGTCTTCGAGTATATAACCGGTATGCCGAAGTATATGACCGCCTGCGACGCGGTCGTCTGCCGCTGCGGAGCGAGCTCACTCGCGGAGATGAGCGCGGCGGGCAAGCCCGCGATAATCATTCCCTCCCCCAACGTGACGGATAACCACCAGTACCATAACGCCAAGCACCTTGCCGACGCCGGCGCGGCGATCCTCGTCGACGACAAGGACTATAACTGCAAGGCGCTCGAGGACGGACTTGAAAGTATAATTTTCGATTCCGCGAAAAGAAACGAAATGACCGAAAACCTTAAAAAAGCCGCCGTCTACGACTACGGCGAGCGGGTTTTCGACTGCATAACCGCCGAGCTGGAGAGAGCCGGGAAATAAGGGCGCTTCACTCCCGATCCCGAAGAGGCATAGAATGGCTTGAGAATGCTTTTTCGGAGGTCGGAAATGGAGAGCCTTGTTATTGACGGCGGAAACAGACTCCGCGGCGGGATAAGGGTGCAGGGCGCGAAGAACGGCGCGCTGCCGGTGCTTGCGGCGTCCGTGCTCGGCGGCAGGAGCGTGATACATAACTGTCCGCGCCTGACCGATACCGAAAGCTCGCTTGAGATCCTGCGCATGCTCGGCTGCGGTGCGGAGCGCGACGGCGAAGCCGTGACGGTGGACGCCTCACGCGTGCCGCGCTGCGATATTCCGCCGGAGCTGATGCGGCGGATGCGTTCGTCTGTGATATTCCTCGGCGCGGTGCTCGCCCGCTGCGGACGCGCGGTGGTTTCCGCGCCGGGCGGATGCGAGCTCGGCCCGCGACCCATAGATATGCACCTTGAGGCCATGCGCCTGCTCGGCGCCGATATAACCGAAAGCCGCGGGCTCGTCTTCTGCGAATGCGCCGGAAGGCTGAAGGGCGCGGAGATAGTGCTTCCTTACCCCAGCGTCGGCGCGACCGAGAATGCCATGATCGCGGCCTCGACCGCGAGGGGCAGGACCGTTATCGTCGGAGCGGCGAAGGAGCCGGAGATAACCGAGCTCGCCGATTTCATCAACTCGAAGGGCGGCTCGGTGAGCGGAGCGGGAAGCGACGTCCTGCTCATCGACGGCGTCGAGGCGCTCGGCGACTGCGAGCACGTATGCATTCCCGACAGGATCGCCGCCGCGACCTATATCGCCGCGGCCGCCGCGACGGGCTCGGAGATTACGCTTTACGGCGTTCAGCCGCGGCATCTGACGGCGGTGACGGACGTGTTTGCGCGGGCGGGCTGCCGCTTTCGCGAAGACGGCGGCGCTTTGACCGTGACCGCGCCGGAGCGCCTTAAGGCGGTGCGGTTCATCCGTACCGCGCCGTACCCGGGCTTTCCGACCGACGCGCAGGCTCTGACGGCCGCGGCGCTCGCGACCGCGGACGGGGTGAGCGTGCTCTGCGAGACCGTCTTTTCCGGGCGCTTCCGCTACCTCCGCGAGCTGTCGCGGATGGGTGCGGACGTCGGGAGCGAGGGACAGCTCGCGGTAATAAAGGGCGTGCCGTTCCTGAGCGGCGCGAAGACGGCGTGCACCGACCTGCGCGGAGGAGCCGCGCTCGTCGTCGCCGCGCTCGGAGCGCGGGGCAGGAGCGGGATTTCCGCTCCCGGGCATATAGACAGAGGATACGAAAACGTCGAAGCGGCGCTTTCCGCCGCCGGCGCGAGAATATACAGGAAGTCAGAAGATGAAACAGACCACACAGACGGCATCTTCCGAGAAGCTTCGGGAGTATAACGCCAGACGCAAAAAGAAATATAAGCGCAGACGCAAGACGGCGGTGTATCTCCTGCTGCTGTTTTTCGTCTGCGTTGTTTGCCTTATCCTTTCGCTGACCGTCTTCTTCAAGACGTCGCAGATAAACGTCAGCGGCAACAGCCGTTACACCGCTTCGCAGGTGGTCAAGGCGTCCGGCGTGGAAAAGGGCGACAACCTGCTGCGTATGAGCAGGTCGGACATAAAGGAAAGCATACTCAAGAAGCTGCCTTACGTTTCGGAGGTGCAGGTGATACGCGAGCTGCCTTCGACCGTGACTATAAAGATAAAGGAGGCGCAGCCGTCCTGCCGTTACCTTGCCGGCGAGAACCGCTGGGCGCTGCTTTCGCAGGAGCTGCGCGTTATGGAAATAACCTCCGTTGAGACGGAAAACGTGCCGGTTCTCAGCGGGATAACGCTCGATATTCCCGGAGAAGGGGAGACCGCGACGGCGGATTCTGAGATTTCCGAAAAAATATTGCTTGACTTATTGACGATATTGAAAGAAAATGATATAATAAATGTCGATAGTATAGTCTTCACCGGTCCGATCAATGTCAGTATGAGGCTCGAGGGCAGAGTTACCGCCAAGCTCGGCGGCGATTCCGACCTCGATTACAAGGTGCGTATGGTCAAGACGTGGATCAGCGGTTCCCTCCCTTCGGTAGGCGAGTGGACCGTCGACGTCACGTCGGGGGACAAGCTCTACGCGGGCAGAGGCGTCGCCTCCTCATCGGAGGAAAGCGTTACTGAAGAGAGCGGGAGCTTGTCGGAAGGCGAGAGCGAAGACAGCGAATAATCAACAAAAATAAACGGGAGGTTCTCGGTAATGGCGATGGAACTTATCAACGATGACGAGCGAGTAGTCTGTATAAAATGCGTAGGCGTAGGCGGAGGCGGCGGCAACGCGGTCAACCGTATGATCAAATCCGGCGTTGAGAGCGTCGAATACGTGGTCGTGAACACGGACGCGCAGGCGCTCTTGAAATCAAAGGCGCCCACAAAGATACAGATAGGCGCGAAGACGACCATGGGCAGAGGCGCGGGCGCCGACGCCGAAAAGGGTCAGCGTTCCGCTGAAGAAAGCCGCGAGGAGATCGCGAACGCCCTGCGCGGCGCTCAGATGGTCTTCATAACCGCCGGAATGGGCGGCGGCACGGGCACGGGCGCTTCTCCGGTCATCGCGGAGATAGCCAAGGAGATGGACATCCTCACCGTCGCGATCGTGACCAAGCCCTTCGGCTTTGAAGGCAGCTACAAGATGGGCCAGGCGGAGCTCGGTATCTCCGCGCTTATGGAGCACGTCGATTCCCTCGTCGTCGTTCCCAACGACAGGCTTAAGAACGTCAGCAGTCAGAAGATAACCCTGCTCAACGCTTTCGATATGGCGGACGACATCCTCCGTCAGGGCATCCAGAGCGTTTCCGACCTCATTATGCTCCCCGACGCGCTGATAAACCTCGACTTCGCGGACGTCAGCGCGATCATGAAGGACGCGGGACTCGCGCATATGGGCGTGGGCAACGCGAAGGGCCCGGAAAAGGCGGCCGAGGCTGCCAAGGCGGCCATTTCCTCGCCGCTGCTCGAGACCTCCATCAAGGGCGCGAAGGGCGTTATACTCAACTTCGCCGCTTCTCCCGACATCGCGCTTGACGACGTCGAGACCGCCGCGAATATGATAAAAGAGGAGGCTCACCCCTCCGCGAACATCATCTGGGGCTACACCGTCGACGAGAATATGGAAGACGAGATGCGCGTGACCGTCATAGCCACCGGCTTCGACGGCGGCTCGCCCGCTTCATCGTCGTCCGCGTCGCCTTTCTCCGATCCATTTGAGGATCTGTCGTCTCCCTTTGTTTTCCCGGTCGGCGGAAAGAGCGCTTCTCAGTATTCCGCTCCCGCTCCGGCTCCGAAGCCGGCGCCCCGCGCCGCGAAGCCGAAGGAGGAGGATAACAACGACGATATTTCCTTCACCGATTTCCAGGCTGTTATGGACATCGTAAACAAGCGCACGCCTCCCGAGGAATGATCCCCGGAAGCGGAATATCTTCGGCGGCTGCCCGTATCAAGGCAGCCGCAAACTATGTAAAACGGCAGGGTGATACCTAATGACTAACGAAAGATTGCGCCGCGCGATCCTCGCGGGCGAATACGACGCTTTGCTCGCCGGCTTTTACGGCGAAGCGGCGCTCGACTGTCAGCGCGCGCGTTACGCGGAAGCGCTCGAGGAGTTCGGCAAGCTTTACTGCGAACGCGAGGTCAGCGTATTTTCCGCTCCCGGCAGGAGCGAGATAAGCGGTAACCATACCGACCACAACAACGGCAAGGTCATCGCCGCCGCCGTCGACCTCGACGTCATCGCGGTCGTCGCGGAGAACGGCGAGGGCAGGGTTTCCGTCAAGTCGAAGGGCTTCGATAACACCGACGTCGTCGAGCTCGCGAAGCTCGGCGAGTTCAGGAAGGGCGTTTCCTGCTCCCGCTCCCTCATCGCGGGAATGCTTGCGCGGCTGAGCGCGGACGGATACGCGATCGGCGGCTTCGACGCGTACACGACCTCCGACGTCATACGCGGCTCCGGGCTTTCCAGCTCCGCGGCGTTCGAGGTGCTGATAGGCACGATAATCAGCGGGCTCTTCAACGGCGGCAGCCTCGATCCCGTCTATATCGCCGTCGCCGCGCAGTACGCTGAGAACGTCTACTTCGGCAAGCCATGCGGACTTATGGATCAGACCGCCTGCTCCGTCGGCGGTTTCATCGGCATAGATTTCGCCGACCCCGCCGAGCCGCAGGTCGGCAGGATAGACTTCGACTTCGCCTCATGCGGACACGTGCTCTGCGTCGTCGATACCGGCGGCAGCCACGCGAACCTGACGGACGAATACGCCGCCATCCCCGCCGAGATGAAGTCGGTCGCCGCCTGCTTCGGCAAGAGCGTCCTGCGCGAGGTGGACGAGGGCGAGTTCCTCTCCGCCATCCCGGCGCTGCGCGAGAAAACCGGCGACAGGGCGGTGCTCCGCGCGCTCCACTTTTTCAACGAGAACCGCCGCGTAGACGCCCAGCGTCACGCGCTTGAAAGCGGCGATTTCGCTTCCTTCCTGCGGCTGCTCGGCGAGTCCGGCAGATCGTCTTATATGCTCAACCAGAACGTCTTCTGCGGCAGTCAGCCGCGCGAGCAGGGGATAGCCCTGGCGCTCGCGCTGGCGGGCAGTCTGCTCGGCGACAGAGGCGGCTTCCGCGTCCACGGCGGCGGCTTCGCCGGCACGATGCAGGCGTTCGTGCCGCTCGACCTGCTCGGCGAATACAAGAGCGGGATGGAAAGCGTCTTCGGCGCCGGAAGCTGCAAGGTGCTTTCGGTCAGAAAACAGGGCGGAGCGCGCGTCATCTGACGCCCCTCGGAGAAGAAGTATGTTTACCGATTATTCAAAAATCCTGATCGCGTCCGGCAAGGGCGGCGACGGCGCCGTGTCCTTCCACCGCGAGAAGTATATAGCATCGGGCGGCCCGGACGGCGGCGACGGAGGCAAGGGCGGCGACGTCGTCTTCGTCGTCGATAACAACCTCGCCACGCTGTCCGACTTCCGCTACAAGCGTAAATACGTCGCCGAGAACGGCGCGAACGGCGGCTCCGCGCGCTGCACCGGCAGAAGCGGCGCCGACCTCGAGATACGCGTTCCGCGCGGAACGCTCATCCGCGACGCCGAAAGCGGCAGACTGCTTGCCGATATGTCCGCGACCGACCGCTACGTCGCCGCGAAGGGCGGCAAGGGAGGCGCGGGAAATCAGCACTACGCGACCTCAACGCGGCAGACCCCGCGCTTCGCCAAGACGGGCGAGGAGGGCAGGAGCCGCGAGCTTGAGCTCGAGCTGAAGCTGCTTGCGGACGTCGGGCTGGTCGGCTTCCCGAACGTCGGGAAATCGACGCTGCTTTCCCGCGTCAGCAACGCGCGTCCGAAGATCGCCAACTACCATTTCACCACGCTCAACCCCAACCTCGGCATCGTTGACGTCGGCGATTACCGTTCATTCGTTATGGCGGACATCCCCGGGCTCATCGAGGGCGCGGGCGAGGGCGCGGGACTCGGCCACCGCTTTCTGCGGCATATCGACAGGTGCAGGCTCATCGTCCACCTCGTCGACGCCGCCGAAACGGAGGACAGGAGCGCGATAGAGGACTTCGAGAAGATAAACGCCGAGCTCGCCGTCTACGACGCGGAGCTCGCGGAGCGTCCGCAGATAATCGCCGCCAACAAAGTCGACGCTTCGATACCCGAGCAGCTTGAGCTGCTGCGCGAGTACGCGGACAGCCGCGGCTATGAGCTTTACCCCATCAGCGCGGTCACCGGCGAGGGAGTCAAAGAGCTTCTCGACGCCATCGTGCGCAAGCTCGACGAGCTTCCGCCGATAAAGGTCTATGAGCCGGATATCGAGCCGGAGGAGGAGTTCGTGCCGATGAAGCCCGTCGAGGTTAAGGTCGTCGGCGGAGTTTACGAGCTTTCCGGCGGCGGGCTCGAGAAGGCGATAGGCAACACCAACTTCGGCGACTACGAATCGCTGCAGTATTTCCAGAAGCTGCTGGTCGACAGCGGCGCGATAGATATGCTCGAGAGAGCCGGCATAAAGGAGGACGACACCGTCCGCATAGGAGAGTATGAGTTTGATTATATCAAGTGACGCGCCGCTTGCGCGCGAAAAGCTCGCCGCGATGCCGGTGCAGGCGCTCGCTTTCGTCGGCGACGCCGTCTATTCGCTGCTCGTCAGGGAGTATCTGGCTGAGGCTCACCCCGATCGCCGCAACCTGCATAACCTGTCTGTGGCGGAGGTCAACTGCCGCGCCCAGAGCGAAGCGGCGCAGCTTCTGCTCCCGCTGCTCAGCGAGGAGGAGACCGCCGTTTACAAGCGCGGACGCAACAACACCGCCTCGACTCCGCCGAAGAAGGCGGAGGTGACCGACTACCGCCGTGCGACGGGCGTCGAAGCGCTCTTCGGCTGGCTCTACCTTGCCGGGAAGGGCGAACGCATCAACGAATTGTTTTCAGCCGTAAGGGAAACACTTATACAGTGAACGGCAGTTTCAGTCTGCAAGGGGAGGGTGTAATGAACAAGCTCGACAGGATACTCAACAAAAAGACCGGCGTCGTCGATATAGCCTATTTCATCGTCGGTGCGATAATATACGCGCTCTCGATGAACGTATTCATCCTTCCGCACCGGATAGTCCCGGGCGGCGTTTCCGGCATCGCCTCAATACTGCAGAACACCGTCGGCTGGGACGCCGGTATTATGTACTTCGTCCTGAACGTGCCGCTTTTCATCGCGGCGTTCGCCTGCTTCGGATTCAGGTTCGTATCGAAGACCTTCGTTGCGATGACGCTCGTCTCCGTCTTCACCGAGCTTATCGCGAAGGTGTTCCCGGATCTGAAATACTCCCCGATGAACGACGAGCCCGCCATCGGGCTCATCGCCGCAATCTGCGCCGGAGTGACCAGCGGAATCGGGCTGGCGATAATCTTCCTGCGCGGCGCGACGACCGGCGGCTCGGAAATCGGGGCGAAGCTTATGCGGATGAAGTTCCCGGGCGTTTCGTTCGGCAGGATGATATTCCTCGTCGACCTCGTCGTTATCATGACAGGCTATATCGTCTTCAAGGCCACCGGCGTTACGAACGCGGAGAACGCCGCCATCTTCTCCCTCATCGTCGTATACCTGACCAGCGCGGTCATCGATACGGTGCTCGACGGCAACTCCGTCGCCCGCGTCGCGCTCATCGTCAGCGAGAACACCGACGGGATAAAGAAGGCGCTTATGGAGGAGATGCAGAGAGGCGTCACGGTGCTTCACGGCTCCGGAGGATACACCAACAACGCTATGAACATCATTATGTGCGCGCTCCGCCGCCAGCAGGTGCAGGAGTGCCGCAGGATCGTCAAGGAGTGCGACGGCAAGGCCTTCGTCATAATCCTCCACGCGACCGAGGTGCTCGGCCAGGGCTTTGAGGACGTCAATAAGGAGCCGCTCTGATCCGTCGCCGCCGACTAAAAAAATATTGCAAAATGCTTCCGTATGGTGTATAATCATACAGAAGCATTTTTAATGAAAAGGGAGATTTATATGTCCGGACATTCCAAGTGGAAGAACATAATGCACAAAAAGGCGAAGGGCGACGCCGCCCGCGCCAAGATATTCACCCAGATCGGCAGAGAAATATCTGTCGCCGTCAAGGAAGGAGGCGGCGACCCCGTGTCGAACTCCAAGCTGCGCGACCTTATCGCGAAGGCGAAGTCGAACAACGTCCCGAACGACAACATCGACCGTATGATAAAGAAGGCGGCCGGCGGCGACGACAAGACCAACTACGAGAAGCTGACCTACGAGGGCTACGGTCCCTGCGGCGTCGCGGTCATAGTCGAAACGCTGACCGATAACAAGAACCGCACCGCCTCCGAGGTCCGCCACTGCTTCGACAAGAACGGCGGCAATATGGGGCAGACAGGCTGCGTCGGCTGGATGTTCACCTCAAAGGGCGTCATCGTCACCGATAAGGCAAAGGGCGAGCAGACGCTCGACGACGCGCTTGAGCTCGGCGCCGAGGACTTCACCGAGGAGGACGAGGCTTACGTCATCTCCACCGCGCCGAACGACGTCACCGCCGTCCGCGAGGGGCTCGAGGCGAAGGGTTACAACGTCCTTTCCGCCGAGAGCGAGATGGTGCCGTCCAACTACGTCACCGTCAACGGCGAGGAGGAGCAGAAGCTTATGCGCCGCCTGCTCGAAATGCTCGATGACGACGACGACGTGACCAACGTCTTCCACAACCTCGAAAACGAAGACGAGATAATGGAATAGAATAGGTGATAACGGAGTGATCTTCGGATCACTCCTTCTCATAGGAGGTAAATATGCTTAGAATCGAGCGGTTTTCCAAAGCTTATGAAAAGGGCGTATACGCCGTCCGCGACCTGTCGCTGCATATCGAAAAGGGCGATATTTTCGGCTTCATCGGGCACAACGGCGCCGGCAAAACGACCACGATAAAGGCGGCCGCCGGCGTGCACGGGTTCGACGAGGGCGAGATTTACATTGACGGCGTTTCGCTTAAGGAACGCCCCGTCGAGTGCAAGCGCAGGTTTGCCTATATCCCCGACAACCCCGAGCTTTATACCAATATGAAGGGTATAAAATACCTCAACTTCGTCGCGGATATTTACGGCGTTTCCGCGTCCGAACGCGCCGAGCGCGTGGAGAAATACGGGCGTATGCTCGAAATCTACGACGACCTCGGCAGCGTGATTTCTTCCTATTCGCACGGAATGAAGCAGAAGCTCGTCATAATCTCCGCGCTCATCCACTCCCCGAAGCTGCTAATTATGGACGAGCCCTTCGTCGGGCTCGATCCGAGGGCGGCGTTCACCGTCAAGGAGCTTATGGCGCAGCTTGTCGCGGAGGGGGGCGCGGTCTTCTTCTCCACCCACGTCCTCGACGTCGCGGAGAAGATATGCAACAAGATGGCGATCATCAAGAACGGCTCGCTCATCGCCTGCGGCACGACCGCCGAAATCAAGGGCGACAACTCCCTTGAAGAGGTCTTTCTGGAGCTGACGGAATGAAGAATATATTAACGCTTTTCCGCGCCGAAGCCTATTCGTCGCTGAATCCGCGCAGGATGGTCGAGAGCAGGAGCAAGAACAAGGGCGGAGCTGTGAACCTCCTGTTCGGCGTGTTTCTCGTGCTGCTGATAATCGGCTCGGCGTGCTTTTACGCCTTCACGATAGGCAAGGCGCTCTCCGACGCAGGCACGCCGGAGTCGCTGCTCTTCATCTTCTTTGCCGCCGACGCGCTGCTCACGCTGATAACCGCCGCTTCGACCGGCTCGGCGCGTATGTTCAGGGCGACGAATATGGACGCGCTTATGTCTATGCCCCTGACCGGCTTCCAGATCTACACCGGCAAGCTTATGGCGTTCCTCGCGGAGAACTACGTCTATTCCGCGATAATACTCATCCCCGCGTTCGCGGCTTACGCTTACTACGCGGCGCCTTCGCTTATGTTTATTCTCGCGGCGGCGGCGCTCTTCCTGACCGTGCCGATGATACCGGTGGGGCTGGGGCTGCTTATTTCCGCGCTGTTCAGCCTGTTTTCCTTCGGCGGCAGGAGCAGGACGGTGCGCAATTTCATCGGTATCGCGCTGTTCGTCGGCTTCTACCTGCTGCTGATGTCGAAATCCGGGGACATAATGGCGTATCTCATCGCGAGCGGCGGAGGCGTGATCGACGCCGCGGGCAGATACTTCCCGCCGCTGAAATGGGCTATGGAAGGCGCCTTGCTGAAGTGGGGTCCGCTGCTGCTTTTCGCCGCGTTCGCCGTCGCGCTGATACTGCTCGTCGCGTGGCTCGCGTCGCTGCGCTTCGGGCGCAGGGTGGGAGCGCTTAACGCGTCTCCGAAGGCGAAGGCGGGAGCGGTGAAGACCGAGGCCGCGAGGTCCGCATTCTCCGCGCTCTTCCGCAAGGAGGCGGCGGGGTACTTCTCATCGTTCGCCTACTTTATGAACACCGCGTTCGGGCCGATAATGCTCGTCGTCGGCGCGGTATATATGGCGGCGACGCGCTCCGGAGCCGCGACAAACGACGCGATGCGTGAGGCGCTTGCGCCGATAATGATGCTCGTCGCCGTGCTCGCGACCTCGACCTGCTCGACTGCGGCGTCTTCCATATCGATCGAGGGCAGCCGCCTCGGACAGCTCAAGGCTATGCCGGTGCGCCCGCGCGACGTCTTTGCCGCGAAGATCGCGCTGAACATACTCGTCTGCAGCGTACCCGCGCTGCTCGCGGGCGTCTGCCTTATCGCCGCCGGCGTCGTGAAGCCGGCGGACGGGCTGATCATAATCGCGGGCGTTCTGTGCTTTGCCGTCTTCACGTCGGTCGCGGGACTGCTCGTCAACCTCCGCCACCCGAAGCTGGAGTGGACTAACGAAAACGCCGTCGTCAAGCAGAGCGCTTCGGTCGGACTGACGCTGGGGATCGGCTTTGTCTTCTCCGCGATATGCGGAGCGGTCTTCTACCTGCTGACCTTCAAAGCGGAGGTCGGCGCCACCGTTACGCTGGCGGCGCTCGCGGGACTCGCGTTCGTCGCGGCGCTGTGCGCTTCGCTGCTGCTGAAGGCGAAGGGCGAAAAGCTTTATAACTCACTCTAGAAGGGGAATACACTTTATGAAAAGAATCATCGCGATAACGCTCGCCGCGCTCACGCTGCTCGCCGCTTCCGCCTGCGGAAGCGAAGCCGGCGGAAATTCCGGCGAAGGCGCGGGCAAATACGATTTCTACGACTACGACCTGAGCGAATACGTCGAAATCGGCGAATTCAAGGGCATCGAGGTCTCCGCCGCCGAAGTTGCCGTCACGGACGAGGAGGCGTTGGAAAAGGTCCGCGAGTTCCTCAGACAGAACGACGCGGTCAGCAAGATGCCGGTCACCGACCGCCCCGTGCAGAAGGGCGACTTCGTCAACATCGACTACGAGGGACTGCGCGATGGGGTAGCCTTCGCGGGCGGCACCGCGCAGGGCTATGACCTCGAGATCGGCGGCGGCAGGTTCATCCCCGGCTTCGAGGACGGGCTTATCGGCGCCGAGATCGGCGAAACGGTCGCGCTGAACATCAGCTTCCCCGACCCCTACCCGAACAACCCCGACCTCGCCGGCGTGCCGGTCGTCTTCAACGTGAAGATAAACTCAATCCAGGCGTATTCCTATCCCGAGATAAATGATGAGTTCATCGCGAATAACTTCAGCGACTACGACAGCGTCGAGGCGTTCCTCGCGGACGTCAAGGCGGGCGAGGAGACGGAGAAGAAGTGGTCCGCCGTCCGCGAAAAGCTGCTCGACAGCGCGAACGTGCTGAAGTATCCGCAGAAGGAAACGGACTCCTTTACGGCGGAGATCAGGAGCAATTATCAGAAATACGCCGACAGCTACGGCGTTACACTTGAGGAGTTTGTGCAGCAGTATATGAGTATGGACTACGCTACCTTCGAGCAACAGGCGGAGGAATACGCGCAGAGCGAGATAAAAACGCAGATGACCTGCGTCGCCATCGCCCGCCGCGAGGGGATCGAGCTGAGCGAGGAGGAGTTCGGCGAATACGTGACCTACTACGCGAACCAGTATAACTGCGAGAGCGACGAGGAGTGCCTGCAGAAATACGGCAGGAACAACATCACCATCTGGGGGCTCGTCGATACCGTCGTCAACGCCGCCGTCGAAGCGGCCGTGGTCAAGTAGGGGCGATTCGCCGTGGTGAAGTAGGGGCGATTTTAATCGCCCGCGCACCGACGAAGGCGGTGTAATCTGTCATCCCGAGGTGCTCCGCGCCGAGGGATCCCGCAAGTGAAGCGGAAACGCCGACAGGCTCCCCTGTGTAAGGGGAGCTGTCTTATTATCGGGCAAAGCCCGATAATAAGACTGAGGGGTTGTCGGTTTCCCTTCAGCCTACACACTCTTTTATTATACAATGCCGTTACCTTTAGGATCCTTCGACTGCGCTCCTTGCGGTCGCTCCGCTCAGGATGACAACGCGGCGGCGCTTAAGCTTGAGTTAGCGGACGGGCGATTATCAATCGCCCGCGGCTCCTCTGTGCAAGGGGGAGCTGTCTTATTATCGGGCAAAGCCCTTCGAGACTGATGAGGTGTAGCCGACGAAGTCGGCGTAAAGCGTTCGCGGAGCGAACTCATAACTGCGCCGTAGCCGCATCATAGCTATAAACTCTAAACTAAAAACTCGAATCTCAAAACTCTAAACAGAAAACGCCGCCGGTGGGCGGCGTTTTTTCGCGTTTCGCCGAATATTCCCCTTGACAAACCCGGATTATGTGCTAAAATATGTATATGTAGTATTATACAATTCTCATCCGGAGGGGAAACGCAATGATAATACCGAAGCTCTCGAAAACGCTTTCCATTCTCATCGCCGCCGCGATGCTTTTCGCGCTGCTCCCGACGGGTCTTATCACCGTCTCCGCGGCTATAGTTGATAGCGGCGTCTGCGGCGATAACCTCACGTGGGAACTCGACGACGAAGGCAACCTTACCATCGCCGGCACAGGCGATATGTGGGATTATAATTATTATTACCCCGCGCCGTGGGGGAACGATATCAAGAGCGTGATAATTGAGGACGGCGTGACGAGCATCGGGTATAATGCGTTCGGAGACTGCGCCGGTCTGACGAGCGCGACGATAGGCAACGGTGTGACGAGCATCGGAGATGGTGCCTTCGATGGCTGTACAGCTCTGACGAGAGTTGATATATACGATCTTGCTGCATGGTGCGGAATAGAATGTATTCCCCAAAACCTTTTGGAGAATGCACATTTGTATTTGAATGGTGAGCTTATTACTGATCTTGCTATACCGGAAGGTGTGACGAGCATCGGCAGGTATGCATTTTCCGGATGTAGCGATCTTTTGAGCGTGACGATACCGGGCAGCGTGACAAGCATCTTCGATCATGCGTTCTACTACTGTACCAGTCTGACAAATGTAACGATTGGCAGCGGTGTGACGAGCATCGGCAGTTGGGCGTTCCGCAGCTGCACCGGTCTGATGAGCGTGACGATACCAGACAGCGTAACTAGCATCGGCAGTGGTGCGTTCTATAATACCGGATACTATAATGATGAATCGAATTGGGAAGACGGGGTTCTTTATATCGGCAAGTGGCTTATAGATGGTGGTGTTTCCGGAAGCTGTTCGATAAAGGCTGGGACCGTAGGTATTGCCGATTATGCGTTCAACGGTCGCAGAAGCCTGAAGAACGTGACGATACCGGACAGCGTTACGAGCATCGGCGATAGTGCGTTCGAAGACTGCACCGGCTTGACGAGCGTGACGATTCCCGCTAGTGTTACGAGCATAGGCGATTATGCGTTCTACCGCTGTATCGGTCTTACGAGAATAACGATACCGGACGGCGTGAAGAACATCGGCGATGCCGCATTCTTCGGTTGTAGCAGTCTTACAAGCGTGACTATACCTAACAGTGTGACAAGCATTGGCGAACGGGCATTCTACGCCTGCGACGGTCTTACGAGCGTAACGATCGGCAGCGGTGTGACTAGTATAGGCGTTAATGCATTTTACAATTGTATCTGGCTGACGAAAGTTGACATATCAGATCTTGCAGCCTGGTGCAGAATAAAGTTTAACGGCGGTAATTCCAACCCGTTGACGTATGCGCATTGTTTGTATATGAACGGTAATAGAATTATTAATCTCGTGATACCCGACAGCGTTACATGCATAGGAGATTATGCGTTTTTTGAATGCACCAACCTGAGTAGTATAACGATACCTGATAGCGTGACGAGTATCGGAGAATATGCGTTTTACTATTATGATTACGGCGGATATAAGCCGCTTAACGTTGCGCTGAAGGTCTATGAGAATTCCTTTGCACAGCAGTATGCAATAGACATCGGTATCACGGCTGAAATAATTAGCAAACCGGTAAGCGGAACCTGCGGCGATAGTCTCATCTGGGCTCTCGATAACTCCGGCAACCTTACCGTCAGCGGCACGGGCGATATGTGGGATTATTCTATCATGAATCAAAACGGCATTTTGGTTAGCACTGCGCCGTGGGGCTTGGGGATAGTAACGGCAGTTGTTGACCCGGGTGTGACGAGCGTAGGCAAATATGCGTTCTATGGCTGCGAAGGTCTGATAAGCGTTACGATAGGTAGCGGCGTGACGAGCATAGGTAATTCTGCGTTTAGTGGCTGTAGCGCTCTGACGGGTGTGAGCATCCCCGACGGCGTGACGAGTATAGGTAATTATGCGTTCTATGGCTGCACCAATCTAATAAGAGCGAGCATTCCCGATGGTGTGACGAGCATCGGCAACGATGCGTTTGCTTATTATCAGGATGGTGACTATAAGCCGCTTGACGTCATGCTTGTAGCTTCCCAAAACTCTTATGCCCACCAGTATGCAGTGGATAATGGTATTGCGGTTCGCTTAATCAGCGGAACCTGTGGCGATGATCTTGTGTGGACGCTCGATGACGAAGACAACCTTATTATCGCCGGTACTGGCGATATGTGGGGTTCTGGATCGTGGGGCAAAGAAGTAAAAAGCGTAACGATTTGCGACGGCGTGACGAGCATCGGATATGCTGCGTTCCGCGGCTGCACCGACCTTACGAGCGTAACGATACCTAGCAGCGTGACAAGCATCAGCAGATATGCGTTCGATGGTTGTACCGCTCTAACGAGAGTTGACATATCCGATCTTGCAGCCTGGTGCAGAATAGATTATAATGGCGGTTCCAACCCGTTGATTTATGCACATAATCTGTACTTGAACGGTGATCTTGTTACTGAGCTCGTAATACCGGACGGCGTGACGAGCATCGGCAACTATGCGTTCTACAAGTGCACCGGTCTGACGAGTGTAAGCATTCCGGACAGCGTGACGAGCATCGGCGAGTGTTCGTTCTCAGGCTGCGCCGGTCTGACGAGCATTGAGATACCGGACAGCGTGACGAGCATCGGTTACCGTGCGTTTTACGACTGCACCGGTCTGACGAGCGTGACGATAGGCAATGGCGTGACGAGCATCGGCGGTTATGCGTTCACCGGTTGCACCGGGCTAACAAGCGTGACGATACCGGACGGCGTGACGAGTATCGGCGAAAGCGCGTTCTATAATACCGGATACTATAATGATGAATCGAATTGGGAAGACGGGATTCTTTATATCGGCAATTGGCTTATAAAAGCGAAAGAAGATAAATCCGGAGAGTATATTATTAAATACGGTACTGTAGGCATAGCTGATGAAGTATTCAGAGGATGCGGCGGTCTGACGAGCGTGAGTATTCCCGAAAGCGTGACGGTCATAAGTAATCATGCGTTCGATGGCTGTGGCAGTTTGACAAGCGTAAACATTCCCGACAGCATAGTATTGATTAGCAGTTTTGCTTTTCGCGACTGCGCCGATTTGGCGAGAGTGGCAATACCTGATAGCGTGACGCGCATAGGATATGGGACTTTTTGTAATTGCACTGCTCTGACAAGTATAACGATACCGGATAGCGTAGTATATATCGGAGATTATGCTTTTGATGGTTGCAGGGGACTGACAAGCATAAAGATCGGAGAGGGTTTAACGAGCATCGGTAATTATGTGTTTGAGTTTTGTGTCGGGCTTACGAGCGTGACTATACCCACCGGCGTAACGAACATCGGCATAGGGGCGTTTCATTATTGCAGATCCCTTACGAGCGTGACGATACCGGACGGAGTGACAAGCATCGGCAAATATGCGTTCGAGGGCTGTACTGATTTGACGAGCGTGATCATTCCCGACAGCGTGACGAGCATAGAAGAACGTGCGTTTTACTATTATGATTACGATACATATAAGCCGCTTGGCGTTACGCTGACAGTCTACGAAAACTCTTACGCACATCAGTATGCGATAGACAATGCGTTTAACTACGAGCTTATCACTTCCGGATTCAAAAAGGGCGACGCGGACGGCGACGGGGAAGTCACCGTCGGCGACGCGCTCGTGGCGCTGCGAATTTCCGTGCGGCTCGCGGATGCAACGGAGAGCCTGCTTGCCTGCTGCGATACCGACGGCGACGGCGAGATTACGGTTTCCGACGCGCTGGCAATACTTCGCGTTGCGGTCAGGCTTGCGGATTCGCTGTAATTCCGTCGTCCCGAGGCGCTCCGCGCCGAGGGTCCCCCGAGTGAAGCGGAAACGTCGACAGGCTCCCCTGTGTAAGGGGAGCTGTCTTATTATCGGGTAAAGCCCGATAATAAGACTGAGGGGTTGTCGGTTTCCCTTTAGCCTACACACTCTTTTATTATACAATGCCGTTACCTTTAGGATCCTTCGACTGCGCTCCTTGCGGTCGCTCCACTCAGGATGACAAAACACAAAGCTGTCATTCCGAGCGCATCGTGCGAGGAACCCCCTTCCTTTTGCAGAAGGTTGCTGACGGCGCCGCTGCGCGGCTCATTGGAACGACATAAAAACACACAAGCCGGAGGCAATCGCCTCCGGCTTGCTTTACGCTTAATATAGAACTGTATAACTGCTGTTTCAGCTTCTGGGATTCCCCGTCGGCTGACGCCTCCTCGGAATGACGTGCCTATTTACCCAATCGCTTTCCTCATATCCGCGATCTGCGCTTTTACGCTGTCGGGGGCGGTGCCGCCGAAGCTTACGCGCTTCGCGACGCAGACGTCGAGGTCGATCGCGTCGAAGACGTCCGCCTCGAAGACGGGCGAGAAGCCCTTGTATTCGTCGAGCGTCAGCGTTTCGAGCGTCTTGCCGCAGTCGATGCAGTACGCGACGAGCTGCCCGGTGAGCTTATACGCTTCGCGGAATGGGACTCCCTTCTTCGTCAGGTAGTCGGCGCAGTCGGTGGCGTTGATGAAGCCCTCCGCCGCCGCCTTGCGCATCGCGGTGCGGCTGACCTTAATCGTGCGCAGCATCGGCGCGTAAAGCCGCAGGCAGTCGAGGACGGTATCGACGCTGTCGAAGATCGCCTCCTTGTCCTCCTGCATATCCTTGTTGTACGCGAGCGGAAGCCCCTTGAGCAGCGTCAGCAGCGTCGCAAGGTCGCCGTAAACGCGCCCCGTCTTGCCGCGGACAAGCTCCGCGACGTCGGGGTTTTTCTTCTGCGGCATTATCGAGGAGCCGGTGGAGTAGGCGTCGTCAAGCTCGACGAAGCCGAACTCGCGGGAGCACCAGAGTATCGTCTCCTCCGCGAGGCGGGAGAGGTGCGCAGCGATGATCGCGCAGTCCGCGGCGAGCTCGACCGCGAAGTCGCGGTCGGAAACGCCGTCTATGCTGTTCGCGCAGGGCGCGTCGAAGCCGAGCAGCTCCGCCGTCATCGCGCGGTCTATCGGGTAGGTCGTGCCCGCGAGGGCGCAGGAGCCGAGCGGCGATACGTTCATACGCCTGCGGCAGTCGGCGAGCCTGTCGACGTCGCGCATGAGCATCTGCGCGTAGGCGCAGAGCTGCTGCCCGAAGGTTATCGGCTGTCCGCGCTGCAGGTGGGTGTAGCCGGGCATAACGGCTTCCGCGTTCGCCTCCGCGACGTCGAGCAGCGCGGAGATGAGCTCCTTCGCCGCTTCGGAAAGCTCGTCTATGCGACCGCGCAGGTATAGCCGCAGGTCGAGCGCGACCTGGTCGTTCCTGCTGCGCGCGGTGTGCAGGCGCTTGCCCGCGTCGCCGATGCGCTTCGTCAGCTCCGCCTCAACGAAGGAGTGGATGTCCTCCGCCTCCGGCGAAGGCGCGAGCGCTCCGCTTTCCATATCCGCGAGTATGCCCTCCAGCCCCGCGACGATCGCGGCGCCGTCCGCTTCGGGGATTATTCCGCATGCCGCCAGCATTTTCGCATGCGCGATCGAGCCGGTCACGTCCTCGCGGTACATGCGGCTGTCGACAGATATCGACGCGTTGAAGGCGTTCGCCGCGTCGTCGAGCGTCTTTTTGAACCTTCCCGTCCAGAGCTTTTCCATACCAAACCTCATAATTATACGCAATTTTTTATATATTATCTCATAATTCACCTGTTGTCAAGAGAATAATGAGAATTTATGCATAAAAGTTACAAATTAGTTACAAAACTGTAACTAATTTGTAACCGTTTTTCGGCCGAATCCGTGATATAATGTGACTGTAAAGGAGGGTAAAGATATGAAAATCTTTTCTTCGATTGGCAACAGTTTCAGAAGATTCGGAAAATGGATAGCCGCGCACAAAGCGGTATCGATTTCCGTTGCCGCCGTGCTCGTCGCGGCGATAGCCGGCGCGGCGCTGCTTATCGCGCTGAAGCCCGCGGTGTCCGACCCCGTGGCGATAACCGCGGAGATAACCCCGACGGCGGCGGACGTCAACGGCGTTTTCACCGGCTCGCAGTTCCTCATCGCGGGCGAACGCTTCGCGGACGTCGACGACCTGCGCGGACAGCTTTCCGCCGGCGTTGAAACGCCCTACGAGCTGGAGAAGACGGAGCAGGGCAACTACCTGCTCACATTCGCGGAGCCGCTCGAGCCCGATTCGATCCTTACGTTTATGATAGACGACGGCAAGGGCAACGACCGCTCCTACGCCTTCCAGACGCGCTCGGAGTTCGGCGTGCGCTCCTTCTTCCCGAAGAACGGCGGCATCGCCGAGCCGAACACCGGCATAGAGATAACCTTCACCCGCGACGACTTCGTCGACTACGAGAGTTTTATCACCGTCGAGCCGTCGACCACGCCGTACAGGATGGAGAAGGTCGGCAACCGCGTCGTGATAATCCCGGAAAAGCGCTGGGAGGAAATGACCGACTACGTCGTCACCGTCAAGGCGGGGTTCAGAACCGCCTCCGGCGACGAGTTCACGGAAGACGCGACCGCGACCTTCAGAATCGACAGGGACTACGATACCAAATACCTCATCGAGCGCAGCGGCAGCATTGAGGAGACCTTCCTGACGACCGACGTGCCCGTTATCGAGCTGAGCGCGGACACCTATTCCGACAGTGGGCGCGCCGTTCAATACGGCGAGATCCCCTTCGACGTCACGGTGCACAAGGTCGGGTCCGCCAACGCCTACGCGGAGCTCATCCGCGCCGTGGAGGTCAAGGACCTCTACCGCCGCAGCTACTACTACGCGAACCGGGGCTACGACATTGTCGACACCGCGGGTATGAATCAGTACGCGCAGGCGACGCTCAACCTCATTCCCGAAGGATCCGGCAGTTATTCGACCTGCTTCCTTGTCCTGCCGGAGGAGCTGCCGGAGGGCTATTACGTCGTGACCGCCTCCGCGACGATCGACGGCAAAGACTACGTCATACAGAAGCTGATACAGGTCAACGATACCGTCGTCTATATGCGCAGTGAAAACAAGCGCCTGCTCGTCTGGGTGAACGACGCGAAGACCGCGACCTCCGTTTCCGGCGCGGCCGTGACGGTCGACGGCGAGAGCGCGGTGAAGACCTCCGGCGACGGCAGCGTTTCCATTCCGCTGACCGGCGACGCACGCGCCGCTGTCGTGAAGATCGAGAACGGCAGCCGTCAGCCGTTCATCGGCTCGGTGCTGCTCGTTCCGGCGGATGAGCTTCCCGCGTCCGACAGATACTATTCCTACCTCTACACCGACAGGGAATCCTACCTGCCGACCGATACGATAAACGTCTTCGGAGTGCTGCGCGGGAGATACTCCTCCGCGCTTCCGGCGAAGGTCACCGTCGCGCTCGGCGGGGTCGAATACAGCTACGACCCTGCGTCGGACAGCAGCCGCAGCGATATACCCGCCGAAAACCGCGTCATCTCCGTCGAGGCGGAGGTGAACGAGAACGGCGTCTTCACCGCGAAGCTGCCGCTCAAATTCTTCGACCGCAATTACTACGGCATAGCAGCGATCGTCGGCGATGAAGCCGTCTTCGTCGACTATATACAGGTCGAGGAGTACACCAAACCAGCATTCAACGTCACCTTCGATAAGCTGAAAGATTACTACAAGGTTGGCGAGACGGTGCGCTTCGGAATGACCGCGGAGTACTACGGCGGCATCCCCGCGGCGGATGAGCAGTTCATAATCGACGGCAACACCTACAGCACGGATGCGAACGGCAGGATAACCGTCGATTTCCCGGTGACCGCAGGTGATAACTACGGCTACTGGAGCCCTGCTTACAAATACGTCACCGTCAAGGATAACGTCACGCTCGACAAGGTCAACGAGTTCAGCCTGAGTTACAGATACCTGCCCTCCTCGGCGATGATAACCGTCGAGGCGAAGGAGGAGGACGGCGTCGCGCACGTCGCCGCGAAAGTCAACCGCTTCAAGGATAAGCTTACCTCCGCGGAGCTCGACAACTTCTATATCGACTACGAACCGCTTCGAGGCGCGCCATACGATACCGACGTCCGGGTCGTCATCAAGAAAAGCTATTACGATCCGCCTACGGAATACACCTATTACGACTACATCGCGAAGAAGACGGTCACGGCGAAGAGATTCAACTATAACAGACATGAGGAAACCGTCTTCGATTCGGTCTTCGCCGCAGCGGGCGGCGTAGTCGAGACGGACGTCGCGCTCGAGCCGCTCGAATACGGCAGTTATATAGTCGAGGTATCCTGCACCGACGACAGCGGCAGGTTCATAAAAAGCTCGACCGCCGTCGACGAAAGGTATTACTATTACGTCAGTAACGAGAGCAACGTCAAACGCTTCGGTCTGTCCGAAAACGACACAGAATACGACGGCATCGGCTGGTACGACTCCGTCAAGCGGATGAAATCGCGCAGGATAGGCGAGACCTTCACGCTCGATCTGCTCGGCAAGGACGGCGTCCGTCCGGAGGGCGGAACGCTTATGCTCGGTATCGTCAACGAGAGCGTAAGCGAGGAGCGCGTCTGCGCCTCCTTCCCGTTCGAGCTCACCTTCAAAGAAGAGTACGCGCCGGACGTCTACCTCGTCGGAGCGTACTTCGACGGCAGGCGTGTTTACAAGCTCAACGACGCGGCCGTGCCTTACGACTACGCCGAGAAGAGGCTGAACGTCGACATAACCACGGATAAGAATGAGTACAAACCCGGCGAGGAGATGAAGATAATCGTTTCCGTCAAGGACGAAAACGGCGCCGGCCACGCCGGAACGGTGAACGTCAGCGTCGTCGATGAGGCGCAGTTCGCCGTCGCGCCGCAGAACGCCGACCTGCTCGGCGGCGTCTACGACAGATGGCTCGGCAGCGGAGTCAGGGATACCTTCGTATCCTATACGCAGCACTCCTTCAACGGCGACGACGGCGGCGGAGGCGAAGGCGGCGGAGGGGGAGACGAAGGCGGCGTCAGACAGAACTTCGTCGATACTGCGGCGTTCGAGACCGCGCGTACGGACAAAAACGGCAACGCCGAAATAACGGTAACGCTGCACGATAACGTCACCGACTGGCGCATAACCGTCAACGCTGTCTCGGACGACCTCTACGGCGGCAACGGCAAAAAGAACGTCAGCGCGTCGCTGAGCTTCGTTACCGACGCGATCGTGGCGAAGACATACCAGACCGGGGACGACGTCTCCTTCGGCGTCCACGCCTACGGCGCCGGAGTTTCCGGCGGCGCGACCGAGTTCACCGCGAAGCTCACGAAGCCGGACGGCTCGGAGCAGACGCTGACGCAGTCCGTGACCGGCAACGCCTTCACCTACTTCAACTTCGGGCGTATGCCGGAGGGCGATTACTCAGTCACGGTCAGCGGAAAGAACGGCTCGCAGAGCGACGCGATACTCGAGACCTTCAAGGTCATAGCGAACGCCGACGAGCTCCCGCTCTTCAAGGAGTTCGACCTCGCGGGCGGAGTCGACGTCAACGCGCTGCGCTCGCCCGTGACGCTCGTCTTCAGCAACGGCAACGCAAAGTATATCGCCTCAGCGCTTACAAAGCTCCGCTGCTCCGTCGGAGGCAGAGCCGACCAGCGCCTCGCGGCGGCGGTCGCGGGAAGGATGCTCGCTTCCTTCGCGCCGGAGGAGGACAAGGCGTTCTACGACGTCTCCGAAGCGGAGCGGGGCGAGCTGCAGGAGGCGGACGGCGGTATGGCGATATACCCCTACGCCCAGACGGACTCCTTCGTCACCGCGTTCGCGGCCTGGGCCGACCCCGACGCCTTCAACGCCGCGCGGCTCAGGGCCTACGCGCAGTCGCTTGACGAAACGGAGAAATACCTCATCCTCGCGGCGCTCGGCGATCCGGTCCTGCTCGAGATCCGCGCGAAGCTCGCGGAAGCGGATCCAGGAGATCTCTACACGCGTATGATCTACGCCTGCGCCCTTGCCGCGATAGGCGACGACGCGGGAGCCGAGGCGGAGTTCGACTCCGCATTCCGTCCGCTCGTTGCCGACTTCGACGGCGGCGCCTTCATCACGGCGGGCGACGACGGCGATATAAACGACAGGCTCACCGCGATGGCGCTGACCGTCGTTTCGCGCACCGACAGAAGCCTCGCCAAGCGCCTTATGAAGTATATCTGCGAAAAAGATAACCTGACCGATTTCTACGGGCTGCAGCAGGTCGTCTACGCCGCCAATATGCTTCGCGGCGACTACGGCACAGCCTCCTTTGAATACGCCGGCGGCGCCGTGACGCTGAGCGGAACGCAGACGAAGACGCTCAGGATTACGACGGACGCCCTCGCCGCCGCGAACTTCGCGGTGACAGAAGGCGGCGTCGACGTGACCGCTTACTACACCGGCGGCGCGGACGAGCTGGACGCTTACTCCGCGACCTACACCGTCAGCAAGACCGTTGCGCCCGTGCGCGGCGACAGCATCGCCGTAGGCGATAAGGTGCGCGTGAAGATAACCGTTTCCGGCATCGGCTTGAAGCGTTCTGTCGATATCAGGGACTATATCCCGTCGGGCTTCCGCTTCTCCGAATACGACCGTGACGCGAGCGCCAACGCCTGGCTCTGCGATACCGACGGACAGCGCGTAACGATATGCGCTTACTCATCCGGCGGCACGACCGCCACCGCGGTCTTCTACGTCCGCGCCGTAACGGAGGGCACCTTCGCTGTCAACAGCGCCTACGCCTGTGACTCCGAATCGAACTGGGGCTTCAGCGAGCGCTCGACCGTGACGGTCGGATAACCGCAAGACAAAGCCGATTCGAGGTCGGGACTGAGTCCCGACCTCGAATTTGACAAAAAAATCAAATTTGGGCTTTTATTTTCGCGCTCAATGTGTTATAATATTTTGAGTTTATAATGTGAAAATACCGATTCCGGATTCGGAGGGATATTCCACTTGGACAGCATCATCGTCAACGGAGGCAAACGCCTCAAGGGTGAAGTAAATATCAGCGGCGCGAAGAACGCCGCTATCGCGGTCATTCCCGCGGCGATCCTTTCCGACGGCGTGTGCCGCATAGATAACATACCGAACATTTCCGACGTCTTTACGGAGCTCGAAACGCTGAAAAGCATGGGCGCGACCGTGACTATGTGCACCGCCAACAGCTTCGATATCGACACGCGCGGTCTGCGCAACGTCGCGCCGCCTTACGAGCTGGCGCGTAAGATGCGCGCGAGCTACTACTTCCTCGGCGCGCTCGCCGGACGTTTCGGCGAGGCGTCCGTCCCGATGCCGGGCGGCTGCGATATAGGCGTGCGCCCGATAGACCAGCACATAAAGGGCTTCGAGGCGCTCGGCGCGACGGTGGACACCACCGGCGGCATAATCGATCTGAAGTCGGAAAGGCTCTTCGGCTCGTCCGTCTATCTCGACGTCGTCTCCGTCGGCGCGACGGTGAACATAATGCTCGCCGCCGTGAAGGCCAGGGGGCTGACCGTCATCGAGAACGCGGCAAAGGAGCCGCACATCGTCGACCTCGCGAACTTCCTCAACACGATGGGCGCCGACGTCCGCGGCGCCGGTACAGATACGATAAAGATACGCGGCGTCCAGCATCTTCACGGCTGCAACTACGCGCTCATTCCCGACCAGATCGAGGCGGGCACGTATATGGCCGCCGCGGCGGGCGCGGGCGGCGAGGTGCTCATCAACAACGTTATTCCGAAGCACCTTGAGTCCATCAGCGCGAAGCTCGAGGAGATGGGCGCGGAGGTCCGCGAATACGACGAAGCCGTCTACGTCAGCCGTACCGGACCGCTGAAAAGGGTGAGCATAAAGACGATGCCGCACCCCGGATTCCCGACCGATATGCAGCCGCAGATCGCGGCGGTGCTTTCCATTGCGAAGGGCACGAGCAGGATAACCGAGAGCGTTTGGGAAAACCGCTTCAAATACGTCGACGAGCTCAAGCGCTTCGGCGCGAATATCGAGGTCGACGGCAAGGTCGCGGTCATCGAGGGAGTAGATAAGCTGAAGGGCGCTCCCGTCCGCGCCACCGACCTGCGCGCCGGCGCGGCGATGATAATCGCCGGACTTATGGCGGAGGGCACGACCGAGATAACCCATATCCACCACATAGAGCGCGGCTACGAGAACATCATCGAGAAGCTCAACGCGCTCGGCGCGGACATAAGTCTGAAAAAGGACTATTCCGACGCGGAGAACGTCGCCGGCTGATAAGCGTCGGCTGATTGTCCCCGGTTTACCGGATACTCAAAAAGGCGGGGTGGGCGCGGCGCCCGCCCCGTTTCTGATAATATTGCCGGGCATTTTAACGGCGGGAAGACGTGCGGCAGCGCGAACGCGCGGAGTCCTTCCGCCCGCCCGAAAAGGAGAAGTGAACGCCTTGCGGTTTTTCAGCATCGCCTCCGGAAGCAAAGGCAACTGCATATGTATCGAAAGCGGCGGGGTCGCCGTGCTCATCGACGCGGGAGTGCCGTCGCGGCGCACCGTCGAGGCGCTGCGCTGCGCGGGTATCGCGCCCGACTCGGTCAGGGGGATCTTCATAACCCACGAGCATTCCGACCACGTCAAGTGCCTGCCATACGTCGTCCGCGCGACGAAGGCGCCGGTCTTCGCGAATATGAACACGATAAACGCGCTGAACCTCCGTGCCGCGTCCGACGGCTGCGCGTTTTACGAGCTGCCGACGGGCAGGGAAGCGGATATGGGCGAGCTTTCGCTGCGCTCCTTCCGCACCTCCCACGACGCCGCCGAAAGCGTCGGCTACGTCGTCACGGACGGCAGGACGCGCCTCGCGGTCTGCACCGACACCGGCAGGATGACGAAGGAGGCGGCGGACGCGATCTCCGGCTGCCGCCTTGTCTACATAGAGTCGAACCACGATGAGGAAATGCTGATAAGCGGCAGCTATCCCGCCTATCTGAAGGACCGCATCCTGAGCAGCAGGGGACATCTTTCCAACGCGGAAAGCGCCTGCTACTGCCGCGCCTTCGCGGAGAGCGGCGCGGAGCATTTCATCCTCGCGCACCTGAGCGAAGAGAACAACACGCCGGAGCTCGCGCTCTCCACCGTCGGCGGTATCCTCGCCGTCGGCGGCGTGACCGTCGGAAAGGACTGCACCCTCGAAGCTGCGGGCCAGCACGAGCCCTCGCGCGTGTATGAGATATAATTCAAGGCTGACCGTCCTTATCGCGAATCAGCCGAAAAAGGGAACGATATGAGCGTAAAAGACGATTTCCTGCGCCTGCGCAGGGAGTACATAGAAAACGAATACAAGCGCCTTAACGCTATGCAGCGCAAAGCGGTGCTCGCTTCGGGCAGTCCGCTGCTGATTCTCGCGGGCGCCGGCAGCGGCAAGACGACGGTCATCGTCGAGAAGATTGCCTGTCTGCTCCGCTTCGGCGACGCATATAACAGCGACGAGGTCTGCTTCGACCCGACCGCCGACGACGTCGCGGAGCTTAAGGCCGCGCTCGAGTCGCGGACTCCGCTTTCCGACCGACTGCGCGTAATGCTTTCCGTCGACGCGCCGAAGCCGTGGCAGGTGCTCGCCATCACCTTCACCAACAAGGCGGCGAACGAGCTGAAGGAGCGCATCGCGCTCTCCTGCGGCGCGGAAGCCGGGCAGGACGTCTGGGCGTCCACCTTCCACTCCGCCTGCGTGCGTATCCTGCGCCGCGAGATCGAGGCGCTCGGCTACGCGAGCACCTTCACCATCTACGACGCGGACGACTCCAAGCGTGTGATCAAGGACGCGCTGAAGACGCTGGGGCTGGAGGGCGATTACTACAAGCCCGCCGCCGTGCTCGGCCGCATCTCCGCGGCGAAGTCCGCCTTCATCGACGCGGAGGAGTTCGCGAAGGACGCCTCCGGCGACCTCTACCTCGAAAACGTCGCGAAGATCTATTCCCGCTACGCCGAAACGCTCAAAAAGGCGAACGCCGTCGACTTCGACGACATCATCAACCTGACCGTCAGACTCTTCCGCGAGTTCCCGGAGCGCCTGGCTTACTGGCGCGAGAAGTTCCGCTTCGTGCTTGTCGACGAGTACCAGGACACCAACGCCGCGCAGTTCCTGCTCGTCTATCTGCTGACGAAGGAGACGCGCTCCGTCTGCGTCGTCGGCGACGACGACCAGAGCATATACAAGTTCCGCGGCGCGACCATACGCAACATCCTCGATTTCGAGAAGCGTTACGAGGACGCCGTGACCATACGCCTCGAGCAGAACTACCGCTCGACCGGCAACATCCTCGCGGCGGCGAACGCCGTCATCGCGAACAACACCGAGCGAAAGGGCAAGAACCTCTGGACGGATAAGCCGCTCGGCGAAAAGATCACGCTCTGCACCTGCGCGGACGAGCGCGGCGAGGGCGACTACGTCGCCGCCTGCGTTCTGAAGCATCAGCGCGAAGGCGGCAGGCTTTCCGACTGCGCGGTGCTTTACCGCACGAACGCGCAGGCGGCGCAGATCGAGCAGAGCCTCAACTACTTCAAGATACCCAACCGCGTCATCGGAGGCACCCGCTTCTTCGAGCGCCGTGAGATAAAGGACGTCGTTTCCTACCTCTGCGTCATCGCGAATCCGAGCGACGACCTGCGCCTGAAACGCGTGATCAACACGCCTAAGCGAGGCATAGGCGACGCCACGGTCGAAGCGGCGGAGCGTATCGCCGCGGGGCTCGGCGAGCCGATAATAAACGTCATACGCGAGGCGGAGAACTATCCCGACCTCGAGCGCTCGAAGGCGAAGCTCGCGGATTTCTGCGCCCTGCTCGACGAGCTGACCGACGCGGCGCTGAGCGCGCCCTTCGAGGATATCGTCAAGACGGTCGCGGAAAAAAGCGGCTATATGGCGATGCTCGCGGCGGAGCGCGACCGCGACGGGCTCGACCGCGCGGATAACGTCCTCGAGCTCGGCTCGATGCTCATCCGCTACAAGAACGACAAGCTCGCCGCCGGCGAGGAGCCTACCCTCGGCGGATTTCTCGAGGATATGTCCCTCGTCACCGACATCGACGAATACGACAAGAACGCCGACGCGGTCGTGCTTATGACCCTCCACAACGCCAAGGGGCTGGAGTTCAACACCGTCTTCATCACCGGGCTGGAGGAGGAGCTTTTCCCGTCGATGCGCTCCTACGAGGACGGCGAGATCGAGGAGGAGCGCCGCCTGATGTACGTCGGCGTCACCCGCGCCCGCGAAAAGCTGTTCCTGACCCGTGCCGAGCAGCGCCTGCTTTACGGCGCGACGCGTTTCAAGCAGCCTTCGCGCTTCCTCGGTGAGCTGCCCGACGAATACGTCGAAAAGACCGATACGCTCCCGAAACGCGCCGCGAAGGTCGACTTCGGCGACTTCTTCACCGGCACGCGCTCAACCTACGCGCCCAAGCGCCCGCCGACGGGGCGTCCGCAGAAGTCCGCCGCCTCCGCGCCGAAAGCGGGCAAGAGCTTTGCCGTCGGCGACCGCGTGAGGCATTCCACCTTCGGCGAGGGCACCGTGCTTTCGGCGATTCCGATGGGCAACGACTCGCTGCTCGAGGTCGATTTCCCCGTCGGCAAAAAGAAGATAATGGCGAACTACGCCCCGATAGAAAAGATATAATATGAACGATATTCATATTTCAAAAGAGAATAACGCGGGGTTTATCCTTCCCGACGGCTCGGCGATAATACCGGATCGCACCTGCTGCTTCACGGGGCACCGCCCGGCTTCGCTCGGTTTCGCGGAGGAGAGCGCGGAGGGCGAACGCGTAAAGGCGCGGCTCCGCGAGGAGATCCTGCGCCACGTCGGGCTCGGCGTCGATACCTTTCTGACGGGTATGGCGCAGGGAATCGATACGTGGGCTGGCGAGATATGCGTCCGGCTGCGCGGTGAGGGAATTCCGCTGCGGCTGATCGCGGCGCGTCCGAGCCCGGCGCAGATGTCCCGCGCCTCCGGCGAAGCGAAGCGGCGTTACGAGGCGCTGCTCGACCGCTGCGACGCGGTCGTGACCGTCTCGGAGAATTATACCCCCTGGTGCAACCACGAGCGGGACCGCTTTATGGTGGATAACTCCGCTTACGTCGTCGGCGTCTATAACGGCTCCGACTCCGGCGGAACGTATTACACTCTGCGCTACGCGCGCAAGCTCGACCGCGCCGTGACCCTCGTCACGACCGGAACGATACTTGATTTATGAGCCCTGCCGTTTGGGCGCGCAAATCGGAAACAGCCGTTCGAAACTCGATTTATCCTTGATCTGCCTCGCCCGTCGGCGGGGCTTTTTCGCGCGGAAAAGGCCGAAAAAGAAAAATTCGCAAAACCCCTTGACAAAAACGGCGTAGGCGGTTATAATCTTGCTGTAAAGGTTTTAACTTTACAGCAACTGCGGTCCGCCGCACGGGAGCGTTTGATATGGAACGCAAGGTTTATTTCTCGCGGCTGCTTGATTTTTACGGCGGGCTCCTGCCCGAAAAGCAGCGCGCGTGTATGTTTCAATACTACTACGATGATCTTTCCCTCGCCGAGGTCTCGGAAAACCTCGGCATCACCCGTCAGGGCGTCCGCGACCTGCTCAAACGCGGGGAGGCTTCGCTTGAGAAGTCCGAGGCGGAGCTGAGGCTGATCGAGAGGGAGGACGCGGCAGGCCGAGAACGCGCCGCGATAGCCGCGCGGCTTTCGCTGCTTGCGCAGGAGGCTCCAGAGCCGCTCGCCTCGCGTCTGCGTGAGATCGTCGATTCCATCAATTCACGGGATGTGTAACAATGGCGTTTGAAAGCCTGAGCCAAAAACTGAACAGCGTTTTCCGTCGGCTCGGCTCCAAGGGCAAGCTGAACGAGAACGACATAAACACCGCGATGCGCGAGGTCAAGCTCGCGCTCCTTGAGGCCGACGTCAGCTACGTCGTCGTAAAGGACTTCATCGCCTCCGTCAGCGCGAAGGCGAAGGGCGCCGCGGTCATGGAAAGCCTGACGCCCGTGCAGATGGTCATCAAGATCGTCCGCGACGAGCTCATCGCGCTTATGGGCGAGAGCGAGGCGAAGATAGATTTCTCAAACAAGCCCCCGACGGTCGTGCTTCTCGCGGGTCTGCAGGGCTCCGGTAAGACTACCCACTGCGCACAGCTCGCGATGCACTTCAAGAAGCAGGGCAAGCGCCCGCTGATGGTCGCCTGCGACGTCTACCGTCCCGCCGCGATCGATCAGCTCAAGGTGCTCGGCGAAAAGAACGGTCTGCCGGTCTATTCCGAGGACGGATCCAAGGATCCGCCCCGCATCGCCGAGAACGCCGTGAAGCACGCGAAGCAGTACGGCAACGACCTCGTGCTCATCGACACCGCCGGCCGCCTCCACATAGACGAGGCGCTGATGGATGAGCTCGCGGAGATAAAACGCCGCACGGAGCCGCATGAGATCCTGCTTGTCATCGACGCGATGACCGGTCAGGACGCGGTCAACGTCGCCAAGAGCTTCAATGAGAAGCTCGAGATCGACGGCGTTATACTCACCAAGCTCGACGGCGACACCCGCGGAGGCGCCGCGCTCGCGGTCCGTCACATAACCGGCAAGCCCATCAAGTTCACCGGCGTCGGCGAGAAGATAGACGAGCTCGAGCCGTTCTATCCCGACCGCGCCGCGTCCCGCATCCTCGGTATGGGCGATATGCTCTCCTTCATCGAGAAGGCGGAGGCGGAGTTCGACGAGAAGCAGGGCGAGGAGCTTCTCGCCAGGATCGAGAAGAACAAGTTCGACCTCAACGATATGCTTATGCAGTTCCGACAGGTCAAAAAGATGGGCTCGATAAAGAAGCTGATCGGTATGCTCCCCGGCACGCAGGGGATAGACGAGAATTCCATCGACGAGAAGGCGTTCCCGCGTATGGAGGCGATCATCCTTTCAATGACGCCGGCGGAGCGCTCCAACCCTTCGCTGCTCAACGCTTCGCGCCGCAAGCGCATCGCCGACGGCAGCGGCACAAACGTCCAGCAGGTGAACAGGCTCATCAAGCAGTACGAGCAGACGAAAGACTTGATGAAGAAGTTCACTAAGTCGGGCAAATTCGGTAAGTTCAGAAAAGGCGGACAGCTTCCGCCGGACTGGAGTCTATAAAAAAACAAATATATGGAGGCAAACAACAATGGCAGTAAAAATCAGACTGCGCCGCATGGGCGCGAAGAAACAACCCTTCTACAGGATCGTCGTCGCGGATTCCAGATATCCGAGAGACGGCCGCTTCATTGAGGAGATCGGCTACTATAACCCGCTGACTGAGCCCTCCGACGTCAAGGTCGACGCCGAGAAGGTCGAAAAGTGGCTCAAGAACGGCGCTCAGCCCACCGATACCGTCAAGGCGCTCCTGAAGAAGAACGGCATAATCAAGTAAGTAAGCCTTTCCAATACTCCACAGGAGGTAACAATAATGAAGGATTTGCTTATCGCTCTGGCTCAGAGCCTCGTTGAGAAACCCGACGAGGTAAGCGTCGAGGAGCAGGTCGCCGAGGACGGCACCGTCGTTTTCTACCTGCGCGTAGCGGACGGCGATATGGGGCGCGTCATCGGCAAGCAGGGCAGGATCGCGAAGGCTATCCGCACGCTGCTCCGCGCCGCCGCGACCCGCGAGGATAAAAAGGTCTCCGTCGAGATCGTCGACTGACGTTCCGGCGCGGACTGCGCTTATCCATCGCCCGCCGTTTAACGGCGGGACCGCAATAACGACGATGGGAAGATCGTTATGAATGAGTTTTTGGAGGCCGGCAGGTTCGTTGCCGTCCGCGGAATAAAAGGCGAACTGAAGCTCAACGTGTTCTGCGACGGACCGGAATTCCTGGCGGATTCGGAGACCCTTTGGTTAGGTGTCGAAAAAAAGCCCTACGCAGTGGA
>JAFTEJ010000056.1 GCA_017453725.1 Clostridia bacterium | reverse complement strand
GTGGCCTGGCGCTGGCTGTCGGTGAAGTACGCCGGTACGGTGATGACCGCCTGCGTGACCGTTTCGCCCAGATAGGCTTCCGCGTCCGCTTTCAGCTTCTGGAGGATCATCGCGGAGATCTCCTGCGGGGTATAGCTCTTATCGCCGATAACGCTCTTGTGATCGGTGCCCATTTCTCTCTTGATGGAGGAGATGGTCCTGTCAGGGTTGGTTATCGCCTGTCTCTTGGCGACCTGCCCGACCATCCTCTCGCCTGACTTGGCGAAAGCGACGACGGACGGAGTCGTGCGTCCGCCCTCGGCGTTGGCGATGACGACGGGCTCGCCGCCCTCCATTACCGCTACGCAGGAATTGGTTGTTCCCAGGTCGATGCCTATGATTTTTGACATAATGATCAATCCTTTCAGATATTGTTTATTTGATCGGTGGAATTGCTTTTTCAGTTGGCGACCGATACGGTCGCGGGACGTATCACCGTGTCGCCGAGCTTATAGCCCTTGCGGAAGACCTGCGCGACGGCGTTCTCCGGCAGGGACTCGTCATCGACGTGCATGACCGCGTCGTGGAGCTTAGGGTCGAACGTTTCCGTCTCGACCTCCTCGACGCCGGCGTCGGAAAGCGACTTGGCAAACTGCTTCGCGATAAGCTCGACGCCGCTGCGGAGCTTTTCCGCGTCCGCGTTTCCGCTCGCGAGCGCCGCCTCGATGCTGTCCAGCACCGGAAGCAGCTTCGCAACGGTCTCCGCCGCGACGGAGGTATAAAGCTCCGTCTTTTCGCGCGCGGTGCGCTTGCGGTAATTATCGTATTCCGCGGTCGTTCTCAGCAGCAGGTCGCTTACCCGCGCAAGCTCGGCTTTCCCCGCTTCGAGCTCGGCCTTCAGCGCCTCGAGCTCCGCTTTTTTAGGGGAGTCCTTCTTTGCGGGCTCCTTCTTCGCGCCGTCCTTCTTGGCCGCCTGAGCGGGCTTTTTGACTTCCTTTTTCTCGTCCGTCATCTTTGATACCTCGTTATCTGTACTCGTCCGAGAGCAGCTCGGAGATGGTTTTTGCAATAAAATCGACGCTGGCGACGGCGTCGCGGTAGTTCAGGCGCACAGGCCCGATAAGCGCCACGCTGCCCTCGCCCGACGGCGAACCGTAGCCGCAGCCGACGACCGCGGCGTCGGAAAGGCGCTCCTCGGCGCTGTCTTCGCCGAGCATAACGGTCGCGCTGTGCCCGTGGATCCTGCGGAGCAGTCCGCTGATCGCCTCGCGCCGGTCGAGCAGCTCGACGACGCGGTGAGCGGTAACCGCGTCCGCGCGGTGAAGAAGCTGAGACACCCCGCCGATATAGACCGATCCGCTGTCGCAGTCCGAAAGCGTAGCGAGCGCGGCGGCAAAAAGCGCGTTGCCGTCTCCGCTGAGCTCGAGCTCGGCGCAGAGCCTTTCCATATCCTCCGCCAGCGCGGCGTTTATCTCGCGGTCGGCGAAACGTTCGTTTATGGCGCGGCTGAGCAGCTCCAGCTCCTCACGCGGCACCTCGCCGCGCGTGCGGCAGCTTCTGGGGTTCGCCGCGCCGTCGTTTGTCACGGCGACGACGACGTAAACGCACCTGTCGGCGACGATGAGGTTCATCTTCATAAGCCGCAGGCCCTTGATATAGGGCGTTATCGCGACGGAGGCGCACTCGGTCATACGCGAAAGGAGCTGACTTGCGCGGTCGAGCAGCGCCGACGCGGAGGGAGCACCGCTGCGCAGCTCGGCGAGCACCTCGGAGCGCACCGCTTCCGGCAGCGGCTCCTTCGGCATCAGGCGGTTGACGAAGATGCGGTAAGCCTCCACCGTCGGCACTCTGCCGGAGGAGGTGTGCGGCTGCTCGAGCAGTCCTACGCGCTCCAGCTCCGCCATATCGTTGCGGATCGTCGCGGAGGAAACGCCGCCGAGCTTTTCGGCGACGGCCTTCGAGCCTACCGGCTCTCCGCTTTCGACGTAGCCGTTGACCACGATGCGCAGTATTTCGTTTCTTCTTTCGCCTATCTCCATTCCGTTCACCCCCGCGGGCCGTCCGTTTTTTCTCTGTCGATTAGCACTCTTTGCCTCCGAGTGCCAACTCTGTTATTGTACACCTTTTTCCATAAAAGTCAATAAAGAAATTGTGAAATTTTTGAAAAATCGCCGAAGCCCCCGGGGAGCGCGGATTTGCGCGCCCCCTTGAACGGAGCTTCGGCATATCTTATATATCGCTTTTCCTGCGGGTTCAGTCCTTCTTCCCCGCGTCGACGACGTTGACGTAGTTATAGGGGATCTCGATTCCGGCGGCGACGAGCGCCTCGCGGACGCGGACGTTGACGTCGTCGATGACGTCTTCGGAGCGCACGCCCTTATCGAAATACACCGTCACGGCGAGGATCAGGGCGCTGTCCGCGAACTCAAGGAAATAAGGCGGCGTATAGGCGGTCTTTTCGCCGTGCTTACGCTTTATGGGCTTGGAATACCCGCTGCTCTCGACGGCGGCGGCGATGGCGGACTTCGCCTTCTCCATATCCGTATCGTAGCCGACCGCGTATTTGAGCTGCACCGACTTGTCCTGACGGCCGTAGCTGAAATTGACGATCTTCTGCGCGTTTATGACGCTGTTCGGGATGACTATCCGCTGCGTATCGACGCCGATGAGCACGACGTGGCGGACGTTCATTCCCTCCACCGTTCCGGCGGTGCCGTCGTTGAGCACTATGCGGTCGCCGATCTCAAACGGCTTGTGGATGCTGATCATAAGCCCGGCGAGGACATCCTTGATAACGTCCTGCGCCGCGAAGGCGAGTACTGCGCTGATTATCGCAGTTCCGCCGAGAAGCGTCTGCCATATCGCCGCGAAGCCGCTGAAAAACGATACCGTTATCACGAACGCCGCTATCACGATTATCACCGCGTTGACGCGCTCGAAGAAAACGAGCTGCAGTCCGCGGCGGCGCTTCTGTATCCTGCGGAAGACGTATTTGTTTATACGCATGGCAACCCACGCGATAAACGCGATCACCGCGACGACTCCGATATACGCGAGAATACGCCACGGGAGCTCCAGATTGTTGATAAGCGTGCGCACTTCACATCACCCTTGATTATTTTTATGAATACATAATACAACAACACGCCCGCTTTGCGCAATAGCAAAACGGCAAAAATTTTGCTGTACTTATAAAAATCGTTACCGTGACCTTCCGCGATCATTATAAAAGGCGATTTTTGACAAAATTGTGTTGACAATTAGTGTTTTGTCATATATAATCAAAGCAAGTTCTAATTATAATCGAGGAGGAAAATACTATGTTTTGTCCGAAATGCGGAATAGAGCTGCCCGACGGCTCTCAGTTCTGCCCCGCTTGCGGCGCCCAGCTCGGCGCTCCCGCGCCCCAGCAGCAGTACGCTCAGCCCGCCGCGCCTCAGCAGCAGTACGCTCAGCCCGCCGCGCCTCAGCAGCAGTACGCTCAGCCCGCCGCGCCTCAGCAGCAGTACGCTCAGCCCGCCGCCGGCGGAAACACCGCCGTTCAGTTCAAATTACCCGATACGTCGAAACTCCTTACGATGTTCTTTGCTCTGATGAGCTTCATCTTCGGCTTCCTGCCGCTCGTACACGTCAGTTACGGCGGTTACGGAGACAGCGGCAGCATTTTCTCGTGCGGCTTCAGCTTCAACGCCCTGACCGGTATAGCGATGATTCTTTTGATTTTCCAGATCCTTGCGTTCCTGCTTTACATCGCTTCGCAGTTCGTTGATTTCAACAAGTATCTCAACCTGCCGTTCAACGTGACTGAAAAGATGCCCCTCATATATTTCGGGCTCTACGCGGCGATACTGCTCTTCACCTTCATCGGCTCTCTTATCGGACCCGGATACGGCATTTCCGGTTCCCCCGCCGTTTGCTGGTATTTCGCCGTCGTCTTCTGCGCCTGCGGATTCGTGCTTATCTTCAAGCCCAACCTGCTCGACAACCTGATTAAGAAGCCGCAGTAATCTTCAACGCGTTATAAAGGATCGCCTGCGGGCGGTCCTTTTTTCGTGCGCAAAAGCGCGGATATTGCGGTTGCGGCGCGGATGCGGAGGTATATTTTGTGTTCCCGTCGGAGCGTGTCGCCGCGGGTCGAACGGTTCTTTGGCGCATTATGCTGAAAACGCTTGAAAAGGCGGGAAGACTGCATTATAATACAAAAAGCGGTTTGAAAAAGCAATAACCGCGGCCGCAAAAAATTTGAGAGGAGCTCGCAAGATGAAGTACAAGGTGCTTATTGCGGACGATTGCTTCGGAAGCAACGACGAAGCGAAGCGCATTCTCAAAGGGTATGATATGCAGGCGGTTTTCTGCGGGAGGGACGGCAGAGAGGTCGTAAAAATGACAGATGATCTCAAGCCGGACGCAGTTGTGATGAATATGTCCATGCGGAGCATAGACGCGCTCGGGGTGCTTTCGCTGATGAAGGCGAGGCAGGACGCGCCCGGGTTTATAGTGACCTTTTCGGGCGAAGACGGAGGCGCCGCCGCCTAGGCGATGGAGCAGGGCGCCGCCTACTGCATCGGGCTGCCGGTCGACCGGCATCTGCTCGCGGCGAGGCTCGATATGCTTCGGCTGCGGAGCGAGCTGAAGCGTTCGAAGGCTTCTCCCGCCGCCGGCAAGCGCGATACGGAAGCGGAGATAACGGAGCTGCTCCACACGCTCGCGGTCCCTGCGCACATAAAGGGCTACCAGTATCTGCGCGAGGCTATCGCGCTGACGCTGGGGAATATGGACCTGATAAACTCCGTGACGAAGGAGCTCTATCCGACGGTCGCAAAGCGCTTCGGCACGACGCCTTCACGCGCCGAACGCGCGATACGGCACGCTATCGAGGTCGCGTGGGATCGCGGCGACGTCGACGTGCTCAACGGCTTCTTCGGCTACACGATACGCTCCGACCGCGGCAAACCGACGAACAGCGAATTCATCGCGCTCGTCGCCGACAAGCTGCGCCTGAGCGCTACCTGAGCCTTCCAGCGTATACGCAAAAGCACCCCGCGTGATCGCGAGGTGCTTTTTGATGGAGCTGTTGACGGGATTCGGACCCGTGACCTCCGCCTTACCAAGGCGGTGCGCTACCAACTGTGCCACAACAGCAGCACGATTATTATATAGGCGCGGATTCAAAAAGTCAAGTCTTTTTTCATATTTTTTTGTCAAGTTGAAAATTTTACTTGACAACCGGCCCTCGTTGTAATATAATCACAATTACGGCTGTTGCCGAAGATACGGCGGTATAGCTCAGTTGGCTAGAGCATTCGGTTCATACCCGGAGTGTCGTTGGTTCGAGTCCAACTACCGCTACCAGCAAAAAGAGCATCGCTTTCGCGATGCTCTTTTTGCAGCTGAATCCGCCCTTACGGTCGGGCGAAATCGCCTTGCGGCGACGAAATTGCCCTGCGGGCAGCGAAATCCGCCTCGACGGCGGACGGATTTGATTTCGCCGTGGCGCAAGCCCCGATTTCGCATTTGAGATGTTTTCTCGGCTTCGATATTTCCCGCCCCCATCACTCAAAAAACCGAAACCGCACGCAATTATATTGACTGCAAAGCGCGGATATGCTATAATATCCGTGTCAATAATAATATTGTTACGCTTACAGGCTCAAGGAGGTATCATTATGGAACCCGTAACAATCGTAATCATCGCCGCTGCCGCGCTCGTGCTGCTCATTCTGCTCGCGAACATCACGATAGTCCCGCAGGCGCACGAATACGTCATCGAATTACTCGGCAAGTACAAGACCACCTGGGCGGCAGGCTTCCACATCCTTATCCCCTTCTTCGAGCACATCTCGCGCAGGATCACGCTCAAGGAGCAGGTGCTCGACTCCCCGCCCCAGCCCGTTATCACGAAGGATAACGTCACGATGCAGATAGACACCGTCGTCTACTTCAAGGTGTTCGACTCCAAGCTCTTCACCTACGGCGCGGTCAACCCGATAAGCGCGCTCGAAAACCTCACCGCCACGACGCTGCGTAACCTCGTCGGCGAACTCGAGCTCGACGGCACGCTCACCAGCCGCGACACAATCAACGCCAAGATGACCGAGATCCTCGACGAAGCGACCGACCAGTGGGGCATCAAGGTCAGCAGAGTCGAGCTGAAGAACATCATCCCGCCCAAGGAGATACAGGTGGCGATGGAGAAGCAGATGAAGGCGGAACGCGACCGCCGCGAAACGCTGCTTCAGGCGGAGGGCCACAAGGCAGCCGCAATCACCCGCGCCGAGGGCGACAAGCAGGCGATGATACTCGCCGCCGAAGGCGAACGCGACGCGCGTATCGCCAGAGCCGAGGGCGAAGCGAGAGCCATCTACCTCGCCAAGAAAGCGGAAGCGGACGGCATTCAGGCGCTCAAGGACGCCGGAGCCGACGCCGCCGTTATCGAGCTGAAGAAGTACGACGCGCTCGTCCGTATGGCGGACGGCAAGGCGTCCAAGATAATCATCCCCACCGACGCCGTGGAGGCGGTCAACCGCAGCGTGCTCTTCTCCGAGGTCACCGGCCTCGGAGACGTCACGAAGCCCGCGCCCGACGCTCCAAAGCCGCCGAAGCCGGACTACTGCTGCGACGACGACCCCCGCACCTGACGGCAAAGCCGTTATCCCTACGGCGCTTCGCCGACGCACGCTTGCGTTCACACGAACAACAAAATCCATATTTAAAAGCCGCCCTCACGGGCGGCTTTTATTGTGCTTTTTTTGTTACGCTTTAAATCAGGTCACTTTCTTTTCGCGGCGAAGAAGACGACTCCGAAGACCTGTATCGCAGCCAGAGCGAGCGAGGCATAAAGCGTTATCAGCGCCGCGTCCTTTTTCTCAAGCCCAAACAGCACGGCGGTCGCCGCGAACAGACCTACGGTAATTGCAACCATAGTATACGCGGCTACCGCAGCTATGACGCGGCTTTTCTTCGCGCCGCGTTTCCCTTCGGGCACGGCATAGGATATAAACTCCGCGTACATCGATACGAACAGCTCTCCGAGCTCTGCAATGAAATACATATGTTGCCTCCCTTTTTATCGACATTGTGCTTTATTCGCCAAAATCCTCCGGCGGAGGGTCGGCGGCGATGCCGGGGAGGTTCAGCGCGGGCTCGAAGTCGGAGCCTGCTTTCCCGGAAGCTTCGCCCGCGAGGCGGCGCCCGCGGCGCCTTCTCGCCGCGAGCAGGACTATCAGCAGCGCGATGAGCAGGACGAGTGCTCCGCCGCCGATGAAAACGTAGAGCTTATACTCCTCATAGAACTCGAGCAGATTATCAAAGAAGCCCGATTCGTCGGCTTGGGAACCGTTTTTCTTCTTTTTATCCCCGCTCTTTTTATCATCAGCCTTCTTCGTGTTCGCGGTCGCTTCCTTGACCTTCATCTCGTAGCCGTTCTTCTTCGCGTATTTATACGCGTAGGTGCCGTCGGTTACGGTCAGGACGATGCCGTCGTTATCCGCGAAGGCGTAGCTGCCTATCGATTCGACGTTGTCGCTGAGGGTCAGCTTTGTTATACCTGTGCGGCGCAGGGCGCTCTCGCCTATCTCCGTGACCGCCTTCGGCAGCTTCAGCTCGCCGAGCTCCTCGCAGCCGTAGAAGGCGTAGTGTCCGATGACTTTGACGTTTTCGCCGAGCGTCACGCTGCTCAGGCGCGTGCAGTATTCGAACGCGCCGGAGCCGACCTTCTCGCAGTTGACGGTCACGCTCCTGAGCTTTTCGCAGGCGCCGAAGGAGTAGTCGCAGACCTCGGCTCCGTCAGGGATATTGACGTCGCTCAGCTTCGGACAGCCGTAAAACGCCCAGTCGCCTATCATTTTGACGCTGTCCGGCACCTCGACGCGCTCGAGCTCCGGGCAGCCGAAGAAGGCGCTGTCGCCTATCTTCTGCACGCCGTCGGAGATGATTACCTCCTCGATCTGCTCATCGGCGTAAAATATATCGGCGACGGTCTTGACGTAGCCGGGGATGACGACGTATTTGCGGTTGGTGCCGAGGTAGGCGACGAGCACGCCGTCGCCCAGCACGACGAAGTCCTCGTCGCTGTGTGTGGTGGTGTAGGTCGGGTAAAAGGCGCGGCGCCCGATATCGGAAAGCTTCTCGGGAACGCGCAGCACCTTCAGGTTCAGGCACCAGGAGAAGGCTCCCGCGCCGACCTTTTTTACGCTGTCGGGTATATACACCTCGCGGAGGATCTCGCAGTCGTAAAAGGCGTTTCTGCCGATCTCCTTGACGGAAGACGGGATGGTCACACGCGCAAGCGCCTTGTTCGTAAAGAAGGCGTGCGGCGCGATCTTTGTCACTCCGTTCGGGATGTCGAACTCCGTTGAGTGCGCCGCCGGGTGGAGCTGGAGCGTCTTGCCGTTATTTTTATAGAGCACTCCGTCGACTGAGGTGTAGACCTCATTGCCCTCGGCGACGGTTACGCTTTTCAGCTTCGAGCAGAGGCAGAACTGCTCGTCTGTGATGTCTATCATCGCCTTCGGCAGATGGACGGAGGTTATCCTGTCGTCCTCGGTGAAGACGTTGCGGCGTATCTGCGCCGTCGGCAGTCCGCCGAGCGTTTCCGGTATAACGACGTCGCCGCCTTTGCCCAGATAACCGATGACGAGCGCGTTCGAGCCGTTGACTATATAGCAGTAGTCGCCGTCGTAAAGGATGTTTTCGTCCTTTTCGGCATCGTCTTCGCCCTCCGCGGAAACGCAGAAGGCGCAAAGCGAGAGCGCCGTCATCAGCGCGAGCAGTATACAAAGCGCGTTTTTGGTCGTCCTTCTCAGGAAAACAGCCATATTATCTCTCCGCAAACAGATTCTCCGAGGGAAACCCCCAGTCTGAAATAATTATAAGGCACAAATATTTTGATTCTATGAACGAATGTTGAAAAATATCAAAAATCGTTCAGTCAAGCTCCGCGGCGCGGCGCATTATAAGCAGTGCGTCGGAAACGGTAATCGTTGCGTCTCCGTCGAGGTCGCAGGCGATACGCGCGCGGCGCGCGGGCGACTTCAGTCCCAGCGCCGAACGCAGCGCGAGAAGCGCGTCCGCGACGGAGACCTCGCCGTCCCCGTCGGGGTCGCCCTCAGCGAGCGGCGAAGCCGCTTCGAGCGTGAACACGCCGGACGAACCCGCGCGGACCGAAGCCTTCCAGAACTTCACTTCGCCTACGTCCCCGACGCTCAGCGCGCAGCCTTCCGCCGTCGTGGACGCTCTGCCGAGCGAGACCGAGGACGACGGATCGTACGCCGCGAAACCGAGCAGCTTTATAACGCGGGGGCTTTCGACGTATTCGACCGGCATAGTGAAGTTTTCCTCGTCGATATCCCAGTAGTAGTAGCCGCCGTCCGCGTCGACGTTGTGGCCGAGCGACATCTCGTATTTCTCACGCGAGGCGGAGAAGCAGCGGCTGGTTATCGTTCCGTCTCCGACGGTCATATAGCGGAAGAGTCCACTGCCGCCGTCGCGCCATCTGTACCACAGCACGGGGTCCATCTGGTAGCAGTGGAGCAGCTCGGTGACGTTCCTGCCGTCATATGCGGCGCGTGTGCGGCGCGCGACTCCGGGCTCGTGCCCGCAGAGTATGAGCCGGACGTTGTCGTTATCCTCAAGGTAGGCGTTCCAGAAGTCCTCCGCGGTCACGTACTGCGTCAGGAATTCCGCCTCCGGCGTAAGGTAGCCGTGGAAGCAGACGACCGCGGTGCGCGTGCGGTAGGTCGAGAGCACGCGGTTAGCCCATTTTACGGTCGCCGCGGAGGTCTCGTCCGTCCAGCCGATATAAAGGAAGATGAAGTCCCTGCCGCCGAGGGTTATCAGGTCGTAGTGGTTGACGTTGTCGTTCAGTCCTCCGCCGTACCACTCGCAGTCGCGGTAAAACTCCTCGCCGAAATACTTCTGCCACATTCTGAAATCGGGCTTCCATACCTCGTGGTTTCCGGGTAGTATGCCGTTTGGCACGCCCGCGTTATAAATCCGCTGATATATCTCCTGCGCGACGGCGTATTCCTGCTCCTCGTTCATCGTGTTGACCGTATCGCCGGTGTTGACCATATAGCCGATGTCGCCCGCGAGGTAGTCGGCGGCGATTTGGTCGAACTGTTCTTCCATATAGAACTGTATGTCCCTGTGCCCGGTATCCCAGTCCTTTTCGATATAATACTGCGTATCGGTCGTCCAGGCGAAGACGTCGGAGCCGTTATCGACGGTGAAGAGCGTAATGCGGAAGCGAACGCTTCCGTTATCCGCGTAAGCCGCGGTCGCGACCTGCGCGGTGAGCGTTACCGGAGACGCGCCGACGAGCGCGTCTGCAAGCTTCACCCATTCGCCGGAGGCGGGGTCGAGCACGCTCATAACGAGCGTTTCGCCGGTGTTCGCGCTGCCGGTAAAGGAAACGGTGAAGCTTTCATTTCCGTAGTCCGAGACGTCCACGTCAAAGGTCTGCGACGGGTATCTCCCTCCGGTCGCGCTTGTCACGGAATACGCCGAAAGCGGCGCTTCGGTCACGCCGTCGGAGCCGACGGCGGTCACGGGAAGCGCGGTCGTATATCCGGTGAAGGAAACGGTTTTATTTTCCGCGCCGAACAGGTCGACGTCCAGCACGGCGGAGTCGCCGTCGCGCTCAACGGAAAAGTCGCCGAACGCGTCGCTCGCGGAAAGATAAAACGTGAACGAGCCCTGCGCGGTGAAGCCGGCGCGGTCGGTCGCCTTCCATGCGACGCGGTGCGTCCCCGCTTCCTCGGCGGAAAGCGGCTTCGGCAGCGTGACGGCGGCGCCGTCCAGCTTCACGCTCAGCGTCTCCACCCCGGAGGCGGCGTCCGCGACCTTCAGCTCGAGCGAAGAGTAGGTATCGACTACCGCGCCGTCCTCGATCGAGGAGCTCACGAAGTAGGGCGCGGCGTTATCGAACACCGCCTTCTGCTCGAATGCGACGCGGGTGCCGACAGTCATACGCAGAGTGTGCGCTCCGTCGCCGTATGCGGCGGTATCGAGCGTGCAGACGGTGTTGCGGTCGCCGTAAGCGTCCACGCGCTCGGAATCCGGCTCAATCGCTTCCCCGTCGACGGTCAGGCGCGGGAAAACGCCGCCCATCGTACGCAGGTTGAACTCGCGGGAGCCGGTGTAAACGGCGCTTTCGTCCGCGTCCCATAGGTCGGCGTGGTATTCGCGGAAAACGCACGTCGAACCGATATAGTAATAGGCGCCGAGTGAAACACCCTCCTCGGGCGTCACGATAAAGCAGAGCGCGTTGACCTTCGGCAGGTATTCCTCGCGGAACTCCTCCGGCCCGGAGGTCACACCGTCAACGCGCCGGGCACCGTCCCAGTAGATATACGCGAAGCCGTCTTCGCCGACGGGGTAATCCTCCGTTTCAAAGACGAAGCCGCGCTCGTATTCCGAATAAAGCGAGGCGACGGACTGCCCCCTCGAGGGAGTCATCGCGGCGCGGACGCGCACGGAGCCGCGCAGGGCCGCGGAGCCGGAGCCCGTGCCGGTCATAACGCGCACGCGCACTCCGTCGCTGTCCGCCGCGGAAACTCCGCCGAAGGCGTTGACGCTGACTCCGGATGCGACGGGATCGATATGCGCACCCTGCGCGAAGGGGTCTTCGAAGCTCGAATCGGGCGAGCGGCAGGTCGCGACGGCGAAGCTTTCGTATTCCGACGAAGCGCCGGTCACGCGTATGCCCTTCAGCACCCCGGGAGCGGCGTCGCCGCCGTCGAACGCGGTCGGCGCTTTGACTCCGTTGATATAGACGGTCGCGATCGCGACGCGGTTATAATTCGAGTAGCCTTCCAGCTCTGTGATTATGTAGTTTTCTCCCGGGCCGAGCGCGGAGTAAAACGCGCCCGAAAACGCGGAAAACGCGAGCATGGCGCAGCAAAGCAGCGCCGTCAGACGCAGCGGCTTTTTCATACGTGTCCCGTTCATTTTGCGCTTCATTGCGCTCACCTCCGTTTTTTTGTGATTCAGTCAAGTCCCGCGGCGCGGCGCAGTATGCGCAGCGCGTCGCTGACGGTAACCTCTCCGTCGCCGTCTACGTCAGCCGCGAACCAGCGCTTCGCGGTCACTCCGTCGTTGAGCCCGACGGAAAGGCGCAGTGCGGCGAGCGCGTCCGCGACGGTAACTTCGCCGTCGTCGTCTACGTCGGCCGCGGTGAAGGATACGCCGGAAAAGACGACGTCGCGGTTTTCGGAAGCGGCGCTTCCCTTTCCTTCGAGAGCGACGACGCAGATCCTCGCGCTCTCGCCCGCGGCGCGGGAAAGCGCGCCGGAGTACTCTCTCGCTTCGCCGTCAAGCTCAGCGAGCGTTTCGCCGTCGGCGCGGATGACGAAGCCGTCGGCGGAGGCGTTTTCGGGCAGCTCCCAGCGCACCGTGAGCGTGCCGTTCGCGCCGTAGGCGCCGGTGATGAGCGGCTGCGCGGCGGAGCCGCATTCGGATGGATAGACCGCCGAGGTCACGCCGCCGCATTCGACGTACCATAGACCTTCGGGAAGCCCGGTGAAGCTCGCCCTGCCGCCGGAAACGTATACGGACGCCGTCCGCGTTCCATCTTCGACCGTGCGGGCGGTGAATGAGAAGGTCTCGACGCGGCGCTCGTTATCTATGAGGCGGACAGGCATCGTGTAGTTTTCCTCGTCCATATCCCAGTAGTAATAGCCGCCGTCAGCGTCGGGGTCGCGCTTGTATACCCTGATATAGTCGTCCTTCGAAATGGTGAAGGTGCGGTTTGTCAGCGTTCCGTCGCCTATCGTTACGTAACGGAAGAGACCGCTGCCGCCCTCCAGCCACTGCCACCACATATTCGCCGGGGAGCCCGACTGATAGTCGTGGAGCATCTCGAGAACGGGTCTGCCGTCCGAGGTGTAACGGATGTTCCTGGCGGTGCCGGGCTCGTGCCCGCACATTATCATAGTGAGATTCGGACAGTCCTCGGCGATAGCCCAGAACTTACGCGCCGTGTTGAAGAGTATCTCGCCGTCCGTGCCGAGGTAGCCGTGGACCGCGAGGATGCCGGTGCGGTTCGGATAGTTGTTGAAAACGCGCCGCGCCCACGCGGTCGCGGAGTCGTTCGTTTCCATAGTCCAGCCGAGGCAGACTACGACCAGGTCGCGCCCGCCGATTGTAACGAGGTCGTAATGTCCCTTGTTGTTTTCAAAATCGCCGCCCCACCAGTCCTGATAATCATAGTATTTCGCTCCGTAGTAGGGACACCAGTTCGACCAGTTCGCGTCGTGGTTGCCGGCGACGACGCCGTTGGGGATGTTCGCGTTGTCGAGGATGTTGCTCAGCTCTCGGCACTCCGCGAACATGGCGGTGTTGTTCGGCTCATCGGAAATGTCGCCGGTGTTCAGCACGTAGCCGATCTTGCCTTCGCCGTATTCCTGAACGAAGTGGTTGAACTGATCGCGGATATAGTAGGTATAGTCGCGGTAGGAGCCGTCCTCGTAGTTATGCTGGATCATATGCTGCCCGTCGGTGCACCAGGCGAACATATCCGCGCCGTTATCCACCGAAAGCAGGCTCACACGGAACTTCATCTTCCCGCCGGAAACGCGGTCCTCGAGCGCGGCGGCGGCCGAAAGCGTCAAGCTGTTCGCCTCCATACGCGCGCGGGCGAGTTCCTCCCACTTCGCTTCGGCTTCGTTATATACGGTCAGGCGGAGCGTTTCTCCGACGTTCGCGGCGGCGGAGGCGGAAACGAATATCTCCTCTCCGGAAACGCCCGAAACGTCCACGTCGAACGCCTGATAAGGGTATTTTTCATTCAGCGTCACGGTCTTCGCCCTGCCGCTGAACACGGCTTCGCCCGCGGGGGTTTTCGCGGAAAGGTCGCCGAGCGCGGCGGCGTTTTCGTAGGCCGTCACCGGCAGGGCGCCCCCGACGGCGCAGGCGTGAGCCTGCTCGCCGTCCGCGCCGGTTATTTCAACCGTCGCCGCGCCGCCTTCGGCGGCAAAGTCGCCGTAAGAAATCCCGCTGCCGACGCTGAAAATTATCGAGCCGCTTTTCCTCATTCCGGCATAGTCGGTTATCGAATAAGTCAGCGAGTGAGCGCCGTCGGCGAGGCCGGAGTATCTGTAAGGCAGGGTTATCGCCGCGCCGTCCAGACGCACGGAGAAGGCCGCAACGCCGCTTTCGCCGTCGGAAGCGGTCATATCCAGCCTGCCGGACGCGGAAATCAGGTCGCCGCTTTTCACGCTGCTGTAAGAAAGATACGGCGGCGTATTATCGAAGCAGAGCGTCTTTTCGCAGACGCGTTCGCCGTCCAGCAGCAGCCGGAAGGCGTGATTCCCGTCGCCCGCGGCGGCGGTGTCCACGCGGTATTCGACGCGCTCAAGCCCGTAAGAATCGGTGCGGATGGTCTTGGCGTAATATACCGGCATGGGAGCGCCGTCCATCTCCAGCTCGAGCGTTCCATTATGCTCCGATATGCCGGAGATCGTTACCGTTCCGCCGCAGACGCCGTCGGAGGAGACGTATACGTCGTATTCGCGGCGCTCGCGGTAGGCGCGCAAGCCGCCGATATAGTAGAAGTCGCCGGCGGTTATCGCGGCGTCCGGGGTAACGATGATATTCACCGCGTTCACGCGCGGCAGGTAATCGGCAAGAAAGTCCGCGTCGGCGGGCGTTCTGCCGTCGATCGGGAAGGCGTCCTCGAAGAGCACGTTGACGAAGCCGTCCGCGCCTATCACGTAATCGGGCGTTTCGAAGACGAAGCCCTGCTCGTATTCGGAATAAATCTCGGCGGTCGAGTTCCCGCGCGAGGGAACTACGCCGAGCTGCAGCCGCGCTTTTCCGGCGACTGCGGCAACGGAGCCAGCCGCGCCCGTCGCGACGCAGAAGCGGATGCCGACGCTGTCGGCAAGGTTCGCGCCTTCAAGCGCGTTATAGGTCTTGCCGGAGGCGACCGGTAAGAGATGAGCGCCCTCCTCGAAAGGCTTTGCTAAGGTCGTATCCGGCGCGCGGCAGGTGGCGATGCTGAAGCTGTTGACGCCGTCCGCCGGCTCGGTCGCGGTCAGGCGAACGCTCTTTTCCACGCCTTCGGCGGGCATTGCCACGGTCGCCGGCTGCGGCGATTTCGCTCCGGAGATGCAGACGATCGCGAGCGCAACGCGGTTATAGGAGTCGAAGCCCTCCATATCCGCGTAAATATACTCCGTCTCCGAAGCCGCGGCGTGCGGCGCCGCCGCAAAAACTCCCGTGACCAGCAGCAGGCTGAGCAGAAGCGCAAAAAACCTCTTCGTCTTCATAGTAAATTACCTCCCTTACAATAATGCGCATATAATTGCGCATATAATTACATAATAATTATATTTGAGGCTTTGCGCGATTTCTTGTCATTCTGTGATTTTATTATGAATCCGTGATATTTTTCGCTCGATTTCACGCCTCTTTATTATATATTTTGTTGACTTGACGGGCTCGATGTGTTATTATTAGTGTGAAGTATATTAAGATACTATGGGCTTCGCCCGGAGGATACTATGAGGAAAATCGCAGCATTCGCAATCATAACGGCGCTGATATGCTCCGTCTTATGCGGGACGGCTTTCTTCGCGTCCGCCGTTTCCGCATCGGAAGCCATGGCGGCCGCGAAGCCGGAGCTTTACGGGCTTTATACGGCGCAGAGCGCGAACCTGCTGCGCGACGCTTACGACAGGACCTCCGCCGCGCTTTCCGCCGGAGGCAACGGCGCAGACGAAGCCGCCGCGCTCTCCTCGGCGCTCGGTTCGCTCGCGCCGCTCGAAGGCTACAGGCGCGGCGCTCTGCTCGGCTTCGGCGGCGTTACGAACGCCGACACGGCGGCGATGAGGCTCAACCGCGGGAGCGTTTCGGTTTCCGACGGCGTCATAACGCTTTCCGGCGAAGGCACGCTCCGCTACTGCAACGCCGTTTCCGGCGGCATCGTCGGCGGCTCGCCCTTCGGGGTCGCCGTTCCGGAATACGACGGCTTCGCGATAAAGATAAGCTCCGCCTCCGACGCGGCGCTCGACCTTGAAATAGGCAGGCGCGGCAGCGAGGACGACCGCGTTTTCATCATCCCGGATATATACGTTTCCGCAGGTGAACGGTATTACCTGTTCCCCTTCGATCGCTTCGGCGCTCCGCCTCTCGACGGCACGCTGAACTATATCTCCCTGACCTTCAGCGGGACGGACGAGGTCTCATTTTCCGACCTGCAAGCGGTCGCATCCGCGGACGACGCCGCCGACAGCGTTTGGGAAGAAACCTATCTGACTTCTCAGAGCTTCGACACGACCAAGTTCTATAAGCTGCTCCAGCGCGACACAAATCTCGCCCTGACGATGGGCGCGGGAAACGGCGGCGAAGACCGCTTCACCTTCACCGAAAGCGCGGAAAACGACGACGCGCAGCTCTGGCAGATCACCCGCGATCCGATCATAACCTCGAGGTTCCGCATCACAAACAAGAAGTATGGCCTTTCGATGATGAAAGCGAGATCCGGCGAGATGGCGCTTTACGCCTCCGTAGCCGACTATACAGACGACACGCAGAAATGGTCCTGCTCCTACAGCAGGACAAAGGGCTTCTACTTCTATCTGAGCGGTATCGGCAAGCTCAGCTACAGCGGCACGAAGCCCCGCTTCTCCGGCTCGGATACCGCGACCAAATACTTCGACGTCGTATGCTGCGGCGGCGACGAGTGGACGCAGGTCTGGAGCGACGAATTTGATACGCTCGACCGCAGCGTCTGGTACGTCGTGAACAGCAAAAACCGCGGCGATACCGAGCCGATGTTCAACCGCGACAGCCCGAACAACGTCTATATCGACGACGGCAACCTCGTCATCAAGACCATAAAGGAGGAATACCGCGGATACCACGCCACGAGCGCCTACCTCACCACCGAAGATAAGATACATTTCACCTACGGCAGATTCGAGATGCGCGCCAGACTGCCGGAGGGCCGCAAGATATGGCCCGCCTTCTGGCTGATGGGGGACGACGATGTCTGGCCCTATTGCGGTGAGATAGACGTCGTCGAAGCGGTCGGCTCCGGCGAGGAGGAAAGCTGGCTCGGCGACCGGCGTTCCATCGCGACGTTCCATTACTGCAACGCCGGAAATCACTACGAGATCGGCGGCTGGAGCGACTTCAGCATCCTGACTCACACCGAGAAACTCTCGGAAAACTACCATATCTACGCCGTCGAATGGGAAAACGACCAGATACGCTGGTATTTCGACGATACGCTTTATCTTAGCGTGAACATAGAGGGCGACGCGCTGAAAAACGCGCTGCAGGAAAACCCTATGTTCATGATACTCGACACCTCCATAGAGGGCCCCGGCAACAACCGCCTTCCCGACGGACTGCCAGACGAGGCTTATTTCTACATAGACTACATCCGCTATTACAAGCCCGCGACCTCGGCGCTGCCGGCCGATACGCTCCCCTATAAATACGTCAGCAGCTCCCCCGATTTCCACCAGGTCATATGGTCGCCCGCCAATGTCGGCGCCGTCAACGTTGAAAAAAACATGCTCGTCTATAACGACGCCGCCTGCAACACCAGCGTTTTCAACCTGTCGCAAATGAAGCGCGTCGCTTATAAGAACCTCACGGGGCGCGGCTGGACGATGGCTAACGCCGTCTCCGCCGACGGCGGCACGCTCGCCTTTGGCAGGCAGAACAGATTCACGGTCTGCGATTCAGCTATCAGCGTACCCTACAACGAAGACGCTTTGCTTGAGTTCCCGACGCTCGCGCTCAGCAACAACGGCTCGAGGCTTTATTACGGCGGTGTGCCGATGAGCGGCGGCGAGGAATTCGCGAATCAGTTCCATATATACAACACCTCCAAAATGCAGTGGATACGCAGCGAATACACGGGCAGCTGGGTGGATTCGATCGCCGTCCGCGACGACGACGTCTACGCCTACGGCTGTTTCAACGGCCTCGTGCGCGTGCGCTCCGCGTCCGACGCCGACCTCGGCGAGTTTTACACAACCGGCAGGGCGCTTTCGCTCGCCTTCTCGCCCGATCATAAGAAGCTCTACGCCGCCGACGGCGATATGAAGATATACGTTTATGATATGGAAACGCGCACCGCTTCCGTGTTCGCCTCCTGCGGAGACGAATACTACCGCATAGTTCTCTCGCCCGACGGGACGCGGCTCGCGGCCGCCTGCGGCGACTCCTGCGCGCGCGTTTACGACACCGCGACGGGACGGCTCGTCGCGCGCCCCTGCCTCGGCAGCCTCGCGGTGACCTACCTTGACTACTCGCTCGACGGCAAGCTGCTCGTGCTCTGCGGCCTCGACGCCAGAGTCGGCGTATACCGCGCCGACGACGGACTGCCGCTCGCGCTTCTGAGCAACACCGACAGCACCTGCTGGTATAACACCGTCGCGATCAGCGCGGATAACACCTCGGTGATGGCGATACGCGGCGTGGAAAACTTCAACTCCGCCGTTTCCGGCTGGCGCATTCCCGCAAACCTCCTCCCCGCGGATGGCGGCGACGCCTCCGCGCTCGAGGCGCTCCCCTATTACGACGAAACCGCCTATACCACCGAAAGCTACGCCGCCTACGCCGATGCGCTGAAAAACGCGCAGACGGTCAGAGCGAACAGATACTCCCGGCAGTCCGAGATCAACGCCGCGGCCGCGGCTGTCAGCAGAGCCGCGCGGGGTCTTGTTGAAGGCGCCGACTTCATGAAGGGCGACCTCGACTTCGACGGCGACATCACCGTCGGCGACGCGCTCATCGCGCTCCGCATCGCGGCTCGGCTCGCCTCCGAAACGCCTGAAATCCTCCTTATCGGCGACGTTGACGGCGACGGAAAGATCACCGTTTCCGACGCGCTCACGATACTCCGGGTCGCGGCCAGACTCTCCGCAGGTTTTTAAGGAGAAGAAATGAAAAGACTCTCGACCTTTCTCATAGCAGCCGCGCTAACACTCGCCTGCTTCTCCGGAGGCGCCTTCACCGCGTTCGCGGACTCGCTTGACCGCGCGATGAACGCGGTCAGGCCCGAGCTCTACGGTATGTATACGCTGCAATCCGGGAACGCGCTGCGCGACAGATTTGACCGCGCGGCGGCGCTCAAGGCGGCCGGCGGAGCGGATAACGCGCTCGCGGCGACACTCCGCGACGCGTTGGGCGGGCTTGTCACGCTCGAAAACTACGACCGCGTCACGCTCGGCGGCTTCGACGCCGTGACCGGCGCGGATATATCCGCGATGAAACTGAACAAGGGCCTCGTTACCGTTTCCGAAGGCGTTATCGCGCTTTCCGGCTCCGGCACGCTGCGCTACTGCAACGCCGCTTCCGGCGGCGTCGCGGGCCCCTCCCCCTTCGGCGAAGGCGTTTCCGCCGCGGACGGGATCGCGCTGAAAATAGCCGCCTCCGCCGACGCCTCCCTCGACCTCGCCATAGGCGTGCGCGGCGGCGATAACGATCGCGTTTTCACCCTCTCCGACGTCGCCGTTTCGTCGGGCGAAAGGTATTACTTCTTCCCCTTCGGCCGCTTCGGCGGTCTCCCGCTTGACGGCACGCTCAATTACGTCTCGCTGACCTTCACCGGCGCGGACGAGGTCTTCTTCGGCGACCTGCACGGCGTCGCGGGAGCGCTCGACGGCGCGGACGCGGATTATTACGAAACGCCCGCCACGCCTCTTGAAATCGGCGGCGGCGGATATTTCAAACTGCTGCAGAAGAACTCCTCGCTCGCTCTGACGATGCTTTCGCCGACCGAAACGGGAGACAGATGCTGCGCCTTCACCGAGAGCGACCCGGACGACGACAGACAGCTCTGGCTGATATGCCGCGACCCCTACTCCGCGTCCTCCGCGGCGGTGCGCATCATAAACAAGCACTACGCCTTCGCGCTCTGCTTCGGAACGCAGAGCGGCGCGTCCGTTTTCGCCGCGCGCCCGAACCTCACCTCCTCCGGACAGATCGCGAATTATTCCTATAACAAAAGCCGCGGCTTTTCTTTCACCGTCGCCGGAACGCAGCGCCTCGCCTACACGGGCGCGTCACTGAAGCTCGTCCCGACGACTAACCCCATAAAATACTTCGACCTCGTCTCCGTCTCCCCGCCCGAATGGAGCACCGTATGGAGCGACGAATTCGACGGCGACGCCCTCGACCGCAGCGTCTGGAACGTGCGCGACGGCGTGGTGGACGGCGGCGAGAACTGTTACGCCTTCCGCGACAGCGAAGAAAACGTATACCTGCAGGACGGCAACCTCGTCATACACACCATGGAGGGCGCTTACCGCGGACGTCCCGCGACGAGCGGACACGTTTCCACCGAGGACAACATGCAGTTCGGCTACGGCAGATACGAGTTCCGCGTAAAGATGCCTCACGGACAGGGCATCTTCCCCGCGCTCTGGATGATGGGCAACGACGACCTCTGGCCGCTCACCGGCGAGATCGATATCCTCGAAATGGTCGGCTCCGGCCCGGGCGACGACTGGAAGGACGACAAAAAAGCCATCGCCACATTCCACTACGCCGATGAGAACGGCGAACACCGCGAGATCGGCGGTTATTCCACTGAAGGGTTCCTCTACTGCCCGGAGCGGCTTTCGGAGGACTACCACATATACGCGGTCGAATGGGAGAAGGATCAGCTCCGCTGGTACTTCGACGACGTCCTCTATCTGACGGTGAACGTCGAAGATGACGCGCTCGCCTCCGCGCTGCAGGAGAACCCGATGTTCCTGCGCATCAACGTCGCGCTCCACGGGCCCGGCAACTATCAACTGCCGGAAAATATGGAGGAGGCGTTCACATACGTCGACTACGTCCGCTATATGAAGCCGCGTTATTCGGCGGCTCCGCAGAGCGGCATTCTGTTCGACCGTACTATTCCCGATCACGACTACAGCCGCGAGTTCTGGTATCCCGCGAACGCCGGCGCCGTCACCGCCGCGCAGGATAAGCTTGTCTACGCGACCGGCGCTTCGGAGGTAAAGATCTTCGGCGTGAACAATATGACGGAGCTCTATAACGGCAGCTTCGGCAGCGACAGCTTCTGGATAAAGAGCTGCGCCTTTTCCGCCGACGGCAGCCGCGTCGCGGTCGGATACACCGGCGGCGTCGGGACATACAACGGCAGGCTCAGCATAAGCGCACGCGCCGACTTCGCCTCGAACGCTCCCGTCGTCGCGCTCAGCGCGGACGGCTCGCGCTGCTACGCCGGCGGTCAATCGAACGACGCGAGCGATTTCTGCGATTATTTCTACGTTTACAGCGCTTCAAACATGCGCCTGATAAAGAGCGAACTCACCGGAAGCTGGGTCGACAGCATCGCCGTCCACGGCGGCGGCGTTTACGCCTACGGCTGTTACGACGGCTCCGTGCGCGTGCGCTCCGCCTCCGACGAAGACCTCGGCGGCTTCACCGCCGGCGGCAGGGTGATAAGCATAGCCTTTTCGCCCGACGGAAAGAAGCTCTATACCGCCGACGGCGGCTGCAACATCTACGCCTATGATATCGAAAGCGGCGCCGCTTCGCTGCTCGCATCCCTCGGGGACGAGGCCTACCGGCTCGCCGTTTCGCCCGACGGAACGCGGCTCGCCGCCGCCTGCGGAGATTCCTGCGCAAGGGTTTATGACCTTGAAAGCGGCAGGCTCGCGGCGCGTCCCTGCCTCGGCAGTCTCTTCGTCACCGCCGTCTCCTACTCCGTCGACGGCAGGCTCCTGCTGCTCGGCGGCACAGACGGCAGGATAGGCGTTTTCCGCGCCGACGACGGGCATCCGCTCGCGCTGCTGACCGAAAACGGCAGGCCCCGCTGGTTCGATACGCTGGCTCTTTCGGCGGATAATTCCGTTCTGATGTCGGTGCGCCGCATTTACGATTACCGGTCCGGCCCAATCGCGTGGAGGCTTCCGGCGGACCTCATTCCCGAAGACGGCGGCGACTCCTCCGCGCTTGAGGCGCTCCCCTGTTACGACGAAACGGCGTACACCGCCGAAAGCTACGCTCCCTACGCCGAGGCGCTGAAAAACGCGCGGGCGGTCGCCGCGAACAGATACTCCGCGCAGAGCGTCATCGACTCCGCCGCGCAGGCTGTCGCCGAAGCCGCGGAAGGGCTCGTCGAAATCGGCGACGAACCGCCCGTTATGAAGGGCGACCTCGACAAGGATGGCGCTATAACCGTCGGCGACGCGCTCATCGCGCTTCGCATGGCCGCGAAACTCATCGACGAAACCGCCGACGCGCTCCGTATAGGCGACACGGACGGCGACGGCGAAATCACTGTTTCCGACGCGCTGACGATACTCCGCGCCGCGGTCGGACTCACAACGCTTTAATAACGGCGGAACACCGCCGAAACGATAAGAAAAACCAAAGGAGAGACTCAGTATGAAGAAAACCATCGCAACCATCCTCACCGCGATAATGATCTGCTCGCTCTTTGCGGGAACGGTCACCTTCGCGGGCTCCTCCCTCTCCGCCGCGCTCGAAGCGGCGAAGCCGGAGCTTTACGGATTTTACACCGCGCACACCGGCGGCTACCTGCGCGACTGCTACGACAGGGCGCAGGCTGTCGAACAGGCCGGCGGCGGTGACGACGGCGAGGCCGACGCGCTGAACGCCGCGCTTAACGCGCTCGCGCCGCTCGTCGACTACACCCGTTCGCCGCTCATCGGCTTCGTCAACGTCGACGCGGCTGCCATAGCGGCTATGCCGCTCAACTCCGGCAGCGTTTCCGCCGCGGAAGGCGTCGTCACGCTTTCCGGCGAAGGCACGCTGCGCTACTGCAACGCCGCTTCCGGCGGCATCTCCGGCGACTCCCCCTTCGGCGTCGCGACGGACGACTGCGACGGCTTCGCGCTGAAGATCTCCGCCGACGCCGACGCCGTGCTCGACCTCGAGGTCGGCAGGCGCGGAAGCGCGAACGACTGCGTCTTCACCCTCTCCGATATCACGATCACCGCGGGCGAAAGGTACTACCTCTTCCCCTTCGACCGCTTCGGCGACCTCCCGCTCGACGGCACGCTCAATTACATCTCCCTGGCTTTCACCGGCGCTTCGCTCGTTTCATTCAGCGACCTGCACGCGGTGCTCGCCGAGGAGACCGCCGGCGATTACGAGTATACCGAAAGAAAGGTGACCGCACCCGAATTCGACAGCACCAAGTATTACAAGATCACGGCTTTCGGCGATCCGGACAAGGTCTTTGAGATGGTCGACGATACCGGCAACGGCAATTATCTGCTCACCGCGCCTGTTCAGGGAAAGGCGAGCCAGGAATGGCAGATCTGCCGCGACCTCTCCGCTCCGTCGCGCTACCGCATAATCAACCGTCACTACGGCACGACCCTATACGCCAACACCTCATTCGGCACCCCGAGGCTCGACGATATCGTACCCAACCTCACGGATACCAACCAGGAATGGTCGTTCTCCTACAAGGCCAAGACCGGCTTCACGATCCAGGTCTCCGGTGTCACCAAACTTACGACCTCAATAGACGGCAAAGTCCGCTGCACCAGTGCCAACGGCACGCCGAAGACCTTCGACATATACGAGGTCCCCGGCGACGAATGGAATCTCGTCTGGGCGGAGGAGTTCAACGACGGCGCGCTCGACCGCTCCGTCTGGCGCAACCGCACCGGCAAGTTCCGTCCCACGAGAGAGCCCATCTACCACCGCGACAACCCCGAAAACATCTACTTTGAGGACTGCGAAGTCGCGGATGGCGTCACCAGCGGCAACCTCGTCATCCGCACCGACACCTCCCCCTGCGATGAGACCGAAAACTATTATAACGACCCCGAGCATCCCAAACAGAAGGAAGACCTGCTCGCGACCGGCGCCTACATCGACTCCGTCGGCAACCACCTCTTCACCTACGGCAGGATGGAGATACGCGCCAGACTTCCCGAGGGCGACCACATCTGGCCCGCCGGCTGGATGATGGGAACCTCCACGATGGGCTGGGCGGCCTGCGGCGAGCTCGATATAATCGAGATGGTCGGCAACGGCGAGCGCGGCAACTACACCGGCGACAGCTCTCCGATAGCCACCATCCACTGTATGGCTGACTCCGGCGTCGGCTACACGCAGGGCAGCAACGCGACCGGAAAAATGCTCACCGACGACATCCTCGCCCACGACTACCACAGCTACATCGTCGAATGGGACGCCGACAGCGTCCGCTGGTTCTGGGACGACATACTCTTCTTCGTTATGCCGATCGACGTCAATCAGGAGCAGTATTCCTTCCTCTCCAACCCGATGTATCTGATACTCAACACCTCGATAGACACCTCCAAATATGAGGCTGACGGCATCAGCTATCTCCCCGACAACACGCCCGAGGAAAGCTTCTATTACATCGACTACATCCACTACTACAAGAAGATCCGCGAAGCGACTCCCGAAGCCGACTCCCCGGTCGATACCTACACCAACTTCTCCTTCTACGACCACTCCAGCGAGATCGAGAACGTTATGGTGACCGACGGCACCGGCAACAAGGCGGTCGTCACCGGCAAGAGCGGCAGGATAATGATCTATGACATCCCCACCGGCAGGCGCGACGCATCCTACCCGATCAACTACGCCGACTGCCCGTGGAGCGGCGCCGTTTCTCCCGACGGGAGCAAATACGTCGTTATCGAGCAGGGCGGAAACGACCGCGCAGTTGAAATCCCCGGTATTCCGGAGCAGGATACCCCGGACAAGAAATATAAAGCGGGGCGCATACTCGTCTTTGAAAACGGCGATTTCGCCAACCCGCGCATAATCGAAGGCAGCTACGCCTCCTGCGCGGAATGCGCGATAACGCCCGACAGCAAATACCTGCTCCTCTTCGGCAGACCGCACTCCGACGAAGGCAGGACCGCCGCGAAGAACGTCTACGTCTTCGACCTCGACACAGGCGAGATCGTTATGCAGGATCCCTACGCCGCTTACGGCCGCGAGCTCGTTATGGCCGCGGACGGGCGCTTCGCCGCCTCCGGCACAGACGGAAAGGCGATGCTCTACTCCGCCGACTTCCAAAAGGTCGCAGAGCTCGAGAACGACATACTCGTAAGCGCGATAGCGTTCAGCGGCGACAGCAGCCGCCTCGCGACCTGCAACACGCGCGGCGTCATCCGCGTCTGGGATTCCGCGACCGGCGAGCTCGTCAGCCTGATCGACGGACCCGGCGAATACGACATCCTCTCCGCGGCGATGAACGCCGACGGAAGCCGCGTCGCCGTCGGCTGCTCCGACTTCTGCACCAGGCTCTTCGACGTCGGGACCGGCAAGCTCGTCAGGCGTATGGCGGGAGCGCAGTCATTCATAGCGACGGTCAGGTATTCGCCCGATTACAGCGTTATCGCCGCCGCCTCCAACGACGGCAGAATCCGCGTTTACGACGCGGACGGCGTCATCCGCTGCATCCTCGAATCCGACCGCTCCGACACCGGCTATATCGATAAGTTCCTCTTCTCCGCGGACAGCAAGCACATTGCCGCCGAGATATTCATCACGCAGAGAAGCTGCATCGCCTTCTGGGAGCTCCCCGACGGCATCGCGACCGAAAAGGCCGACTTCTCCGCGCTCGAAGCGCTGACCTATTACGACGAAATCTCCTACACGCCCGAAAGCTTCGCCCCCTACGCCGCCGCGCTGAAGCACGCAAACGCCGTCAAGGCGAACCCCTACTCCGCGCAGAGCGTCATCAACTCCGCCGCGCAGGCGGTCGCCGAAGCCGCGAAAGGACTCGTTGAGGGCGGCGACGAGCCGCCCGTTATGAAGGGCGACCTCGACAATGACGGCGAGATAACCGTCGGAGACGCGCTTATCGCGCTCCGCGTTGCCGCGAAGCTTGTGGCGAAGACCGCCGAACACGTCCTCATCGGCGACGTTGACGGCGACGGCGACGTGACCGTCGGTGACGCGCTCAAGATTCTTCGCGTCGCCGCGAAGCTCGCGGATCAGGATTCGCTCAACTGAGCCGCATAAGCGGCTGACATACTCGGCAGAAGACCGCGGTCTTCTGCCGAGCTTCATTAGAAGGTGATTATATGAAAAGAATCATAGCCGCGCTTATTTCCGCGCTGATAATCTGTTCGCTTTTCGCGGGAACGGTTTTTGCTACCGGCTCGCTCGAAGACGCGCTCGCGGTAGCCGAAAGAGAGCTTTACGCTATGTATACCGCCCAGAGCGGCGGGCTGCTCCGCGACTGCTACGACAGAGCGAAAGCGGCCGCAGAGTCCGGCGCCGCCGACAGCGGCGAAGCCGCCGCGCTTTACGCCGCGCTGGACGCACTCGCGCCGCTCGAGGACTACGTCCGCGAGCCGCTGCTCGGCTTTGACGGACTGACGGACGCGGTCTTTGCCGCCATGCCGCTTCTGCGCGGGAGCGTCTCGGTCTCCGAAGGCGTTGTCACGCTCGCCGGGGACGGCGACCTTCGCTATTGCAACGCCGCTTACGACGGGATTGCGGGCCCATCGCCCTTCGGCGTCCCCTGCCCGATGGCGGACGGCTTCGTATTGAAGATATGCGCCGACGCGGACGCCTCGCTCGATCTTGAAATCGGCAGGCGCGGCGGCGCGGACGACTGCGTTTTCACGCTCTCCGGCGTTTACGTCACGGAGGGCGAAGGGTACTATTTCTTCCCATTCGGTCGCTTCGGCAATCCGCCGCTCGACGGCACGCTCAATTATATCTCCCTCGCCTTCACCGGCACTTCGTCCGTCTCCTTTGGCGACCTGCACGCCGCCTCCGGCACCGCCGAGGGTGCGGCGCGGGCATACTCCGAAAAGCCGATGACTTCACAGCGCTTCAGCTCCGCGGAATACTACAAGCTGCTAAAACGCGGGACGTCGTCAGCCCTAACGATGATTTCGAAGCCCTCCGGCTCGGACGGGTTCCTGACCTTCACCGAGAGCGTTCAGGGCGACGACTCCCAGCTCTGGCTGCTCTGCGCCGACCCGATCAACCCGAATCAGATAAGGCTGATAAACAAAAACCACGCCCTCGCGCTGCTGCGAAGCGGCGATTCTCTCGCCGCCGCCTGCGCGGATCTGACCGACTCCAATCAGGTCTGGTCGGTCAGCTATTCAAAGGCGAAGGGCTTTTCCTTCTACTATCCCGGCGCTTCGCGCGTCGCGCTCACCTACACCTCCGACAAACCGAAGCTGACAGAGACAAGCGCTTCGGTCAAGTATTTCGACGTCGTTTCGGTCGGGGGCCCCGACTACGCGCTCGCCTGGAGCGACGAGTTCAACGACGGTGAGCTCGATCGCGGAGTATGGTTCCCGATGACCGGCGCGAACAGCGATCCGACCGACCCATACTACTACCGCGACGACGACAACAACATATGCTTCGAGGACGGATGTCTCGTGCTGAAAACCATCGTCGAGGATTACAACGGCTTCCCCAGCACCGCCGCGCACATCACGACCGAGGATAAGCTTCACGTTTCATACGGCAGGATAGAGATGAGCGCGAAGCTGCCGGACGGCTACAATGTCTGGCCCGCCTTCTGGCTGATGGGCGACAAGGATAACTGGCCCTACTGCGGCGAGATCGATATTATGGAGTTCATCGGGCTCGACGAGGAGAACAACTGGTACGGACACCGCCGCTCCTTTGCTACCTTCCACTACGCCGGAAGCAACGGTGAGCACGCTGAAATCGGCGGCTGGACGGACGGCACAATGCTCATAAGCAACGAAAAACTGACCGACGATTTCCACATCTACGCCGTCGAATGGGAGTTCGACCAGATCAGATGGTATTTCGACGACGTGCTGTATCTGACTGTAAACATCGACTCCGACGCGCTGAAAAACGCCCTGCAGAAAAACCCGATGTATATCCGCCTCAACACCGGCATCGACGGGCCGGGCAACTACGAGCTCCCGCCGAACGCACCGCAGGAGACGAAGTATTTCATCGACTACGTCCGCTACTACAAGGACGCGGCGTACGCGCCGCGGATCGAGCTCCCCTTCGCCGCCGAAAAGACCGAATCGGACAGCTTCAATGTGATATGGTCGCCCGCAAACCCCTGCGCCGTCGACGCGGAGCGCGGCGTACTGCTCTACGGCAACGCCGCGGTGAACGTTATGCTCTACGGCGCCGACAACGCCGATCAGGCGCCCGTCGGGAAGCTCAGCGCCGGCGGATACTGGGTAATGAGCGACGCCATCTCCGGCGACGGGAGCAGATACGTTTTCGGCAGATACGGGAAGCTGACCGTGACCGACTCGAATTACGCAGGCGCCGTCACCGGCGGCTTCTCCGGGCGTGCGCCCGTCGTCGCGCTCAGCTTTGACGGCTCGCGCTGCTACGCCGGCGGAACGCCGCAGAATTCAAGCAGCAGCGACTGCGATTATTTCTACATCTACGACGGCGGAACGCTCGCGGAGATAAGCCGCGAGAAGACCGACAGCTGGGTTGATTCCATCGCCGTCGCGAAAAACGACGACTACGCCTTCGGCTGCTACGACGGCAGCGTTCACGTAAGCGCCGCCGGAAAGAGCGGCTACCGCGTTTTCGCGGTCGACGGCAGGATCTCCGCACTCGCGTGGTCGCCCGACTGCGGGACGATTTACGCCGCGACCGCAAGCGGCGGCGTCTACGCCTACGACGTTGAAGCGGAAACGGTTTCCGCCTTCGGCAGGGCTGGCGACGAGGTCTATCAGCTCGCCGTTTCGCCCGACGGGAGGCTGCTTGCCGCCGCCTGCGGCGACTCCTGCGCAAGGATATACGATACCGCAAGCGGCAGGCTCGCCGCGCGCCCCTTCCTCGGCAGGACGGCGGTCACGGCGCTCGCGTTTTCGCCCGGCGGCGCGATGCTCGCGCTCGCCGGCACGGACGGCAGGATAGGCGTTTTCCGCGCTTACGACGGGCTTCCGCTCGCGCTGCTTCGCGATCGGGACGGCGCATGCTGGTACAACACCGTCGTCTTCGGCGCGGACGGCGCCTCCGTTATCGCGGTGCGCGGCGTCGAGGATTTCAACTCCGCCGTCAGCAGCTGGACGCTGCCGGAGGGGCTGATTCCCGAAAGCGCCGACTTCTCCGCGCTCGAGGCGCTGACCTATTACGACGAAATCTCCTACACGCCCGAAAGCTTCGCCCCCTACGCCGCCGCGCTGAAGCACGCGAACGCAGTCAAGGCGAACCCCTACTCCGCGCAGAGCGTCATCAACGCCGCCGCGCAGGCGGTCGCAGAAGCCGCCGAAGGACTCGTTGAAGGCACCCTCGAGCCGCCCGTTATGAAGGGCGACCTCGACAATGACGGCGAGATAACCGTCGGCGACGCGCTCATCGCGCTCCGCGTAGCCGCGAAGCTTGTGGCGAAGACCGCCGAACACGTCCTCATCGGCGACGTTGACGGCGACGGCGACGTGACCGTCGGAGACGCGCTCAAGATACTCCGCGTTGCCGCGAAGCTCGCGGATCAGAGCAGTTTGGGATAAACGCGGGCGTCGGCAGCCTTCCCCTTGAGGGGAAGGTGTCAGCGGCGCCGAAGGCGACGATGACGGATGAGGTGTCAGCGCCGCAGGCGCATGAATTGACTGCTGACGCAGTCATGAATTGCAAGCTTCTCTTGCATGAAGGAACAAACCGGCTTTGCCGATTTGAATAAATATCTCTCCCTCAGTCAAACGCTCCTTGCAGTCGCGTTTGCCGGCTTTTGCCCGTTTGCGGTACCCGATATGCGCATCGGGCGATAAATCACCCTCGCGCCTAT
>JAFTEJ010000055.1 GCA_017453725.1 Clostridia bacterium | reverse complement strand
GCGGGCGATCAAGATCGCCCCTACGGTGTGTGCGTACGGCGGCGGTTGGTAAAAAACGCTTTGTTCTGCTTTAGGATGAGTTTCGGCTGCGACGATGCGCTTCGCAGAGGTCGTAGGCGCGATTTTAATCGCCCGCGCATTGACGGTGGGCGAGGCCCGTCTGTCATCCTGAGCGGAGCGAAGGATCCCAAATCATACGCAGACGATTGCAAGAGGAAGGGGATTCCTCGTCGCTGCGCTCCTCGGAATGACAGCATCATCCCCCGCGAATCAAAAACAGAAAGGTCGGTCACACTATGCTTGAAACCATACGCATTTCCGCCGAGCAGGTCGCGATGCTCTTCGTGCTCATCGCGGTCGGGATCATCCTGCGCCGCGTGCGCATATTCGAGGGCAAGGGGATTACCTGCGTGACCGATATCCTCTTTTACATCATCAGCCCAGCGATAATCATCGAGCGCCTCGTGCTGACCGCGAAGGAGAACGGCGAAAACGCCTTCGCCATTCTCGGCTGGTCGGCGCTGGCTTCGGCGATCGGCTTCGGAGTGCTCTTCGCGGCGGTGACGCTTATATTTATAGGAAAGAAATCCCGCGACGTCAACGCCGTGAAGTATTCCGCGATCTTCGCGAATATGGGCTTTATGGGCATTCCGCTCGTCGAGGGCATTCTCGGCAAGGAGGCGACCGCGTATATAGGAGTTTCCGTCGCCGTCTTCACGATGCTCAACTTCATCGTCGGCATCTCGCTGTTCACCGAGAACAGGAAGAAGCTGCTTTCGGTCGTCCTCAACCCCGGCACCATCGCGATTATCGCGGCCCTCGGAATCATCCTGCTGCCCGACGCGGTCACGGAGAGCGAGGCGATGAATATCATCCTCAAGCCCGTCTCCTGGCTCGCCTCGGCGCAGACTCCGATGTCGATGATGCTCTGCGGAGCCATCCTCGGCGGCGTGACGCTCAAGGGCTGGTATAAGGATAAGTATATGTGGCTCGGCACGGCGCTGAGGCTCCTGCTGCTCCCGGTGCTTACGACGGCGGCGCTGCTCGCGCTCCCGCTGATACTGCCGATCCCGCGTGAAATCGTCGTCGCTATGGCGATAGCGTTCGCGTGTCCGTCCGCGGTCGCCGGCGCGATGTTCGCCGAGAAGTTCGGCGGCAACACCGACCTGCTGACGAAGACCGTCGCGCTGACGACCCTGCTTTCGATTATCACCATCCCCGCCGTCTGCGCCGTCTGTCAGGCGGTCTATCCCGTCGCGTAGCGAAGCGGAGGGCGTGCGCCTTGGCTCCCCTGTGTAAGGGGAGCTGTCGCCGAAGGCGACTGAGGGGTTGTGCTCGCGAAGCGGCGTAGGGGCGATTTTAATCGCCCGCGCATTGACGCGGAGACGTCGGCCTTGGCTCCCTCTGAGGAGGGAGCTGGCAAACGCGACTGCAAGGAGCGTTTGACTGAGGGAGAGATAACGCCGAGCAGCGATTTGCAGGGACTTCGTTCCTAAGGCGGCAAATCATCTTCCGCACATTCACCCCGTCTTCGGCACAACGCTTATACATAAGGAGAGCTGTCGTTATCTCTCTCTCCGTCATCCTCGGCTTTGCCTCGGATGCCGCCTCCCTCCTCAGAGGGAGGCAAGAGCCAAAGCCTTCCCCTTGAGGGCAGCGAAGCGGAGGGCGCGGTAGTGAATGACAGCCCGGCGGGCTGTCAGAGCCGCGACCTGACCGCGCCCGCAGGCGAGACAGGCGGCGAGAAGGGCAACGCCCTTCGAGACGGATGAGGTGTCGCCGCGAAGCGGCGTATCGTATAATTTTGTTTTCAATTATTCCACATAAAAAAGGAGTCTTGTTAAAATGCTTGACATCAGAAGGATCAGAGCCGACCTCGAAGGGTGCAAAAAGCGCCTCGCCGGCAGAAACGGAAACTACGACCTCGACGCGCTGCTCGCCGCCGATGACGAACGCCGCGCGCTCATCGCCGAGGCGGACGCCAAAAAGCAGCAGCTCAACGCCGTCTCCAAGGACATCGGCATCAGAAAGAGCCGCGGCGAGGACGCTTCCGAGGATATGGCGCAGATGAAGGCGCTTTCCGACAGCATAAAGGAATACGACGTCAAGCTCCGCGAAGCGGAGGAGAAGGTCAGGAATATGCTGCTGGCGATCCCGAACATCCCGAACGATTCCGTTCCCGTCGGCCCGGACGACAGCTTCAATCAGGCGGTCCGCAGGGTAGGCGAGGTGCGCGATTTCGGCTTCGAGCCGAAGCCGCACTGGGAGATCGGCGAAAAGCTGGGCATCCTCGATCCCGACCGCGCCGCGAAGGTTACCGGCGCGCGCTTCCACTTCTACAAGGGGCTCGGCGCACATCTCGAACGCGCCGTTATGTGCTTCTTCCTGGATACCCACACCGCCCACGGCTATACGGAGATATTCCCGCCGTTTATGGCGAACCGCGCCTCGATGACCGGCACCGGCCAGCTCCCGAAGTTCGAGGAGGACGCCTACAAGGTGACCGGCACCGACTGCTTCCTCATCCCGACCGCCGAGGTCCCCGTGACGAACTACTATCGCGACGAGATACTCGACGGCGCCGAGCTTCCGATAAAGTTCTGCGCATATTCGGCGTGCTTCCGCTCCGAGGCGGGCAGCGCTGGCAGGGATACCCGCGGACTCATCCGTCAGCACCAGTTCAACAAGGTCGAGCTGGTCAAGTTCGTCGCGCCCGAAACGAGCTACGACGAGCTCGAGGAGCTGACTCACGAAGCGGAGCTTACGCTTCAGCTTCTCGGACTGCCTTACCGCGTGGTCTGCCTTTCCAGCGGCGATATGGGCTTTTCCTCCGCGAAGACCTACGATATCGAGGTCTATATGCCGTCCTACGGCAGATACGTTGAGATTTCGAGCTGCTCGAACTTCGAGGATTACCAGGCGAGGCGTATGAGCATCCGCTTCAAGCGCGAGATAAAGGGCAAGGCGGAGCTCGTTCACACCCTCAACGGTAGCGGACTCGCCGTCGGCAGGACCACCGCCGCGATACTCGAGAACTTCCAGCAGGAAGACGGCAGCGTCATCGTTCCGGAAGCGCTGCGCAAGTATATGGGCTGCGATATTATTAAGTGACCAAAGCGGGTATTTTCGGCCCTTTGCGGCTTGTCGTCGTCGGCAGGCAATAGCCTAGCCTTCCTCCTTCCGCGCCGCAAATCATCCGAAAATCCCTCGCTTTTACCGTGGCGTATTACTTTGAATTTGTGATTAAGGATTCAAATCGCTTGAGAATTGCTCCTTAATTATTCAATCATCGTTTTCGTATTCATTGTGCGCGGGCTACGCGAGCGCGTGCATGATGTCTTCTATCGGCAGCGAGGGGTTGAGAGCCTCGTTTATCCCGCGTGAAACTATCCGCGCCGCCGTGTCGACGAGCGCGTCCACCTCGCGCGGAGTGACGAAGAAGCCGTGCTTCTGAAAATATCCGCCGGAGTAGTCCTCCGCGACTGTCGCGGCGTCGACCACCGTCGGCACGCCGACGGCGATGACGGGCACTCCGAGCGTGCTTTCCGAAAGCTCGGCGCGTCTGTTCCCGACGCCGGAGCCGGGCGAGATCCCTGCGTCGCATATCTGCACCGTCGTGCCGAGCCGCGCCGTCGAAAGCGAGGCGAGCGCGTCGACGGCGATGACCAGCGCGGGCCTGACCTCGCCGACCGCGCCGCGCAGCAGCTCCAGCGTTTCAACGCCGGTGCGCCCGAGCACGTCGGTCGCGATAACGCTGACCGGACGCGTGTTTTCGATGCCGGCGAACTCCTTCAGCGCCGCGGCGATGTGCCGCGTCGCGAGAACGCCGTCCGCGGCGCGCGGGCCGAGCGCGTCGGGAGTCACGCGGCGGTTGCCGAGCCCGGCGACGAGCACTCCGCCTTCGCGAAGCATCGGCTTCAGCTCCTCGGCGATGAGCCGCCCGGCGTCTTCTTCGTCGACGTCGCCGGTTTTCAGACCGTTAAGCTCTACCGTGATTTATCTGCCCGGCGACTTGCCGAGCTTTTCCGCCGCTTCGGCGGTGGAAACGACGGTTTCCGTCACTGTAACGTCCTCGACGGTGCGCGTGACGCTTTCGACTCCGTCGAGCTCGCCGTATTCCGTCCGCGCCTCGGCGGCAAGGTCGGTGCGGTGAAGCATAATATCGCCCCTTTCCTATTCATTCTGCCCCGATAGAAACAAAAAAACCAACGGGAGGGAAAATATGTTCGCAAGAATAAACTCCTTCGGGCTTTTCGGACTCGACGCCTACAAGGTGGAGGCGGAGATAGACATCTCCGGCGGACTGCCAGGCTTCGACGTCGTCGGACTGCCGGACACGGCGGTGCGCGAATCGCGCGACCGCGTGCGCTCCTGCATAAAGAACCGAGGCTTCATCTTCCCGGTCAGCCACGTCGTCGTGAACCTCGCGCCCGCCGACCGCAAGAAAGAGGGCGCGATGTACGACCTGCCCGTTTTCGTCGGCATACTCTACGCGACCGAGCAGCTCCGCGCCGATATTTCGGACGCCGCCTTTGTCGGCGAGCTCTCGCTCGACGGCGAGGTGCGCCGCGTCAACGGCGTGCTTCCGATAGCCGTCAGCGCCGCGCAGTTCGGAGTCAAGCGGCTGTTCATACCTTACGACAACGCCGCCGAGGCGTCGGTGGCGCGGGACGTCGAGATATTCCCCGTCCGCGACGTGACCGAGCTGGTCGAACACCTGACCGGCGGCGCGAAGCTCGCGCCCGTCACGGAGATGAACTTTACCGTCGCGGAGCAGGCGTACGCCTGCGATATGGCGGACGTCAAGGGGCAGCCGGTCGCCCGCCGCGCGCTTGAAATAGCCGCCGCCGGGGGACACAATCTGCTGATGGTCGGGCCTCCCGGCACGGGCAAAAGTATGCTCGCCCAGCGCCTGCCGACCATAATGCCGCCGATGACGACGGCGGAATCCCTCCAGACGACGAAGATATACTCCATCGCCGGACTGCTCCCGGAGGGCGTGCCGACGATGCTTTCGCGCCCCTTCCGCGCCCCGCATCACACGATGAGCAAGATCGGTATGACTGGAGGCACGCATAATCCGCGCCCCGGCGAGCTTTCGCTGGCGCACAACGGCGTAATGTTCCTCGATGAGCTGCCGGAGTACCCGCGCGATACGCTCGAAGCGCTCCGCCAGCCGCTTGAGAACGGCAACATCACAATCACCCGCGCCGTCGGGAGTATGACCTTCCCCTGCGAAATGATACTCGTCTGCGCGATGAACCCATGCCCCTGCGGAAACTTCGGCAACCCGAAAAAGCGCTGCAGCTGTTCGCCCGGGCAGATACACAAATACCTTTCGAAGATTTCCGGCCCGCTGCTCGACAGGATGGACATCCACGTCGAAACGGAGCCGCTCGAATTCAACGACCTGCGCAGCGAAGCGCCCGCCGAGAGCAGCGAGTCCGTACGCGCCCGCGTTTCCGCCGCCCGCAGGCGGCAGGAGGAGCGCTACGCCGACACAGGCGTTTCCTGCAACGCCCGCCTTTCAAGCGGCAGGACGAAGAAGCTCTGCGCGATTTCCGACTCCGCCTCCGAGCTGCTGCGCCGTTCGTTTGAAAAAATGTCGCTTTCAGCCCGCGCCTACGACAAGGTCCTGCGCGTCGCGCGCACGATCGCCGACCTCGCCGCTGAGGAAAACATCCGCGACGAGCACGTCGCCGAGGCGCTTCAATACCGCTGTCTCGACCGCAAGTACTGGGACAGAACGATTTTCTGAGGTGGCATTATGAAAGAAAACTACCGCATTGAAAAGGACTCGATGGGGGAGATGAAGGTCCCCGCCGATAAGCTCTGGGGAGCGCAGACGGCGCGCAGCCTGAAAAACTTCCGCATCGGGGGCGACCTTATGCCGTCCGTCGTCGTCCACGCGCTGGCGATGCTCAAATCAGCGGCGGCGACCGCCAACCGCGACCTCGGCAAGCTCGACGAAGCCCGTCGCGCTGCGATTTCGGAGGCGTGCGCGGAGGTCTTCACCGGCAAGCTGGACGCGCATTTCCCGCTCTCCGTCTGGCAGACGGGCAGCGGCACGCAGACGAATATGAACGTCAACGAGGTCGTCGCCAACCGCGCCATGCAGCTTAATCCGGAGCTGAAAATACATCCCAACGACCACGTAAATATGTCCCAGAGCTCGAACGATATGTTTCCCTCGGCCATCTCCGTCTCGGCGGTGCTGACGGTGGAGGGACTGCTCGTTCCCGCCGCGGAGAAGCTCGTCAGGGCGCTGCTCGCGCTGGAGGAGCGCTACGCGGAAACGCCGAAGGCGGCGCGTACTCATATGCAGGACGCCGTCCCGATGACCTTCGGGCAGGAGGTCGGCGGCTGGCGCGCCGCGATAGAAGCCGACCTCGACGGCGTGCAGCTTTCGCTGCATAAGCTCCGCGGTCTGCCCGTCGGCGGCACCGCCGTCGGAAACGGGCTCAACTGCCCCGAGGGCTTCGACGAAGCGGTCTGCGCCTTCGTGACGAAAGCCTGCGCGACGGAGTTCTACCCCTGCGAAAACAAGTTCGCGGCGCTCGGATCGAAAAACGCCGTCCTCGCTGCGCACGGAGCGCTGAAAACGCTCGCCGCCGACCTTCACAAGCTGGCGAACGATATACGCCTGCTCGGCAGCGGCCCGCGCTGCGGAATCGGCGAGCTGAAGCTGCCCGCCAACGAGCCCGGCAGCTCGATAATGCCCGGCAAGGTCAACCCCACCCAGTGCGAAGCGCTGATAATGGTCTGCCACGAGGTCTTCGGCAACGACGCGGCGCTGACCGGCGCCTGCGCCGCGGGAGTCCTCGAGCTGAACGTTTGCATGCCGCTGATCGCCTTCCGCTTCCTGCGCTCCGTCTGCCTGCTGACAGACGCGATGACCTCATTCACTGATAACTGCCTCGCCGGTCTGACCGCGGACGAAGCCGTGATGCGCGGATACCTTGAGCGTTCGCTTATGACGGTCACGCGCCTGACGCCCGTCATCGGCTACGACGCCGCGGCGGCGGCCGCCAAGCGCGCGCTGGATGAGAACATCACCCTCCGCGAGGCCGTCGTGGGCGTCGGCCTGATGGAAGCGGATAAGTACGACGAGATAATGAAGCTGTAAAAAGAGACTGTCATACCGAGGAGGCAACGCCGACGAGGGATCCCGCACCTTCCGCTGCCGTCCGCAAATAACGGGGGATTAAGCGCCTCAGAATGACAGTTTACAGTTTAGAGTTTTGATCGCCCTTCGGGCGAGTTATGAGCCGCCTTCGGCGGCGTTAAAGGATACTGCTATGGACGTATACGAAAAATCGCTGGCGCTCCACGAGGAGCTCGGCGGCAAAATCGAAATATCGGTCCGCGCCCCGCTTGAAACGCGGGAGGACCTATCGCTTGCCTACACGCCCGGCGTCGCCCGCCCCTGCAAGGAGATACAGGCTGACTACGGTAAGAGCTTCGCGCTCACGCGGCGCGGGAACACAGTCGCCGTCGTGACCGACGGTTCCGCGGTGCTCGGCCTGGGCGACATCGGAGCCGCCGCCGGTATGCCAGTTATGGAGGGCAAGTGCGCGCTGTTCAAGCGCTTCGGCGGCGTGGACGCGGTGCCGATATGCGTCGACAGCCGCGACACGGAGGAAATAATCCGCACGGTGCATCTGATTTCCAAATCCTTCGGCGGCATTAACCTCGAGGACATCTCCGCGCCCCGCTGCTTCGAGATAGAAGCGCGGCTCAAGGAGCTCTGCGACGTGCCCGTTTTCCACGACGATCAGCACGGCACGGCGATAGTCGTCGCCGCCGCGATGCTCAACGCCGCTAAGGTAACGGGCAGGAAGCCGGAGGATATGCGTATAGTCGTCAACGGCGCGGGAAGCGCGGGGATCGCGGTCTCGAAGCTCCTGCGCGACATCGGCTTCGGCGAGCTGACCGTTTGCGATATCGGCGGCGTGCTCGACCCGCAAGGAAACATCAACCCCGCCCAGCGCGAGCTTGCGCTTACCGTCAATCAGAGCGGAATACGCGGCACGCTCGCGGACGCCGTTCGCGGCGCGGACGCCTTCGTCGGCGTTTCGGTCGGGAAGGTGCTGACCGGCGGGATGGTCGCGACTATGAATAAGCCGATAATATTCGCTATGGCGAATCCGACTCCGGAGATAACGCCGGAGGAGGCGCTTGCCGCCGGAGCCGCCGTCGTCGGAACCGGCCGCAGCGACTACCCGAACCAGATAAACAACCTGCTGGCGTTCCCCGGTATCTTCAAAGGCGCGCTTAAATGCCGCGCGAAGGCGATAACGGAGGAGATGAAGCACGCCGCCGCGAGAGCCCTCGCCGCGCTCGTGCCGCCTTCGGAGCTTTCGCCGACGAAGATTATACCCGACGTCTTCGCCGAAGGCGTCGCCGACGCGGTCGCGCAGGCGGTTATCGACGCGGCGAAGTAGAAGCGCCCCGTAACGGCGGCTGCTCAAATCAAGCTCACAACGGAGGGAAATATGCGGCGCCTTCAGCGGTTCACACCGAACGAAATAAAGCCCGCGGGCTGGCTTGAACGGCAGCTTCGCATACAAGCCGGGGGGCTGGGCGGCAGGCTCGACGAGGTCTGGCGCGACGTGCGCGACAGCGCCTGGATCGGCGGCTCCGCCGAGGGCTGGGAGCGCGTACCGTACTGGCTGGACGGCTTCGTTCCGCTCGCCTTCCTGCTCGAAGACCCCCGTATGATTTCCCGCGCAAAGCGTTACGTCGACGCGATCCTCGCTTCGCAGAAGCCCTCGGGCTGGATCTGCCCGCATCCGGAGGATGACGCCGCGAGCTACGATTCCTGGGCGATATTGCTTATCTCGAAGGTGCTGACCGTCTGGAGCTGCTGCAGCGGCGACGAACGCGCCGAAGGCGCGCTTTACAGACTCCTGAAAAACTTTCACGCGCTGCTCTCGTCCGGCGCGGTACGCCTCTTCGACTGGGGCGCTTACCGCTGGTTCGAGGGCTGCATAGCGATCGAATATATCTATTCGCGCCGCCCGGAGCCGTGGCTGAGAGAGCTCGCCGCGCTGCTCCGCGAGCAGGGCGTGAAATGGAGCGAAAAAACGCCTCTGTGGGAAACTCCCGCGGAGGCGTGGAACTACGATACGCATATAGTAAACGTCGCGATGGCGCTGAAAGCGGAGGCGGTCTCGCACGGACTGCTCGGGGAGGAGTATTCCGGCGAAGCGGATCGCTTCCTCGGACTGCTCGACCGCTTCAACGGCACGCCGGTCGGCGTTTTCACGGGCGACGAGTGCCTGTCGGGTTTGAGCGCGATACAGGGCACGGAGCTCTGCGCCGTCGCGGAGCTTATGTATTCCTGCGAACAGCTTTACGCGCGCACCGCCGCCGCGAAATGGGCGGAGCGCCTCGAGCTGATCGCCTTCAACGCGTTCCCGGCGGCGTTCAGCGACGATATGTGGGCGCACCAGTACGATCAGCAGAGCAACCAGATCGCCTGCGAGATATTTCCGGACAAGCCAGTGTTCCGCACGAACAACTGCGAGGCGCACATTTTCGGGCTGGAGCCGAACTACGGCTGCTGCACCGCGAATTTCAGTCAGGGCTGGCCGAAACTCGCGCTTTCCGCGTTTATGCGCGGCGAAGGCGAAGTCGTCAGCGCCGTACCCGTCCCGTCGCGCCTTGACTGCGACCTCTGCCGCGTGGAGCTGCGGACGGACTATCCGTTCAAGACGGAGTTCGTATACGCCGTCGAGGCGAAGGAGCCATTTACGCTCTCGCTGCGCGCGCCTTCATTTGCGAAGGCGGCTTACGTCGACGGCGCGCCCGCGTCGCCGGAAGCGGACGGTCTTTTCCGCGTGCGCTTCGCGGCGGGGGAGAAGCGCGTCCTGCGCGTGCGCTGGGAGGTCGAAGTTGAGCTGCTGCGCCGGCCGCGCGGGCTTTTCAGCGTGAAGCGCGGACCGCTGGTGTTCGCGCTGCCGATCGCCTATGAAAAGCGTATGCGCGAATACGAGCGCGACGGCGTCGAGCGGAAATACCCGTACTGCGATTACGAATACCTGCCCGGAAGCGAGTGGCAATACGCGCTTGAAGGCGGCTTCGAGCCGGAGCTGCGCGCGGTCGGCGAAACGCCGTTTTCCTCCGCCCGTCCCCCGGTAGTGATTAGGACGAAGGCGCGGCGTATAGACTGGGGCTTCGAGCCGGGCTATACCTCCGTCTGCGCAAAGGAACCGCGCTCGCGCGCGCCCTTCGGTGAAGCCGTATCCGTCGAGCTGTGGCCCTACGGCTGCGCGAAGCTCCGCGTTACCGAGCTGCCGCTTACGGAGCCGCCCGCGGAGCGATAACGCGAAAGGGAATAAAAAATAACGCTTCCGGTCTTGCGGACCGGAAGCGCTTTTGTTACGCGTTCACTTTTTCTCCCTGACGTGTTTTTTTATAGCGTTGAAGGTCTCGTCGCTGAGGTCGTGCTCTATCTTGCAGGCGTCGTCCGCGGCGACCTCGGGGCTTACGCCGATGCTTATCAGCATATCGGTCAGCACCGTGTGGCGCTCGTAAATCTTCTCGGCGCGTTCCCTGCCGGAATCGGTCAGCGTGATGAAGCCGTCCGCGTCGGTCAGGATATACCCGCCGCCGCGCAGTATTCCCATGGCGCGGCTGACGCTCGGCTTGGAAAAGCCCATATATTCGGCTATATCGAGGGAGCGCACCGCTCCGTTTTTATTGTGCAGTATGAGTATCGTTTCAAGATACATCTCGCCGGATTCAAGCAGCTTCATGACCCGCCTCCCACTTTTTTCAATGATTTATATATCATTATACCACTTATTTCCGGATAATTCAAGCCGAAAACCTCAAAAGCGAAAAAATGCACAAAAAATACGGTTAGCATACGCTAACTATTTGGGCAGAGCGCCGATTTTTTGCGTTCGGACAAAATGCGGTTGACAGGAGCGGGAAAAAGGGGTAGTATTATTATGGTTAGCGAAGGCTAACTAAACCAAAACAAGGGAGATGCGACCGATGATGCCGCTATGTCTCGCCGGGCGAGGCGAGGAAAATATAATACTGAAGATCGGCGGCAGTCCGGAGATGAAAAAGCATCTTGAGGATATGGGCTTCGTCGTCGGAGGCGCCGTGACCGTCGTCAACGCGCTGGCGGGGAACGTGATAGTCAACGTCAAGGATTCCCGCGTCGCGATAAGCGAGGAGATGGCGCGAAAGATAATGGTTTGAAAACCGCGCGCCGCGCGATACTTATAAAAAGGAGGAAACCGAATGAAAACTCTTAGAGACGCCGCCATAGGCGAAACGGTCAAGGTCGTCCGGCTCCACGGAGAGGGCGCGGTCAAGCGCCGCATTATGGATATGGGGCTGACGCGCGGAACGGAGGTATACGTCCGCAAGGTCGCTCCGCTCGGCGATCCGATCGAGCTGACCGTCCGCGGCTACGAGCTTTCGCTGCGCAAGGCGGACGCCGAAACGGTCGAGGTCGAGTAAAAACGCGGGGACTGAGTCCCCTTGATTTTTGCGCCTTGGTTAGCGCAAGCTAACCGATATGAAAGGAGTTATTATGGAGGATAAAAATATCAGGATCGCCCTCGCGGGCAATCCGAACAGCGGCAAAACGACGCTTTTCAACGCCCTGACCGGCTCGAATCAGTTCGTCGGCAACTGGCCCGGCGTCACGGTCGAGAAGAAGGAGGGCAAGCTCAGGAAGTTCGACGGCGTCACGCTGACCGACCTGCCGGGCATCTATTCGCTTTCACCCTACACGCTCGAGGAGGTCGTCGCGAGAAACTATCTTCTCGGCGAACGCCCGGACGCGATACTCAACATCATCGACGGCACGAACCTCGAGCGCAACCTCTATCTGACGACCCAGCTCACCGAGCTCGGGATACCGGTCGTCGTCGCGCTGAATATGATGGACGTCGTCAGAAAGTCAGGCGACAAGATCGACGTCGGGGAACTTTCGCGCCAGCTCGGCTGCAAGGTTGTCGAAATATCCGCACTCAGGGGCGACGGCGTTGCGGAGGCGGCGCAGGCGGCGGTCGAAGCGGCGAAGAACGGCAGGACCGTCCCGATGCACACCTTCTCCGGCGTCGTGGAGCACGCGCTCGCGCACATCGAGGAGGCGGCGGTACACGGGCTTCCAGAGGAGCGCCAGCGCTGGTACGCTATCAAGATCTTCGAGCGCGACGAAAAGGTGCTCGATGAGCTGAACATCGAGCCGACGAACCTCGCGCACATCGATGAGGACATCAAAGCTGCCGAGCAGGAACTCGACGACGACGCGGAATCCATTATCACTAACGAAAGATACATATACATAGCGAACGTCATCAAGGCGTGCTATAAGAAAAAGAAGCGCGGCGGTATGACGAGGTCGGATAAGATCGACCGCGTCGTCACCAACCGCTGGCTCGGACTGCCGGTCTTCGCGGTCATAATGTTCTGCGTTTACTATCTGTCGATGGTGACCGTCGGGCAGTTCGCGACCGACTGGATGAACGACGGCGTCTTCGGCGAAGGATGGCATCTGCTCGGCATAGGCTCCTCCGCTTACGAGGAGGCCGCGGGCGACTACGAAGCCGCCGTCAACGCGGTCGACGCCTATATGGAGGTCGACTGGGAGGACGAGGAACTCGACGCGGAGGCCCTGCTCGGAGAGATGAAGGCGTTCACCTCTGCCGAAAGCGCCGCGGCCGTCACGGTTCAGGACGACGAAACGCTTGAAGAAACCGAGCTGACCGTCTACTTCGAAGCCGTGCCGGAGGGCGCGGATGAGGAGGTCAACGCGATGTCCTTCAGGGACGCGGTCGCGTACTTCGGGGAAAACGGCTTTGAAGCGCCCGACCCCGCGGACTACGGCGTGTGGGTGCCCGGCATACCGGCGCTCGTCGGCGGCGCGCTCGAATCCGCGAACGCGCCAGAATGGCTCAGCGGACTTATCAACGACGGCATAATCGCGGGCGTCGGCGCGGTGCTCGGCTTCGTGCCGCAGATGCTCGTGCTCTTCCTGCTGCTGGCGTTCCTCGAAGCGTGCGGCTATATGGCGCGAATCGCCTTCGTGCTCGACAGGATATTCCGCCGCTTCGGGCTTTCCGGAAAGTCCTTCATCCCGATGCTCATCGGCACGGGCTGCGGCATACCCGGCATAATGGCTTCGCGCACGATCGAGAACGAGCGCGACCGCCGTATGACTATTATGACGACCACCTTCATCCCCTGCGGAGCGAAACTGCCCTTCATCGCGATGATCTCCGGAGCGCTTTTCGGCGGCTCCGCGTGGATCTCGACCGGCTCCTACTTCATCGGAATGGCGGCGATAATCATCTCCGGCATAATGCTCAAGAAGACGAAGATGTTCGCCGGCGAACCCGCCCCCTTCGTTATGGAGCTCCCGGCCTACCACCTGCCGACCGTCGGCAACGTCCTGCGTTCGATGTGGGAGCGCGGCTGGTCCTTCATCAAGAAGGCGGGAACGATCATCCTGCTTTCGACGATCGTCGTGTGGTTCACCTCCTACTTCGGCTTCGTGGACGGAACCTTCCGTATGCTCGCGGAGGATGAGCTCGACAGTTCCATCCTTGCCGCGATAGGCTCCGGCATAGCGTGGATATTCAAGCCGCTCGGCTGGGGAAGCTGGCAGGCGGCGGTCGCCTCCGTCACCGGGCTCGTCGCCAAGGAGAACATCGTCGGCACGATGGGCATCCTTTACGGCGGCTGGCAGGGAATAGCCGCGGCGTTCACGGGACTCGCGGGCTTTTCCTTCCTTGTCTTCAACCTGCTCTGCGCACCCTGCTTCGCCGCCATCGGCGCGATAAAACGCGAGATGAACAGCCCGAAGTGGACCTGGTTCGCGATCGGCTATCAGACCTGCTTCGCTTACGCGACAGCGCTTATGATTTATCAGATCGGCGGCATCTTCGCCGGCAGCGTCAGCGTCGTCGGACTCATCGCCGCGATCCTGCTGCTCGCGTTTATGGTCTATATGCTCGTCAAACCGTATAAAGAGTCGTCAAAGCTGACCGCGAAGGTCAAGGTGTGACGCCGCTTTTGAAATAAAACGCAAAGGAGCGATAGTTGTTATGTTTGAATGGATAGGGAAGAATATCGGAACGATTATCGTTCTGGCCGTCCTCGCCGCGATAGTGGCGCTGATAATCGTCAAGCTGATCGCGGATAAAAAGAAAGGGAAATCCGCCTCCTGCGGCTGCGGCTGCGAAGCCTGCGCGATGCACGACGCCTGCCGTCACTCTCACGACTGAACGCAAAGGCGGTAACACGGCAGGAGCGGTAACCACGCAAGGGTGGAAAGCACTCAGGAACGGTAACCCAGCAAAGGCGAAAACCCCGCAGGGGCGGTAACGCAAAACAAAACCGCGTCGCCGCGAAAAGATTCTTTTTTTGGACGGCGTATCCCTGATTTGCATGCACCGAAAGAGATGGTATTTTCAGTTTTTTCTTCCTCTGAATCAAGACGAAAAGCGGACGGGTTGCCCCGTCCGCTTTTCGCTTCCCGCGTTTTCACGCTATACGGCTCTCATCTCTTTTTAAGAGGAAAATGTTGTGCGCGACGAGCATCGCGCAGAAGAAAAGCACGGCGATGAGCAGTATCAGCGTGAAATCGCGCATAATCGCGTAAGAAGTGCCGTCAAAGCCCTTGACGATAAGGTGCGCCGCGGCGTAGGAAAGCGGCAGGAAAGCGGCTCTGGCGAGCCATTTCCGCGCTGTTTCGTTCCGGCGGAAGATTACGCCGGCGATAATCAGCAGCGCGAGCAGTCCCGCCGCGCCGCAGAAATAATAGTTCAGCACCAGGCGCGGCAGAGAGACCGCGCCGCCGCCCGCGCGGTTGACTCCGAAGGCGAAAACGTCTTCGGTGCCGTCGTTCGGCGTGTAATAGAGGCTGAACGGCTTGGCTGTTATCAGAAAGGCGGCCTGATCGGATAGCGAGGCGCCGTCTTCGTCGGACGCTTTCCATAGCACAAAGCCGCCGTCGCCTATGGAATTGACGTCGACTTCCTCCGAAAAGGAGAGGATAATATCGGGGTTATTGATTATCACTATGGCGTTTGAGTCGAAGTCGGCGTTTCTCGCGATCGAAACGGAGGATACGCCGCGCCTGAAAAGGCGGTCCCACGGCGTCGTCCAGGCCTCGAGGCGGCAAACCCAGCCGTTCGTTTCGGAATCGTCCGCGTCCGTCTCCGGCGCGTACGTGAAGGTGTAGTTGTAGCCGGTCACGCATTCGTTGAATTCGACCTCCGCGCTCATATTCGCGACGCCGGGCGTGATGCCGGCGATCGCCTCGTCGTAGGAGAGGTATTCCGGCGTCGTCAGGAAGGCGAACGCCGTGACCAGCAGCGCCGCGGCTAGCACGACCGCGAGTATGACGGCGCTGACGCGTTTTTTGATAATCGCTTTCTTTATGCTTTTCAGCGGCGCCTTTTCCGCCTCCGGCAGGGCGGGTGAGGGAGCCGCGCCGCTCTTTAGCGCCGCGTATTCCTTTTCGCAGTCGGGGCAGGAGGCGACGTGCGCCGCGACGAAGTCGGCGGTTTCGGGCGCGACCATATCCTCCGCGCAGAGCGGGAGCAGGTCTCTGACTATGCTGCATTCGTTATTCATCATTATCATCCTCCATTTTCGCGATGATCATTTTCCGCGCGCGGTGGTATGTGATGCAGGCCCAGTTTTCGCTTTTGCCGAAGATCTCGCCGATGCGGCGGAAGCTCATCTGCGCGAAAACACGCCACATAAAGACCTCCTTGTAGGGCTCGGGAAGCAGGTGAAGGGCGCTCCTGACGCGCTCCGCCTCGGAGTTTTCGACGAGGAGGCCCTCGACGGAGGCGGCGGAAACGGGCTCGGCTTCGGCTTCGAGCGGGGAGAAGCGCTTCGAGCGTTTCAGGTGCGAGAAGTAGCAGTTTTTCGCGATGCGGCAGAGCCAGACGCGTATCTCGCAGTCGCCGCGGAAGCCGTCGATGGCGTCGAGCGCTTTGAAGAACGTCTCGCTCGTGATTTCCTCCGCGACGTCCGCGCTGCCGGAAAGCCGCAGGATATAAGCGTAAACGTCGCTGAAGTATTCGCGGTAGACCTGCTCGAACTGCGTCACTTTTTCACCACCTCCACCGTTAAAGAGACTCGCGAAACGTGATAATCTTACAAATATGATAACATAATCGGCGAAAAATCGCAACTTCCGCCGAAGCGGCGTTTCGGAAGCGCGGAAGCGGCGGCGTCGAATACGCGCGGCGTGCGGCCTTGAAGGCGTCCGCGGGCGGACGATTCGGAGGCGTTTCGAGTAGAAAACGGGATATAAACGCGCCTTGCGAGGTTTTTCAAAAAAATCGCATAAAAGGGTTGCAAAATGAATAACTATGATGTATAATAACAGAGCGTTGAAACGGAACGCGCAATATCGCGGAGTAGAGCAGTTCGGTAGCTCGTCGGGCTCATAACCCGGAGGTCGTGGGTTCAAATCCCTCCTCCGCAACCATTTAGAGAGTTCATAACGGATTTGAGTTATGGACTCTCGTTTTTTTCTTGAATTATTCATATTCCTGTGCTATAATCATTTTACAAATCAATACCGGTCATCGGAGGACAGTACGCCGTAGCGTAGGGGATCGTAAAGCGTTTGCTTTGCAGGCCGCCTGTTGGATAAGATGTCGAGTGAGCTCGGAACGAATGGCTTTTTGCCTTTTGTGCCGGGCAATTTATTTAGGAGGCATGACGGGCAATTTGCTACATATCATTTTCACCGTCTCCTTCCGTCACCCCGTCACCTTTCCGGAACGTCAGCAGGCGCGCGGTCTTTGTTTTCTTGCTGTCAAAGCTGATCCCGGCGGGTTCCAGAATGTCGCAGTAATACTTCACGATCTGATTCTTCACCATCGTCGCCGGCGTGATCGGATCGTTCAGGTTTTCAAGCAGCTCTGTCGCCGTGCCGGTCCATTCCGTGCGGTCGCGCATGAAGTC
>JAFTEJ010000054.1 GCA_017453725.1 Clostridia bacterium | reverse complement strand
TAGAGAAAGATAATAGAGAGAAGAGATAGAGAAGAGAGTGTGAGAGGAGAGGAAGAAGGATAAATTTACGGCGGGGGAGTTCTCCCCCGCCTCGTCCGTTTTTTCCACACACTGAACAAGTGTGTTCAGTCGTTCATAACGCTAATCGTCGTGCCGCCCGTCATAAGTTTCGTTTTTTGATACGTCCAACCGTATGCCGTTTATCGTAACCACCGTGTCCGAATCCCAGACTACGGTCGCCTCCGACTCGTGATAACGATAGTATATATTCTTCTTATCTTTATTCTCCGCAGAATTATCGACGAGCACGCCGACAATGGAAAAGTCCACCGTCGCACCGCCGATACCGTGATAAACTTCAAGAGTATAGCGTCCGTCGGGAGAATCATAAGACCTCAAATAATCCCCCGTTTTCATAGAATCAAGACTTCCGAACACTATATCGCACGACGACAGCAAAAGCGCAGCCGCAACGAGCAGCGGCAATACGGTGAAGACGATTCTTTTTGTATATCTACTCATCAGATTGCCCTCCTGTTTCACGGCTTGTTAGTATTTGAACGCTTGTGTTTAAAATGACACCTCATCCGTCTTGCCTCCCTCTGAGGGGTGACGAGCCCGACCGCCGCCGGTGGCGGAATAAGGGAGGGCGAGGAAGTGCCGCGGCCGATAGACGCGAGGGTGATTTATCGCCCGATGCGCATATCGGACACCGCAAACGGGCAAAGGCGGATTGCCGGCGCGTCAGCGGAGGCAAGACGAAGGGAGAGATAACGACAGTTTTCCTTCTGTACCAACGTCGTGCCGAAGACGAATGTAAAGTGCGTGAGGTGACTCGCCGTCTTCGGATACAGCTCCCTGCTAATCACAATCCGGCGTTATCTCTCCCTCAGTCTCGACCTGCTCCGCAGGTTTCGACAGCTCCCTCCTCAGAGGGAGCCAAGGCTTCGTGCGACCTCCGCTTCGCTACCCTCAAGGGGAAGGCTTTTTACTTCAAAAACCCGTTTATTATCTGCTCCTCGGCTTCTTTTTCGGTCAGGCCGAGGGACATAAGCTTCGTGAGCTGCTCGCCGGCGATCTTGCCGATCGCGGCTTCGTGGACGAGCGCGGCGTCGACGTCCTTCGCGTCCAGCGACGGGACCGCGAGCACGCGCGCGTTATCCATAATTATCGCGTCGCACTCGGTATGTCCGCTGCAGGGAGCTTCGCCGGTGATACGCGCGTTGAAGGTCTGGAAGGAATCGTCCCGCGCGACGGAGCGCGAAACGACGTCCGCGGCGGAGCTCTCGCCCTTCAGCTCCACGACGTAGTCGCTGACCGCGTGCTGTTTCCCGTGCGTCATCAGGCGTTCCTTTACGACGAGGCGGGCGTTCTTCTTCAGCTCCGCGTAGTTCTTCCGCTCGGTGGAGTCGACTCCCTTTATCTGCTCCATCTCCATCTCCATGGAGCTGTCCTCTTCCATATAGACCTCGGTGACGGGGTTGAGGATGCGCCTGCCGGAGCCGTCGCCGGAGCCGTAATGCTTCTCGACGTAACGCGCCTTCGCGCCCCTGCCGACGAAGAAGCGGTGGACGCCGTCGTGCTGCGAATCGCCCGCGCCGCAGTTGTCTATGCCGCAGCCGGCGACGATAAGCACGTCGCTGTCTTCGCCGATATAGAAGTCGTTATAGACCGTCTCTTTGTAGCCGGTGTTGCTCAGTACCACGGGGATATGCACGCTCTCGTTTTTCGTGCCCGGCTTTATGTGTATGTCGATGCCGGAGCCGTCCGTCTTTGAGACGATCTCGATATTCGCGGTGCTGTTCCTGCCCGCGAGCTCGCCGTTCGCGCGGAAGTTATACGCGCCCTCCGGCACGGTGTGAAGGTCGGCTATTTCGCCGATAAGGCGCTTTTGTATTTCATCAAGCTTGAGCATTCTTATACCTCCTACTGCAGCTTTTCGCACGCGGACTCGGGCGCGGAAGCGCCGGTAAGCTCCGGCAGCAGCTCCGTCCCGCCGCGGCGGGAGACCTTGCCGTCAGCGATGACGATTATCTCGTCCGCGATCTGCAGGATGCGTTCCTGATGCGAAATGATGACTATCGAACTGTCCTTTATCCCCTCGCGCATCTTCTCGAAGATGCGGATGAGGTTCTGGAAGCTCCACAGGTCGATGCCCGCCTCCGGCTCGTCGAAGACGCTCAGGCGGGTGTTACGCGCCAGCAGCGTCGCTATTTCGATGCGCTTGAGCTCGCCGCCGGAAAGCGAGGCGTTCACCTCGCGGTCGACGTAGTCGCGGGCGCAGAGCCCGACCTCGGAAAGGTATTCGCACGCCTCGGATACGCTCAACTCCCTGCCGGAAGCCATACGCAGCAGGTCCTTGACCTGTATGCCCTTGAAACGCACCGGCTGCTGGAACGCGAAGCTGATCCCGAGCCTCGCGCGGGCGGTGATGTCAAGATCGGTGATGTCCGCGCCGTCGAAGTATATCCTGCCGGAGGTCGGCTTCTCGACGCCCATTATGAGCTTCGCGAGCGTTGATTTGCCGCCGCCGTTCGGGCCGGTGATGACGACGAAGCGGCGGCTCTCCACCGTCAGCGAAACGTCGTCTAGTATCTTTTTCACGGCTCCGTTTTCGGAGACCTCGTATGTTATATTTTTAAGTTCGAGCATTTTTGTCCTCCCGTTCTTCCGTACGTCAGAAATCTATGCCGAGCGCGATCCTCACCGCGTCGGCGGCGGAGTCCGCGAGCGTAACGCCGCTGGCTTCGAGCTCCGCGTCGCCCTGATGCCCGCCGCGCACGAGCACACAGCCGCAGCCGACCGCCTTCGCGACCGCCGCGTCGTGGAGCGTATCGCCGATGACGACGGCGCGTTCGGGCGAAAGCCCCTCGGCGGCGAAGTATTCGCGCGCGCGGTCGGTCTTGTCGCCGCAGTGGATGTCGTCCGCGCCGAGCACGGCGGCGAAGCGGCCGTCGACGCCGTATTCGCGCAGCATCCGGCAGAGCTTATTCTGCTCGAAGGCGGAGAGCACTATCTGCATCGCTCCAGCTCCCGCGACGGCGTCAAGCGCGCGGCGCGTGTCTTCGCGCACTTCGCTGCCGTCGAGCAGCGCGTCGTAGTTGACGTTGAACTCGCGCAGAAGCCGCGTGACGTCGGTCTTCTCAAGGTCGAAAAGGCGCTCGTAAAAGCGCGTTATCGGCGTATCGATGTAGTCGTAGTAGTCCGCCTCGGTTATCGGCGGCATCCCGCGGTCGGCGAGGATACGGTTGACAGAGCCGAGCGAAACGCGCATATCGTCGATGAGCGTGCCGTTCCAGTCCCATATTACGCAGTCGTATTTCATTTTCCCCGCCTCCCTTGCGGTTTTTCGGATTCACAGTAACATATTATAACAAAAAACGGAGCGCAGTTCAACCCCCCGCCGCTCCGTTTTTGCGTATATTTGCGCGAAAACGCGCCTTCGCCGCGTATTCAGCCGCCCGACAGACGCCGCGTCTGCGGTTTCAGCCGTTCGAAATCATCTGACTTATCAGTCTGCCGAGCTCCGCGGGCGATTCGCGCTCCTCTTTGTTCAGCCACGCGCATACCGTGCGGAAGGCGCCGTAGGTCAGGAAATTATAGATGTACTCAATCTCGTCGTCGCTTTTGCCGGCGGAAAAACGCTCATAAACGCTTTGTTTTATCGCGTCCATCGCAAACAGCTTATGCGCGAAGTCGGGGTCGACGTTGTTGTTGATGATAAGCCTCGCGAATTCCAGATTTTCCTCCAGATACTCGCACACTCCGGCGACGATCTTCTCCGCGTCCTCCTCGTTCTTCCTTATGGTTTTCATAATGAATTCGAGCAGGTCGTTTTCCATATCGGCGAGCAGGTCGAACTGACTGCCGTAGTATTTGTAAAAGGTCGTGCGGTTCACGTCCGCGGCCTCGCAAAGCTCACGTATGGAAACGTGATAGATGTCCTTTTTCTTCAGCAGCTCTATCAAAGCGTCTTTGAGCATACGCTTCGTCATTCTGATCCGTCGATCCTCTTTTTTCACAATAAGCACCTCCCGAACAGGCGGACGCCGGGTTTTTTCGCGAAACCTCAACACTCGCCGCTTGAATGTTGATTATCATTCCAAAGACAAAAATCTGTCGGTTGTTTAATCAACACATGTTTATTATAATATTATCAGAACGGTATGTCAAGGGAGGAAACGCCTTATGAGGAGAATATCGGATTTTTTGCTGAAAACACGCTATATCGCGCTTGCGATCATACTCGCGGCGGCGGTCGTATGCGGCGTTCTCGCGACTACGGTCCCGGTCAACAGGGACCGGACAAAGTATCTCTCTGACAAATCGAATATGAAGCAGGGGCTTTCGATAATGGAATCCGAATTCCCCGAAGCGGAAGAGAAATCCTCCGTCCGCGTTATGTTCGACGGGCTCGACGCGGAGCAGATAAGCGACGTAAAAGCGCGGCTCGAAGCGATCCCGAACGTGAGCGGCGTCGCCTATGAAGCCGGGAGCGAAGACTATAACAAAGGCGGCCGCACGCTCTTTGTCGTCGCCAGCGGGTTCGATTACAACACCGATGAGGAAAAAGCGATCGAGGCCGCGATAAGGGACGGCTTTAACGAATTCACTATGTCGTATCGGAACGACGACATCCAATCGACGGAAATACCCTTCTGGCTGATCCCCACGGCGTTGGCTCTCGTCGTAATCATCCTGCTGGTTATGTCGGATTCGTGGCTCGATCCGCTTTTGCTGCTGATACCGACGGCGGCGGCGGTCGCGATAAATATGGGGACGAATATCTTTCTGCCGTATATCGACGGAGTGACCTACTCCGTCGGACCGGTGCTTCAGCTCGTGCTTTCGATGGATTACTCCATTATACTTCTGAACCGTTACCGCCGGGAAAGGGAGAAAACCGTAAGCAAGACCGACGCTATGAAAACGGCGCTCGCGGGCTCGATGTCATCGATTGCTTCCAGCTCGCTGACCACGGTCGCGGGACTGCTCGCGCTCGTGTTCCTGAGCTTCAAGCTCGGTCCCGAGCTCGGTATCGTGCTTGCCAAAGGCGTTTTCATAAGTATGATCAGCGTATTCGCGGTCCTGCCGGCTTTGATACCGGCGCTCGACAGGCAGCTTGAAAAAGCAAAGAAGAAATCGCCTCATATCCCTATGGGGGCGTTATCAAGGTTCAGCCATAAAGCGAGACGTATAATGCCCGCGATATTCGCGGTCCTGCTGATCGGCTTCTTTTTCCTGCAAAGCTTCACGACGATCACATTTTCGGAAAAGAGCGACGATCCGCTCGCGGACGTTTTCCCGAAGGAAAACGCCGTGGCCGTTATCTACGCCAACGGCGACGAAGAGAAGATCCCCGGAATTATATCCGAACTCGAAGGCGACGAGCACGTCTCGGGCGTCAACGGGTATTCCAACACGCTGGGCAGGGAGCTGACCGCCGAGGAAATGCGCGGCGCCGTAACCGCGCTTAGCGGAGAAACGCAGCTCGACGAAAGCGTTATCCCCGCGCTTTACTACGCCGCCGGCGTCGAAAGAATGCCGCTCCCCCGGCTTTTCGACGTTCTCTCCGACGCGGCGGCGAACGACGAACAGCTCGCCGCCTTGCTGGACGGCGAGACCGGAGCGCTTATCCGGGCCCTCCGGGCGGAACTGACCGACGCCGTAAGGCAGCTGCGCGGCGAAACCTATTCAAGGCTCGTTGTGACCTCCGACTATCCCGATGAGTCGCCGGAAACCCTCGCTTATATCGAAAAGCTTGACGCGCTGTGCAAAAGCGGGCTCGGCGAATACTATCTTGTCGGCGATTCCGTTATGATCAGCGAAATGGGCGACACCTTCGACAATGAATATCTGATGATAACTCTGATAACGGCGCTCGCGGTATTCCTCGTCGTGCTTATCGCGTTCCGTAACCCGACTCTCCCGCTGATTCTGACGCTGCTCGTTCAATGCGGAGTTTTCATAACGGTAAGCTTCATCGGCGCGTACAGCGGCTCGATCTATTACCTCGCCCTGCTCATCGTGCAGAGTATTCTGATGGGCGCGACTATAGACTACGGGATCGTCTTCTGTAATTTCTACAGGGAGGGCAGGAAAACGGCGGACGTGCGCGGCGCTTTGAAATCGGCTTACGAAGGCTCCGTTCATACGGTTATGACCTCCGGCTCCATTCTCGTACTGGTGCTGACGGCGCTCGGCATTTTCGCTTCCGCGCCTATGATCTCATCTGTCTGCATCACCCTGGCAATCGGCGCTTTCATCGCGATACTGCTGATACTCTTCGTGCTGCCCGGCACGGTCGCCTGCTGCGACAGGCTGATACGCGGAAGGTCCCGTTCCGGCAAAGCAACCGCCGCCGGACATAACACGGCTGACAAATGATATAAAAACCCGACGCTTCTCCGGTGAGAAAGCGTCGGGCGAAATCTGCTGTAAAGAGGCGTTCTATCGGGTAAGGCTGATTTTCAGCTCGGCGGAGAGTATTTCCGCGTTGCAGGCGCGGCCGGCGGAGTCGCATAGCGGCAAGCCCGCCTTTTCGCGGTCGACGCCGTAAAGGAAGCGGCTTTTCGCGCCTTCGATATTTATATACCCGTCGTCGCGGAGGGTGATTATCGCGCTAAGCGGGTCTTCGTAAATCAGCGTATGCCCGACGAGGCAGTATTCCGCGCTCAGCTCCGGCGGGAACAGGCTGTGCGGCTTGTTTATCCAGTGGTAGGACGCGGAATTCAGGTCGAGGAAGGCTATGTCGTTTTCAACGACCAGCCCATCCATATGGTGGTGGCCGTTTATCGCCATAAGGATACGGCGCTTATCGCGGTTGAGCTCGCCGAGCAGGGCGAAGACCTCGTCGTGCTCCGCCGCGGACATACGGTTGTTCGGGCGCTCGAGGCTGAAGTGGCTCAAAAGCACGCAGGGGTACGGCGAGCCCGTTACGGCTTCGACAAACCACTCGCGCTGGCGCTCCTCGAAGGTTGCGAGCGCCGTGCCGGCGGGCATTTTCACGCTGTTGCCGAGGCTGTAATGCACCGCTTCGCCATCCACGCGGGCGTAGTTCAGGTCGAGCACGATGAAGCGGAAGCCGCCGCGGTCGAAGAAATAGTAGCCGCGTTCGAGCCCGTAGGCTTCCAGCGCCTGCTCGAAGGTGCTTCCCTCGAACTCGTGGTTGCCGAGGACGTGGTAGGTCGGCAGCGGCGCGGACCCGAAGCGTTCTATTATGTCGGCGCGTTCGTGCGGCGCGTGGCAGAGGTCGCCGAGCTGGACGATGAACTCCGCGCCGGAGCTTTCCGCGCGCGCGATAACTGCGTCGAGACGCTTTTCGGCGTCGGTGAAGAAGATGCCCGGATAGCAGTGCAGGTCGGTAAAGACGCAGAATTTTATTTCGTTCATATTTCGGCTCACCCCGCGTTGCGCTTCAGGATTGCGCTTTAGGAAAAACGCCGCCGCGCTTACGGCGGCAACGGTATTATAACAAAAAACGGAGCCCGATTCAAGAGCAAATCTCAGGTCGGACTCCGATTATTTTAAACTGTAACTCCGGCGGTTCATCTGAACCGGTATACCGTCTTCTGTCTGTACGTTTCGCCCGGACGCAGGACGGCGCTCGGGAAATGCGGGTGATTGACCGAGTCCGGATAATGCTGCGCTTCGAGGCATATGCCGCCCTGTTTGGGGTAGCGAACGCCGTTCTTCCCCTTCGGGACGGCGTCGAAATGCATATAATTCCCGCAGTAGAACTGCACCGCGGGCTCGGTGGTGAACGCCTCCACGCATATTCCGGTCTCTTCGCTCCTGATTGTGCCGGCGTATTTAAGCTCGCCCTCCTCGCCGTCAAGGATCATATTATGATCGTAGCCGGTGCAGAGTCTGAGCTGGTAATAATCATCGTTGAAGCGCTCCCCGACAGAGTGTTCCTCCCTGAAATCGAGCGGCGTGTTTTCAACGGAAATGATATTCCCGGTCTGCGCGAACAGTTCGGTATACTCCGTGAAACGGCTGCTGTTCAACCGCACCCTGTGATTGAATATCGTAGAGCCGTCCTGGCCGTTGAGGTTAAAATAGGTGTGGTTTGTGAGGTTCACGACGGTCGTCGCGTCGGTCGTCGCTTTATAGTTTATCTCCAGCGCGTTGTCGTCGCGCAGCTCATAGCGGACTTCCACTTCCAGATTACCCGGATAGCCCTCTTCCATATCCGGGCTCGTATAACGGAACACAAGCGTTTCGCCGTCCACGGACGCGTCAAACATCCTTTTATTGAAAATCCCGTGAACGTGATTCTCTTCGCCGGGGGTTTTTTTAAGCTGAATCTCTTTGCCCTCGAGGACAAAACGCGCGTTGCCTATTCTGTTCGCGAATCTGCCGACGACGCCGCCGTAATAGCAGGTCCCGTTCTCGTAGGATTCGACGTCCTCGTAGCCGAGAGCGACGTCCGTCGGCACGCCGTTGCGGTCGGGCACGGTAATGCTCTGCACCGTACAGCCGAAGTCGAGGATACGGACGCAGACGCCGTTATCGTTGCGCAGGTCGAAAGCGGTTACCTTCCGACCCTCTTTTGTGCGACCGAACTCTTTTGAACTGACAGTGACCATATAATCCTCCGATCATAATAACACGGGCGACCCGCAGCCGAGGCGCAACGCTTTTTCACGAAACGCGCGGCGTTATCAATTGAACTTCGGGAGATCCCTTTTCATATCGCATATTCCGCGCAGGTTATCCCAGTCTATCCTGTCGTCGCCGCGGGAATAGAACTCGCGATCGCGTTCGCCTATCTCCCTGACGACGCGGCACGGAGTCCCGACGGCACATACCGGTCATGTTGAGCCGTTATTCTTTATAAAAAAGCCCACAGCCTATGACGGAGTCAAGCGGAAAATGCAAATTTCTCCTTGATTTTTGTTACTAAACTATATTATAATAGACACGGGTGTTGGATTTCAATAATCAGAATCCCGCATTTTGTACGAAAAGCGACAGATTTCAAAAAAATGTCTGATAACGGAGAAAAAATATGGTAGACGACAAACGCACACGGCACACGGAGGAACGGATCGAGAAGGCGATGCTCGCGTGTCTTGCCGATACGAGCCCCGATAAGGTAACGGTAGTGCAGTTATGCAAGGCCGCCGGGATCAACCGCGGCACTTTTTACGCGCACTATACCGGTACTCTCGCTCTGTATAACTCCATGGAACGGAAAATGACGAAGTTTCTGGAAAGGATCGTTCGTGACGTTAATAAGAATAGCATCACCTATATGGACGCTATCGTTTATTTCCTCGAAAACGCCCAAAAGAACAAGGAGCCGTTCCTCGCGCTGTATAAAGCGAACAGTCAGTCGATCAAACAGACCCTTACGGACGCTTTTACGGACGCTTTAGCCAATAAACACTTTCCCGGAAACTCCGAATTTAAGGGGGAAAAGTCCTACGCTGTGGAGTTTTACGTCAACGGCATTCTGAGCATCACCAACACGTGGCTGAGAGAGAAAGAACCGGCAAGCGTTGACCGGATGGCGAGACTGATTTACCGCCTCACTGTAAGGGAATAAAACCGGCGCGGCAAAATACACCCGCAAGGGCGGATTTTGCCGCAAACATCAAAATGATATATTGCCTTTCGGCAATATGATACACTTGCTTCGCAAGCATGATATATCGCGCTTTGCGCGGTATGATATAATATCCGTTCCTTCATACGCCGCAGGCGTATATCATACCCAAAGGGTATATCATATGCGAAGGCATATATCACCCGTTCCGACAGGAACGGATATCATTGCAAAAAGAGCATCGCTTTTCCTATCCTTGTCCGAATCACACAACAGGGCACTGATGGGAAGAACGCCCGTATTTCCTATGTATCCGGCTGTGCCGAAGAGGTCTTTATAGTCCTCTTTGGTGCAGCCTTTCACGAAGATATGACAGACTCTTTCGTCGTTCTCCGTGGTAATATAGATGCGTTCAACGACCGTCGTAATAAGATTGATCAGTTCCTCCGGCGTCGCGCCCTCTGCAAACTCCGCGAAGGACAATAGCTTTTTGCGTATGCCGTCGAGATCATGCGCGACTTGTTTGTTGCCGGAGCGCGCCGCCTCGATCCGATCAAGCTCGCGCTTCAATTTCTCGAGTTCCGTGTTCAGTTCTGCGATGTCGTCCTCAATATATTTGCGGAGCGCCACATCCGCTTCGCGCAGATTGCGTATCTGATTGGCGATCGCCGTTTCGGTACGTTCAACGGATTTCTTGGTCGTCTTGTATTCCGTTTCAAGTTCGTCAGCGGAGATCATATCGTCGATACGGCGGACGAACAGATCGTTATAATATTCGCTTTCCTCTTTGCTCAGGTTGGAAAGCTTCTCGACGAGATATTCGTCCATCAAAACGCCGTCAACGGCTTTGAAGGTACATTCCTTCTTCCTGTACCCCGGACAGACGTATTTGAAACGAGGCTTACCGTTGGTGAAACGGTCAGATTCCGGAACGACATTCAGCCGCTTGCCGCAAATCGGGCAGTACATAAGACCGGACAAAAGCGCGTTCGTTTTACGGTGCGGTCGGTTGTATCTTTCGGCGATCTCTTCGAGAAGATCCTGCGCTGCGATCCATTGATCTGACGGGATCACTCCCTCGTGCCTTCCGACCGAAATGATCCACTCGGAAATATCCTTGTTTTTCTTCACCTGAGAAAACTTCGGATTGAAAAAGGTCGAGTCGTCATCCTCGATCTTATACTGATCAGTTCTATTATACACGGAAATACCGTTTTTTCCAGTGAATTCTGTAAATTCTCCGAAGATATTTCCGCCTTTTTCAAGGAAATAGTTGTACGCGCGTTCATCGGCGGTGCAATAGATCGGATTCTTTACGATATCGCGAACGGCGAGCGCGGTGAACTCTGCGCCGTTTTTCGTTTTATACTCCTCTGACATAATAGTCGCCGTGCGGCAGGCGGTATCTCAGATAAGCGTGCGTTTAATGCTGCTATCGCACTTGGTGCGGAAGGGGTCTATTGCGGCACGGCATTCCTGATGAGCAAAGAAAGCCGCATGGCAGAGAATGTGAAGCAGGCTGTCCTGAAAGCTGATGCACAGGATCTTCTTCTGTTCCGCACAATTCCTGCTTACTACCGTTCTCTTCCCGGCAGATTGGCAAACGAACTTGTGGCCATGGACAAAGCCGGCGCTACAAATGAGAAGCTTGGCAGGAAGATGGGAGGTTTTGCAAGTCTCCGCATCGGTATGCTTGAAGGAGATATGGAAAATGGTTATGTTTCCGTTGGAAATGGTATCAGCCATATCCATGAAATCAAAAGTGCACAGGCTATCATTGATGAGTTGACTGCTGATTACAAAACCGTGTAACCGTCTATCTGAATTAGCAAAACAGTTATAAAAAATGCCTTCGGACTATAACAGTTCGGAGGTGTTTTTTGTTTGTTTCCGCCGTAGTTAGGAATTTGAACCCTTCCAATGCGATTTGAACCCATCCACTGAATTTTGAACCCGTCCGAATGTAAAAATAAAATTGTATCAAAGACAGCGATTAGTTAGAGAGAGTTATACGAAGCGTGATACAGTATAGATGTTGATGCATGAGAAAGCAGACGAATAAGGCGCTCGGAACTGTCCAGGCGTCTTTTTTGCTGTATGTATTGAAAAATTCATAAACTTGTGGTATAATGAATTATCTTGTTAGTGCAATCGGATTTCAACGGAAGCGAGGTGCGTTATGGTAAGGAACGATTTTGATATAGACGTTAAGGTAAAATGCCTGGAGGAACGGGTAACCCAGGCGCAGCTTGCGGAGATGGTAGGCACTTCCGCTCCGTACATCAGCAGGCTCATAAACAAAAAAGATGGCATCGTGAACAAGGTTTTCGTGGAAATGCTCGAAAAGCTGGGTTATGACATTCAAATCACATATGTGAAGAAGGAAGAAGCGAAATGATTATAAAAGAAATCGATGTTAAGAGCGTCATGACAAAATCGAATCTGCCGGTGGCAGACTTCTCGGTCAATCCCTATGTCGGATGCACTCACGGGTGCAAGTACTGCTATGCTTCCTTTATGAAGAGATTCACCAATCATCCGGAGCCGTGGGGCGAGTTTATCGATGTGAAGAACTGGCCAGGGATCAAGCGTCCAGAAAAGTATGCCGGAAAGGAAGCGTTCCTCGGCTCTGTTACCGACTGTTATCAGCCCTGCGAGGCAAAGTACAAACGCACACGGGCTCTGCTGGAACAGCTCCAAGGCAGCGGCATCAGTATCAGCATCGCCACAAAGTCAGACCTTGTGCTGCGTGATATTGACTTGATCCGTACGTTTCCGAATGCCCGGGTGTCGTTCTCCATCAATACCGTGGACGAAACCTTCCGCAAGGAGATTTACAAGGCCGCCAGCATTGAGAGACGGCTTGCTGCCATGAAGGAACTTTATGATAACGGCATTCAGACAGTCTGTCAGATCGCACCCATCTTTCCGGGCATCACGGATGTAAAGGCAATCATCGAGGCGGTGCGGGATCGATGCAATCTGATCTGGCTGGAAAATTTGAACCTGCGTGGCGATTACAAGGTACGTATTCTGGAATGGGTACATGAGCACCATCCGGAACTGGATAATCTGTATCATCAGATTTACAGCAAGGGTGACCGCACCTATTGGAGTAATCTGGACGCAGAACTTCGGGAATATGCTGCGGCAGAGGGATTTCCTTATGTCCGTGACGATGATTCCAGACGCTCGGATTTCGGAGAACTGCCGATCATTGCGAACTACTTCTATCATGAGGAAGTCAAAAAGTCTGCGAAGAGACAGTGACAAATCGGGATTTGAAAAGGAGATTGAACATGGAGAAAAAGACAACGCCTGTCACTTCAGAACAAAATCGTGACAAGGTCATTATTCGGACCAGTATCATTGGAATACTGACAAACGTGTTA
>JAFTEJ010000008.1 GCA_017453725.1 Clostridia bacterium | reverse complement strand
CCGTCAATCTTGCGCACGGCTTCGGCTGGCTCGGCGATCTGTGGACCAAAAACCTGACTCCGGGTACCATAGCGAACACCAATACCATCTTCAATCTGGGATGCGCGATCCTTCTGCTCCCGCTTGTCGGCGTTTACGCAAAGATCAGCGAGAAGCTGATAAAGGACAAGCCCGGGCCGGAAAACAAATACGCCGCTCATCTGAACTCGCTCAACCCCGTGTTTTTCAGCACGCCGGCGATCGCGTTCAACAGCTGCTACGAGACGCTTCGCACCATGTTCGCGGTCTCGCGCCGAAGCATCGACAAGGCCGTTTCGCTTTTGTTCAAGTTTGACGGGCGGATCTACAGGGAGATCGACGAAGAAGAAGATAACATAGATATCCTCGCCGACCGTGTAAGTGAATATCTGGTGCGCCTTTCGTCGCATATAACCGAGCAGGATCACATACTGATCTTAGACCAGTATTATAAGCTGGTCAACGAATTTGAAAAGCTGAGCGATTACGCCAAAAGCATAGCGCTGGTCGCCGCGAATCTCAACGCGTCGAACGCCCGTTTTTCGGAAGAAGCCCGCCGCGAGATAGGGATCGCGGTCGATCTGCTTTCCCAGATACTCGATTTTTCCGAGCAGTCGTTTGAAAAGCGCGACTATGAAGCCGCAAAGCATATCGAGCCTTACGAGGAAGTCATGGACGATATAGTCAACGCGCTTCACGACAACCATCTCGAGCGGCTCCGTAACGGAACCTGCAGTATGGACGCCGGCGCCTGCTTCCTTGACGTTATGTCGAATCTGGAATATATCTCCGACTCCTGCTCCAACATCGGCGTGGCGACCGTGGCGCGAGTCAGCCCGGAGGTCTCAAAGCAGGCTCATCTGTATATCTCCTCTCTGCACCAGGGCAGCGACGAATGGTATAACGAGCAGTATCAGACAAAGCACCGCGAGTATTTTGAGCGCCTCGGCATAGAGACTGAGTAAGGATCGCGGGCAGCGCCGCGCGAGCGGCGCTTTTTATAATACCGCCGCATACGCCGGAACGTGCGGAAAGAGAAATTGTTAATAAATTCTCAAATCCCCTTTTTCGCTATTGAAAAAGGGGATTTCTTGTGATATAATGATATTTGTGAGAATTTGGGCTGAGCCCGATCCGTCGGGCGAGCCCGGACCAAAATATAATTCAAAGGAGAAGTAAAATGTACTATTCCAGAATTGAAAAAGTAGTAGCGCGCGAGATCATCGACTCCCGCGGAAACCCCACCGTAGAGGCTGACGTCATCCTCGACTCCGGCACCATCGGCACCGGCGCTTCCCCGAGCGGCGCGTCCACCGGCGAATTCGAAGCTCTCGAGCTCCGCGACGGCGACAAGTCCCGTTTCGGCGGCAAGGGCGTTTCCAAGGCTGTTGAGAACGTCAACACCGTTATCAACGACGTCCTCTGCGGAATGAACGCGTATGATATTTACGCTATCGACCGCGCAATGATAAAGGCTGACGGTACCGACGACAAGTCCAAGCTCGGCGCAAACGCCATCCTCGCGGTCTCCATCGCGGCTGCACGCGCCGCGGCGAACGACCTTGACATCCCGCTTTACCGCTTTATCGGCGGTCAGAACGGCAACACTCTGCCCGTTCCGATGATGAACATTCTCAACGGCGGCGCGCACGCGACCAACACCGTTGACACCCAGGAATTCATGATAATGCCCGCCGGCGCTCCCTCCTTCCGCGAAGGACTCCGCTGGTGCACCGAGGTCTTCCACGCCCTGCAGTCCCTGCTCAAGGCGGACGGCCTTGCTACCTCCGTCGGCGACGAGGGCGGCTTCGCTCCCAACCTCAAGGACGACGACGAGACCATCGGCTACATCGTCAAGGCCATCGAAAAGGCCGGCTACGTTCCGGG
>JAFTEJ010000053.1 GCA_017453725.1 Clostridia bacterium | reverse complement strand
GTGCGCGTGTGGCATATCAGAGCGGTCACGTCGGAGGCGAAATAGCCCGCGCCGGCGCCGACTCCGATTATAAGCGGGCTCGCGCAGTGGACCGCGGCGAGCGTATCCGGGTAATCGGAGCATATTATTCCGAGCGCGTAAGAACCCTCGAGCCGCGCTACGGTTTTCATAACCGCCTTTTTCAGGTCGCCGCTGTAATACATTTCGAGCAGGTGCGCCACGACCTCGGTATCGGTGTCGCTGCCGAAGGAATAGCCCTTGCGGATAAGCTCCTCGCGGAGCGCGGCGTAGTTCTCGATTATGCCGTTATGCACGACGGCGAAGCGCCCGTCGTTCGAAACGTGGGGGTGAGCGTTCGACTCCGTCGGCGCGCCGTGAGTCGCCCAGCGGGTGTGTCCGACGCCGCAGGCGCCCTTTACGCTAACGCCGTTTCCGGTCAGCGCGCAGAGGTTTTCCAGCCTCCCGGAGGCGCGTACCGCTTCTATCGCGCCGTCGCTTATGACGGCAAGTCCCGCGGAGTCGTAGCCCCTGTATTCAAGCTTTTTCAGCCCTTCCAGCAATACCGGAGCAGCCTGCTCCGTTCCGGTAAATCCGACTATCCCGCACATCGGGATCCCTCCTGACAGTTTGACGCAGAATGCAAAAAGCGCCGCGCAGGCGCTTGATGCGTGCGGTTATTTCTTATTGAACTCCGCGAAGGCGCGGTAGGTCATATATACGTCGTTGACGGACGAAAGCTCGAACGGCGCGTGCATCGAAAGGATCGGCACGCCGACGTCGACGGTATCGACGTCGCGCTCGGCGATATACTTGGCGATCGTTCCGCCGCCGCCGCCGTCGACCTTGCCGAGGTTGCCGGTCTGCCAGACGACCTTGCCCGCGTCGAGGAAGGCGCGGACGTAGCCGAGGAATTCCGCGGACGCGTCCGAGGTGCCGTATTTGCCGCCGCTGCCGGTGTACTTCGTGATAATCACGCCGTAGTTGAGCTTCGCGGAGTTGCGCCTGTCCATAGTTTCGGGGTAGTTCGGATCGAACGCCGCGTTGACGTCGGCGGAAAGGCACTTGGAGTTGGCGAGCACGGTGTAGAGAGGCGTTCCCTCCGCGTCGGCGAGCTCGTTGACGAAGTTGACGACGTAGTCGCTCTGCATACCGGTATTGCCGTCGCTGCCGGTCTCCTCCTTATCGGTAAGGACGCAGAAAAGCGTGTGCTCGGGCGCCTTCGCCTCGAGCACGGCGCGGAGCGCGGTGTAGGCGCAGACGCGGTCATCCTGACCGTAAGCGCCGATCATACTCTCATCGAAGCCGACGAAGGACGCCTTCACGGCGGGCACGATCTCGAGCTCCGCGGAAAGGAAATCGTCCTCGACGACGCCGTATTTCTCGTTGAGCAGGCGCATAACGTTCAGCTTGACCTTGTCGCCGACCTTTTCGTCAGCGAAGGGGGCGCTTCCGATGAGGACGTTGAGGTTTTCCGCCGGGAACGCCTCGGTGACCTTCTTGCTCATCTGCTCCCTGCCGAGATGCGGCAGGATGTCGGTGATGCAGAAGACCGGCTCGCCGGGCTCTTCGCCTATGCGGACGGCGACCTTTTTGCCGTCCTTCCTGACGACGACGCCGTGGAGCGAAAGCGGGATGGTCATCCACTGATACTTCTTGATGCCGCCGTAGTAGTGCGTCTTGAAGAAGGCAAGCTCGCTTTCTTCATAAAGCGGGACCTGCTTGAGGTCGAGGCGCGGCGAATCGATATGCGCGATGGTGAAGAACACGCCGTCCGCTATCGGCTTTTTGCCCTTGACGGCGAATATGACCGCCTTATCGCGGTTGATCTTATAGAATCTGTCCCCCGCCTTGTACTTTTTGCCGGCGGAATACGCCTTGAAGCCGGCGGCTTCGGCGACGCGCACCGACTCGGCGACGGCTTCGCGCTCCGTCTTCGCGGCGTTCAGGAAGCCGATGTAGTCGGCGGCGAACGCCTTCGCCTTTTTCAGCTCCGCCGCGGAAGCGGCGTCAAACGCGCTCTTCGGCGCGGAAAGGAGCTTCTCCTTGAGTATTTCGCCCTTGGTTTTTTCGTTTGCCATTTTTATCATCCTCCGTAATATAGTTCTCTGTATTTTTCCGCTGCGGACGCCACGCGCTTGACGAAGTTCTCCGTCTCTTTGAACGGGATCGTGTGAAGCGTCGCGCCGTCGGTCGAATAGGCTTCGTCCGCGAGCCACTTTGTGACGTTGCCCCAGCCGGCGTTGTAGGCGGCGAGGACGGTGTCCGTATTCGCGAATTCATCCGTCATCCAGCGGAGAAGCGCGCAGCCGAACATAATATTCGTTTCGGGATCGCGGAGATCGGCGTCCGCCGAAAACTCACCGCCGAAGCGCTCGGCTATCTTGCCCGCGGTGCGCGGCATTATCTGCATCAGCCCTATCGCGCCGGCGGAGGATACGACCTCCGGGCGGAAGCTGCTTTCCGCTTTTATCACCGCGAAAACGAGCGCCGGCTCGAGCGAATTCTCCTCCGCGTACCTCTCGACGTATTCGCGGTAACGTATCGGATATGCCGCCTTTTCTATGAGCCTGCCGGCGAAGTAAACGCCGAAGCCCGCAATTATCAGAAGCAGCGTCATAAGCGCGGCGACGGCCGGTTTTCTGAGCCTATAACGTTTGCGCGACATTCTCCACCAGCCTTCTGAATTCCGCTTCGCCGCCGTTGTTTTCGAGCACGACGTCGGCGTTTTCGCGCAGGAAATCCTCGCTCTTCTGCATGGCGAGCCTGCGGCGTATCGCCTCCGGCGAAGCGCCGTCGCGGGCGAGCAGGCGCGTTTCGCACGCCTCCTCCGGCGCGGTGACCGCGATTATCACGTCGCAGAGCTTATCCGCGCCGCTCTCGAAAAGCGTCGGCGCGTCGAGCAGCGTCTTTTCGTGCTCCGCGCAAATCGCGGCGAGCTTCGCGAGGATCGGCGGATGGGTTATCGAGTTGAGCAGTCCGAGGCTTTCGCGGTCGGCAAAGGCGCGTTCCGCGACGAGCTTTTTATCGACTTCGCCGCCGACGAGCACGTCGCTCCCGAACGCTTCGGCGAGCGCGTTTTTTACGCTTTCGTCGGTCAGCAGCACCTGAGCGGCGACCTTATCGCAGTCGACGACAAAGAAGCCGCGCTCCGCGAAAACCTCCGCCGCGGTGCTTTTGCCCGATCCGCTTCTTCCGACAAGCCCGTAAACCATATCTTCTCCTTACCGGTCAACCGTAACAACGTTCCCCGCCGCGGCGCGGAACAGGCGGTTATAGACCGCGATCCCTACGCCCTCCTTCGGCGGGCATCTGACGAAGAGGGTGGAAATCCCCGCTCCGTCCGCCTCGCGCATCGCGGCGAAAACGCCGTGGGCGAGCGAAACTCCGTCGCCCTCCTCCCCGTACGGGATAGCGCGGGCAAAGAGCCCTTCTTCCCCGTTGAAGCAGAGCGCGCAGGCGCGTCCGTCCTCCGCGAGGCGCGCTTTTATATACTCCTTCGCGCCGGCGCCTTCAACAATGACTACGCGGCAGTCGGGCGAATAATGCTTATATTTCATTCCCGGCGCGAGCGGTTTTTCGCCCTCCGGGAGCATCTGCGTCACGGCCTTGTCGAGCGCGACCGAGCCGAGCGCCTCCTTTATCTGCTCCGGCGTTATCCCGCCGGGACGCAGCACCGTAGGCGTTTCGCCGCAGACGGTAACGACGGTGGATTCGACCCCGACATCGCAGGCGCCGCCGTCGAGGATCATATCGATCCTGCCGTCCATATCCTCCAGAACGTGCCGTGCCGTGACCGGGCTCGGCTTGCCGGATCGGTTCGCTGACGGCGCCGCGATCGGCACTCCCGCCGCCGCGATGAGCTCGCTGGCGTATTCGTTCGAAGGCATCCGTATCGCGACGCTGTCAAGCCCGCAGGTGACAATATCATTCACGACCGGGCGCTTTTTGACTATGATTGTCAACGGACCCGGCCAGTAAGCGGCGGCGAGCTTGTAGAAGGGCTCGTTGAGGTATCCGAGCCGCGCCGCCGTATCGAGATCCGCGACGTGCATTATAAGCGGGTTATCGTGCGGCCTGCCCTTCGCCTCGAAAATCGAGAGCACGGCTTTTTCGTCGAAGCCGTTCGCGCCGAGTCCGTAAACAGTCTCCGTCGGGAACGCGACGAGCCCTCCGCCGCGGATGACCTGCGCGGCTTTATTAATTTTTTCGGCGCGTCCGTCGCCGGACAGCTCAAAAAACTCCGTCTTCAATATACTGCTCCGTTATTCCGCCTCGGCGAGCTTGCGCGCCTGGTCTGCGGTGATAAGCGAGGTGATTATCTCGTCGAGGTCGCCGTTCATAATCGCGTCGATCTTGTAAAGCGAAAGCCCGATGCGGTGATCGGTGACGCGTCCCTGCGGGAAGTTATAGGTGCGGATGCGTTCGCTTCTGTCGCCCGTGCCGACCTGGCTGCGGCGTTCGGCGGCGATTTCGCCCTGCTGTTTCTCGCGTTCCTGCTCGAGGATGCGGGAATAGAGTATCTTCATGGCGCGGTCCTTGTTTTTATACTGACTGCGCTCGTCCTGGCACTCGACGACGATGCCCGTCGGGATGTGCGTGATGCGGATGGCGGATTCGGTCTTGTTGACGTGCTGACCGCCCGCGCCGCCGCTGCGGTAGGTGTCTATCTGCAAATCCGAAGGGTCGATGCTGACCTCCGTCTCCTCCGCTTCCGGCAGGACGGCGACGGTGACGGTGGAGGTGTGTATCCTGCCGCCGCTTTCCGTTTCCGGAACGCGCTGTACGCGGTGGACGCCGCTTTCAAACTTCAGCTTCGAGAAAGCGCCGTCGCCGCTGATTTCAAAGGATATTTCCTTTATGCCGCCGAGCCCCGTTTCGCTGATATTCAGCACGTCGTGCCTGAAGCCGTGGGTGTCGGCGTACATCGTATACATACGGTAGAGCGAGCCGGCGAAAAGCGCCGCCTCGTCACCGCCAGCGCCGGCGCGTATCTCGACGATGACGTTTTTGTCGTCGTTTTCATCGCGCGGCAGCAGCAGGATTTTGAGCTCATCGGAGATTCGCTCGAGCATTTCCCTGGCTTCGAGGTACTCCGCCTCGGCGAGCTCGCGCAGCTCCCTGTCCTTTTCGGAATCGAGCAGCTCCTTCGCCTCCGCCTGCTGCGCGGAGTATTTCTCGTATTCGTTATACTTTTCGACGATCGGGAACAGCCGCTTATGCTCCTTCATCAGGGCGCTGTACGCCTCTCTGTCTGCTATGACGGCGCCGTCGGAAAGGCGGGCTTCCACATCGTCAAAATGCGCTTTTATGTCCGCGAGCTTCTCAAACATCTTCGCTTACGCTCTCCACTCTCTTGATTTTGCGTTCCAGCCTGAACCTTTCGCCCTCGACGACACGGCCGCAGCCCCTGCACTCCAGCTTCAGATCGAGACCGGAGCGGACGACGGTGAACTCCGCCGAGCCGCACGGGTGCGGTTTTTTCATTATTACCCTGTCGCCGACGCGAATAAGCATTCCGAACGCTCCTCTCGGTTTATTTTACCATAAACGGCGGGAATATAAAAGTGTTTTTTTGCAAAAAATGCGTTTTATCATAACAAAAACGGACCCTGCAAACGCAAGGTCCGTTTTGATTCGATTAACGCTGATTACGCGTCGATCTCGGTAACGACACCGGAGCCGACGGTTCTGCCGCCTTCACGGATAGCGAAGCGGAGTCCCTTCTCGATGGCGATGGGGGTGATCAGCTCGACGGACATAACGACGTTGTCGCCGGGCATGCACATCTCGACGCCGTCAGGCAGGTTGATAACGCCGG
>JAFTEJ010000052.1 GCA_017453725.1 Clostridia bacterium | reverse complement strand
CCATATCGGCGGTTATGACGATCTCTTCGGAAGAGCCGTCGTCATAGTAAAGCGTCAGCTTGCCGCCGGCGACGTCGAGCTCGTCCTTGCCTTCAAGGTAATTGAGCTTGGTCGGCGTAGTGGTGACTTCAATGCCGGTCGCTTCCGGCTCTCCGCCGATGCGCTCGAGCATATTGGCGCGGACGGCGGCGATCTCGGCTTCGGTCATGCCCGCGTCAAGCAGGTAGCCTTCGACAGCTTCCTTGAGCGTTCCTTCGGGCGCGTAGGTTTCCTGCAGCCAGTCCATTGTCCTGGTGAGCAGTTTGGTGTGGCCGCTGGCGCTTATTCCGCCGCCGCCCCACTCGGAAAGGAAGGTCATTTCGTAATCCGCGAGTATGTCGTTCCTGCCGACGCCGCAGACGCCGAGCAGCATGAGACCGAGCGTACCGGTACGGTCGCGGCCGTAACTGCAGTGGAAGTACGCCGGGAAGTTGCTAGCGTCGGCGTAGATGCGGACGCCGTTGATCGTACCCTTGACGTAGTTGCTCGTCAGGTCACCGATGGAAGTGGCTTCATCGGAATAGTACATAGCCGCGCCGTTGTTGCCGACGAGGTACCATTCGGCGAGGTCACCGAGCGGAGCGGCCGTTCCTTCGCCCTTGGTGCGCAGGTCGACGTCGGTCTTTATGCCGAGATCCGCGACGGCGGCGAGGCCGGCGGCGGTTATGTTATCGAATCTCGCGCCGCGGAACGCGACGTTATACTTGACTCTGTAAAGCCCGTCTTCGGTAATCCAGCCGCCGAGGTCGCGGGTGTTGGAAACGCCCTCGATCCAGAACGTACGAAGCGTATTCGCGGTATGGAAAGTGCCGACTTCTGACTGCGAACCGTTGACGTCGATCGCCCAGTAGTAATCTGTATCGACAAGGAGGTTCTGCAGGGTCATACCCTGATGCTCTTTGTTAGTATTCTGAATGAGATATTCCTTCGCACCGGTCAGTTCGGGGTTGTCAGCGAGGAGGAGATGGTAGCTGCGTGCGCCGCCCTGCGGGACGAGCCAGCGCAGTTCGATATCGTCGCGCGCGTACTGATCCTTGCGGGCGCCGATGCCGGAGTATCCGTCGGACTTTCCGGGGGTGTAGTCCTCGAGCAGCGTTTCGACCTGCCACGCGCCTTTAGCGACTTCCTCGCCGTTTGTCGGATAAAGGAGCACGGCGGCTCTCTCTTCGGAGAAGAAGCTTCGCAGAAGCGCGACGTCGTCCGCGGTGATCTCGCCGTCGTAGTTCATATCGGCGGCGTAGGCGGCTTCGTCTTCAAGCGTGATCTCACCGTCAAGGTGCTGCTGAAGCAGCGTGACGTCGTTCTTATCGAGGTCGCCGTCGAGATCGGTATCGCCCTTCAGCACGTGGCTGTAGTCGGGGCCGGTAAGCGGCGCCATCGTTATATCGTCATAGAGGAAAACGGAGCTGCCGTCGACGACCTGCAGGAATACGGTTATCTGCGTCGTTTTGCCGGAGTTGAATTTGTAAACGTGCTCGACCCATTCTTCACCGGTATCGTCGATGGTGCCGTCGTAGCCGTCGAGCGGCTCAATGATATTATCGCCGTTCTGGACGAAGAACCTGTGAGCTCCTGTGCCGCTGACGCGCTTGGCGTAGACCGTCAGGCTGTAATCGGTCATACCGTCCACCTTGACAGCCTGCTTGACGTTCTTGCCGGAGCTGCCCTCAAGTCTGAGCGCGTGACCGCTGCCGTCGCGTCCGCCCTCGACTATGGAGGAGGTGCTGTTGATTATCCAGCCGCTGCCGACGCCGGTTTCAAAGTCGCCGTTGGTTATGTAGCCGTCGGAGCTCGCGGTGGCGAGCTTCTCAAGCGTGATATCGTCATAGAGGAATACGGAATCGGGATCCTCGATCATCATATAGATCGAGACAGATTCGAACGAGGCGCTGTTGAACTCCCAGACGTGCTGCACCCAGTCTTCGTTGGCGTAGGTAAACCACTGCTTGGTATCGTTCAGCACGGTCAGCTTCTCGTTGGCAGGGCCCTGCGCGTAAAGATAATGCGCGCCGGAGCCGCTGACGCGCTTCACCCAGCCGGTCAGGCGGTAGTCGGAGTTGGGCTCGACGGAGATGACCTGCTTGATGTGCTCCCACTGCTTGCCGGGGGCGCTGGCGGCAAGACGGGCGCAATAGTCGCTGCCGTCGTGCCCGCCCTCGACGATGGAGCCGCCGGACGGAAGATTCCAGTGCGCGTTGTCGCCGGTCTCGAAGTCGCCGTTGTAGATATAACCGTCGAAGTTCGGGGTGGGCAGTTCCTTCAGGGTAATATCGTCATAGAGGAAGACGGAATCCGGATCCTCGATCATCATATAGATCTTGATCTGCGTCAGCTCGCCGGTGTTGAACTCCCACTTGTGATACACCCAATCGGCGTCCTTATACGTGAACCACTGCTTCGTCCCGTTGATTGCGGTGATCTTTTCGCTGTTCGTTCCCTGCGCGTAGAGGTAATGCGCGCCGGTGCCGGATTCACGCTTGACCCAGCCGGAAAGGCGGTAGTCGGTGTACGCCTTTACGGTCACGGTCTGGGTGAAATGCTCCCACTGCTTGCCCGACGCGCTGGCGGCGAGGCGGGCGGCGTAGGCGCTGCCGTTGCGGCCGCCCTCGACGATCGAGCCGCCCTTCGGGATCGTCCAGCGGACGTTGCCGGAGTCGACCTCGAAGTCGCCGTTGTAAATGAAGCCGTCGAAGGAGGGCTTCGGAATCGGCGCGAGCGAGATGTCGTCATAGAGGAAGACACCGTCGTCGGAGGCAACCATCATATAAACCTTAATCTGAGTCAGTGTGCCGGTGTTGAACTCCCAGACGTGCTTTACCCAGTCTTCATCGGTATAGTTGAACCAGTTATGGGTGCCGTTGATGCTGGAGATGGCTTCTCCGCCGGCGCCTTTGGCGTAAAGGTAATGCGTGCCGCTGCCCGCGTCGTCGCGCTTGACCCAGCCGGTAAGGCGGTAGTCGGTATCCGGCTCAACGTTCACGACCTGGCTCGTGCTCGACCATTTGCTGCCGGCTATACGGATCGCATAGCCGCTGCCGTTATGGCCGCCTTCGACTATGGATGAGGCGCTGTTTTTTGCCCACGGCGAAGCTGCGCCTGTTTCGAAGTCGCCGTTGTAAATGTAGCCGTCAAAGCTCGGATCGTCCGCAAACGCGGTCAGTCCCAGCGGAAGGACTCCCGCGAAGGAAACGACCATCGTCAGCGTCAACAGAATCGCGAGAATACGGCTGCCGAAATACGTTTTTTTCATAGTATTGCTCCTTTCGTCATAACGCCGCATACGCAACGTATTCTATCACATAATGATTGTAACATCATTTGACGCCGTAGTCAAGTGCTATTTGCCGCAGAAGAAGAAACGACGCGGTCAATTCAAACGCGGCAATTCGCGAGCATAAACAGCTTATAAAAACGCGCCGACAAAAGTTCGTCGGCGCGTTTACTCGTTATTTGCGTTGTTAAATCAGATGAACTTATCAATGAGCTTCGCCGCTACGCGGAGGATTTTCAGCGCGTCGCCGACGGTTATCTCCCCGTCGAAGTCGACGTCGGCTATAATGAATTCCTTCTCATCTGGTACGACAAGCTTCGCGGCGATTCGCAGCGCCTTGAGCGCGTCGCCGACGGTTATCTCCCCGTCGAGGTCGAGGTCGCCGAGCATATAGTCTGCGGTTACGGTCACAACGAAACTGTCGGAAAAGCCTCCGGCGCTCACAGTTACGGTGTGTTCGCCCTCCTCCGAAACGAAGCCGGAAATCTCATAGGCGTCCGCGCCGAGCACCTCGCTCGTATCGTTATCGTAATACGCGGTTACCTCCATATCGGTCGTGTCGAGTTCCTCGCCGACGGTGTATTCAAGCTTCGTCGGCGGAACGGTGACGGCTATGCGAGTCAGGCTCTTGGGCGTTATCTCGACGTCGTAGGTCGCGGTAGCCCCCATATATTCGACCGTCAGAGTCTGCGTTCCCACGACGGTGTTATCGAAGCCACTGACCATCGATTTATCCATCCATATCTCTTCCGTTACGCCGATGTTGTAACGCACGGTTATTTTGCCTCCGACGACGTTCAGTCTGCCCTTGCCCTCGAGGAAGGAAAGCTTGCGCGGGAGGGTCGTTACCTCGATCTGATCGGCCCGAACGGGCGAGCCGTCCAGCGGTTCAAGCAGGTTCTTGCGTATCGCCGTTATCTCGCTCTCCTTCATACCGGCGGCGAGCAGGTAAAGCTCCGTCGACTCCTTAAGCGAATCCGCGGGATAGGTCTCGATTATCCAGTTGAGCGTCTTTGTGGCGGCTTCGTCGGATTTAATCGTTGTGTTCGTCTCGCCAGCCATAGCCGTAAGGAAGGTCATTTCATAATCCTTGACGATGTCGTAATACGAAACGCCGAGCATACCGAGCAGAAGGATGCCTACCGTTCCCGTGCGGTCGCGCCCGTAAGCGCAGTGGAAGCACGCCGGCAGGTTGGACGCGTCCGCGAAAACGCGAAGGGCGTTCAGCGAACCCTGAGTGTGCGATCCCTTGAGGTTGCTTATGCTGTTGGTCGCGGTAGTATAGTACATCGCCGTGCCGTCCGGGCCGGCGCGAAGCCACGTCACGTCCGAGCCGAGCGGAGCCGTCAGCCCTTCGCCGTCGGCGCGAAGGTCGAGATCCGTCTTGAGCCCTATGTCCGCGACAGCCTCCCTGCCCGCGGCGGTAATGTGATCGAAGTGCGCGCTGCGGAACGCCGCGTCGTACTTCACCCTGGATAAGCCGTCCTCCGTCAGCCAGCCGCCGAGATCGCGGGTGTTTGAAACGCCTTCTATATAGAAGGTGCGGACGGTCTTCGCCGTATGGAAAACGCCGGACGCGAGTTCGCCGCCGCCGTCAACGCGCCAGTAGTAGTCGGTATCGACAAACAGGTTCTGCAGCGATAGCTCGGTCCCGTGCGCAATATAGGATTTGGCGTTTGTAAAGGCAGGCTCTCCGGTCACGGGGTCAGTTTCACGCGTCAGGAGCACTGTATAGCTTTTTTTCGCCGTAGCGCTGATCCAGCGGAGCAGAACCGGGTCGCGGGCGTACTGGTCGGTGTGTCCGCCCATTCCGAAGTAGATGCCGGAGTAGTCGTCCGATTTGCCGGGATAGTAGTCGTGGAGCAGCTCGTCTATCTGCCAGTTGCCGTTCGCGACGGTCTCGCCGCGCGCCGGATAAAGCGCCATAACGCCTCCTTCGCCGAGCGCGAGGAAATCGCCGAGCATCCTCGCGTCTTCATCCGTAACAACGCCGTCGCAGTTCATATCCGCGGCGTATTCCGCCGCGCCTTCAAGCGCGCCGCCGTGCGCGCCGATCAGCTCGAGGTCGGACGCGTCCACATTGCCGTCAAGGTTTACGTCGCCCTTGAGGACGGCGGAGTAATCCGGCTTGACCGTTTTTATCTTTTCAACGGTGACGTCGTCGTAAAGATAGGTCGTTCCCGCGTCGAGCGCCGCGAGGAAGAGGGTCACCTGCGTCGTCTTGCCGGAGTTGAACTCGAAGGAATGCTCCTCCCAGTCGTCGGTCGTGTTAGAGAAGACGCCGCTCGTGCCGTTTATCGCTTCGTATACGTTCATGCCCTTCTGCACGCGCAGTTCGTGGCTGCCGCTTCCGCTGACCCGCTTCGTCCTGGCGGTCACGCGGTAGTCGCTCATCGAATCGACGCGGATATACTGCTTGACAAGCCCGTCAACCCTCATCGCGTAGCCGCTCTGATAACCGCCGGAGACGACGGATGAGCCGGCGTCCGGCTGCCAGCCGTTCGGGAAGCCGGCTTCAAAGTCGCCGTTATTGATGTATCCCGCTCTGTCGGCTGAGGTCAGCTTGCGGAGCGATATGTCGTCATAGAGGAATACCGAATCAATGTCGGATACCTCGAAGCGGATATTCACCGTGGTGTTGTCGCCGCTGTTGAAGTCGAAGACGTGCCACATCCAGTCGGGAGTCGTGTATCTGAACCACGCGGTGGTGCTGTTGAGCGAATCGAGCGTATCGCTCCCCTTCGCGTTGAGATAGTGCGCACCGACGCCGGAAACGCGCTTCACCCAGCCGGTAAGGCGGTAGTTGGTGTTCGGCTCGACCGCTACGTCCTGCTGTACCTTAACCCAGGATGTGCCGGACAGGCGCACACAGTAGCCGCTGCCGTCATGGCCGCCTTCGACGATCGAGGCTGTGGAAACCGCCCTCCAGCCGGTCAGGCTGCCGGTCTCGAAATCGCCGTTCGTTATAAAGCCGTCGAAGCTCGACGCCGCGTCCGCGGCTGTCGGCAGTGCTCCGACAAAGGACGCCGCCAGCGCGAGCGAAATTATAAGCGCCGGCAAACGTCTGCGGAAAAACCTGATCTTCATAAGGAGTGCTCCTTTCATAACACGCCGCGTGCGCGGCGTGTTAGCTTATATGAAACGCGCCGACAGCATCACGCCGGCGCGTTTGCGCGTTGTTACGGCTTATCAATCAGCTTCGCGGCAACGCGGAGAATTCTCAGCGCGTCGCCGACGGTTATCTCAGCGTCATCGTCGACGTCACAGATGAGGTAATCCCTATCGGTGGGCGCGACAAGCTTCGCGGCGATTCGCAGCGCCTTGAGCGCGTCGCCGACCGTGATTTCCCCGTCGCCGTCCGCGTCGCCGCGCATCAAGACTGTGACGGGGAAGCTGTCGGAAAGTTCTCCGAAGGTGACGGTCACGGTGTGTTCGCCCAAGGTCGGCTCGTAACCCGAAATCTCATAAGCTACGGCGTCGAGCGGTTCCTGAGTTTCGTCGTCATAATACGCGGTGACCTCAATACCCGCCGCGTCAAACTCATCGCCGATAAGGTAATCGAGCTTTTCCGGAAGCACGGTGACGGCTATGCGAGTTATATTCCTGCCCGTCACTTCGACGTCGAACTGCGCGGTGAAGCCGGAATACGCAACCGTCAGCGTCTGAGTTCCGGAAGCGTTCCCGTCGAATCCGCTGATCATATCGATACCCATACGGATGTCCTTCGACGTGCCGTCGCTGTAAGAAACCTTTATCACGCCGCCGGCGAGGTCGAGCAGGTCGCCCTTGTTATAAGCGGTCTTGTCGGGCAGCGCGGTCAGCTCTATCCCGGTCGCGACTGCCGCTTCCGGTACAGGCTCGAGCATATTCGCGCGGATGGCGGCTATCTCGTCCTCGGTGAGGCGCGCGCTGCCGTGCCCTTCGTCAAGAAGATAAGCCTCGACGGACTGCTGAAGAGTTCCGCCCTGAGCGTAGTTGGTCTGCAGCCAGCTTATGGTTCTGTTAAGCGTCGAAACGTGACCTGTCGCGGTCAGTCCTCCGCCGCCCCATTCGGAGAGGAATGTCATCTCGTAATCCTTCTGGATATCGGTCTTGGAAACGCCGAGCAGGCCGAGCAGCAGCAGACCGAGCGTTCCGGTACGGTCGCGGCCGTAGCTGCAGTGGAAGTAGGCTGGGTAGTTATCCGGGTTCGCGTAAGCGCGGACCGCGTTCAGAGTGCCCTTGACGTGGTTGCTGTCAAGGCGCTCGATGCTGGTCGAGTCGGTGCCGTTATACATCGCGCAGCCGTAGGTGCTGCCGAAGATGTGATTGACGCCGATATCGGCGAGGGGTTCGTCTATGCCTTCGTTGTGTCCGCGGAGGTCGACGTCGGTCTTCAGCCCGATATCTATTATCGCCTGCTTGCCGGCGGGCGTTATGTCGTCAAACTTCGCGCCGCGGTAGGCAATTCCGTATTTAACGCGGTACTGTCCGTCAGCGGTCTTCCAGCCGCCGAGGTCGCGGGTGTTTGAAACGCCCTCGACCCAGAGCGTGCGGACGGTGTCGGCCGTATGGAACGTGCCGGTTTCGGAGCGGACTCCGCCAGCTTCGACCGCCCAGTAGTAATCGGTGTCAACCATAAGGTTCTGTATCGAAAGCGTCGGCTCGGTCACGCTGTAGGTCTTCGCGCCGGAAAGCTCCGCGTTGTCCGCAAGGAGCACGGTATAGCCCGCCGCTCCGTTGACAGGCATCCAGCGCAGGACGACCGGGTCGCGCGCGTACTGGTCGACGCGGTTATAAACGCCGGAGTAGTCGTCCGACTTGCCGGGAGTGTAGTTCGTCAGCAGCTCCTCGATCTGCCAGGAGGCTTTCGCGACGGTCTCGCCGCGGGTCGGATAAAGCAGAGTGGCTTTTGACGAGGTGTCTTTAAGATATGAGCGCAGTATGGACGCGTCGTCTTCGTTTATCCTGCCGTCGCAGTTCATATCCGCGGCGTATCCAGCCGCGCCTTCAAGCGTCGCTTCGCCCTTGATCGCGCTTTCGGCAAGCGCAAGGTCGGCTTCGTTCACTACGCCGTCGAGCGTCGCGTCGCCCTTTGCCACGTCGCTGTAATCGGGCGCCTCGAGCTTCTCTACCGTTATATCGTCATAGATGAAGATCGAGCCGGCCGCCGCGACCTGCAGGCAGACGGTGAGGATCGTGTTTTTGCCGCTGTTGAACTCAACGCTGTGCTCGTGCCACTTTCTGTCCGTATATGTGATCGTGCCGTCGGTGCCGTTTATGCTGTCAAAAACGACGTCGCCCTTTTTGATCTGAAGGCGGTGCGCGCCCCTGCCGCTTACGCGCTTGATTCGGACGGTGAGGCGGTAGTCGGTGAGTCCTTCGACTTTGATATCCTGCGTTACGGCCGTGCCGGCGCTGCCGCCGACCTTCAGCGCGTAGCCGCTGTTATAGCCGCCGGTAACGACCGACGAGTCGTCGTTAAGCGTCCAGCCGCCGGCGCTTCCGGTTTCAAGGTCGCCGTTGGTTATGTATCCGTCGAAGCTCGCGGTGGCAAGCTTTGTCAGCGTTATATCGTCGTAAAGGAAGACGGAGGAGGCGTCCTCGATCATCATATAAAGCTTGATGACCGTGTTCGTTCCGCTGTTGAATTCCCAGATGTGCTCAACCCATTCGGTCGTGGTGTGATTGAACCACTGCCGCGTGCCGTTTATCGCGGCGAGCGTGCCGTTGTTGGCGTCCTTGGCGTAGAGATAGTGCGCTCCTGTGCCGGATTCGCGCTTCACCCATCCGGTGAGGCGGTAGTCGGTATGCGGCTCGACGGTGATCTGCTGCGAAACGTTCTCCCACTGCTTGCCGGCGAGGCGGAACGCATAGTCGCTGCCGTTATGTCCGCCCGCGACGACGCCCGCGGTGCTCTTGAAGGTCCAGGGATTGCCGTCGCCGGTTTCGAAGTCGCCGTTATAAACGTAGCCGTCAAAGCTCGAGGGCAGCAGCTCTTTTATGGAAATGTCGTCATAAAGGAAGACGGAATCGGGGTCTTCGATCGTTATCGTGATTCTGATCGAGGTAACGCTTCCGGTATTGAACTCCCACTTGTGGAGCACCCAGTCTTCGTCCATATACGTAAAGTACTGTTTCGTGCCGTTCAGCGCCGTGAACGACTCGTTATTAGACCCCTTCGCGTAGAGATAATGGGCGCCGGTGCCGGCCTCGCGCTTCACCCATCCGGAGATGCGGTAGTCGGTGTTCGGCTTGACGGTTATAGTCTGATTCGTCTGCGACCATTTGGAGCCGGCCATACGCAGCGCGTAACCGCTGCCGTTGTGACCGCCGGCGACTATGGACGAGCCGGAGTTCAGCGACCACGGACTGGCCGCGCCGGTTTCAAAACCCGCGTTTTCGATCACGGCTGTGTCAGCGGTTTCAGCCGACGCTGTAAGTCCCGTCGGGAGCGCCCCGGCGCATGTGAGTATCAGCGTCAGCGCGAGCAGAAGAGAAATCACTCTGCTGACCGATAATGATCCGTTCTTTTTCATAACAGTCCCCTTTCTCGCGCCGGAACGACGCGGCCGAAATCAAGTCGAGGCGAATAGACTCCTCGAATTTTATACTATAATTATATCATCAAAAGCTTTAGCCGTCAACATATTAGTTGCGTAGTTTTAGTGCGTTTTCCTTTAGCTTTAAAAAGACGTAAAACGCGCCTCTTTTTTACCGGGGTTTTCAATGCGCACTTGTCGCCCGTTCGTGAACTGAAAATGCCCCGAAAACCGCTTATATGAATAATATTCATATGAATATAGCCAATATTAGAATTATTCATATGGTATACAATCCTTGTGTATAAAGGCGTTATGTCCGTTTACAATTTTTGGGCATAAAAACGCTGTTTTCCGGCACCGCAAGCGCGTTTTTCGAGTTCGTCGAGCTTTTTTGACCGAATCTGTCTCTCGAAACGTCGGTGAGGATAAGAAAAAACGCCCCTTGTGAGGCGTTTTTGAGAATCGTTATAAGGGTTTTCTGCGATTAGTGAGCAAATTAACGGCTCACAGGCAGTTTGCGTCTGCGAAACCGCTTTCCCGCGCGGTTTTTAAGCGAATGTCGCTTCGCACGGGTCAGATAAGGCTTGTGGAAAAGTATCTTTCGGCTCTGTCGGCGAGGACAGTGGCGATGACCTTGTCTTTACCATACTTTTCTGCGATCCGCATCGCCGCCCAGACGTTCGCGCCGGCGGACGTGCCGACGAGAAGCCCCTGCTCCCTCGCAAGCATGCGCGCCGTGTTTATCGCGTCGTCGTCGCTGACCTCCACTATGTCCGTTATCATATCTACGTCCAGAATATCCGGCACGAAGCCGTCGCCGATGCCCTGTATCTGATGCATTCCGGGCTCCTGCCTGAGCAGCGCGGAGACGTTTTTCGGCTCCGCGGCGACTATTTTGAGCTCCGGATTCTTCTCTTTCAGAAAGCTCGCGGTCCCCTGAAGCGTACCGCCGCTGCCGACGCCGGAAACGAAGATATCGACCTTGCCGCCAAGCTGCTCGAATATCTCCGGACCGGTGGTCGAGTAGTGCGTCGCGACGTTCGCCGGGTTCTTGAACTGCTGCGGCATATAGTAATTATCCGAGCTCGCGGCTATCTCCTCCGCTTTTTTGACGCTGCCGTCTATCGAGAGCTCCGCCGGCGTGATAACAAGCTCGGCGCCGAGCGCGCGGATGATCTTTTTGCGCTCCTCGCTCATATTTTCGGGCATAACTATGACGACCTTATAGCCCATTCTCGCGCCGCAGAAGGCGAGTCCGATGCCGGTGTTGCCGCTTGTCGGCTCGATCACGGTCATGCCCGGACGCAGTTTGCCCTCGGCGATAGCCGCTTCGAGCATACCTTTGGCTATGCGGTCTTTTATGCTGCCGCCGGGGTTGAGGAACTCCGCTTTCGCGAAGATATTGCAGCCCGTGCAGGGCGAAAGGTCGATTATAGGTGTGTTTCCTATCAGGTCAAGTACTTTTTTTGTTACCATTTTTCAGCCTCTTTTGCGGTTATTCAGAGATAAAATTTATCTTTGTCTTACTGTATTATTATATTCCGTCCCCGCTTCAGGTGCATGCCCATTCCGCGGAACTCAAACTCGCCCTCGATGTCCGTTTCCACTACGAAAGCGGCGTTGCTTTCGGTCTTCTCGAAGCTTACGGAAACCCTGCCTTTCGGCGTGACTATGCTGCCCGAGCCCTTGTTCACCCGCGGGATGTCGACGGGCTTCACGACGAGCTTTTCCCAGCCGTGAGAGCCCTCCGGCTGACGGATGCCGAGGATATAACGGAACAGGTATCTGTCGGACGAGCCGAACATCGGATGATCGAGCGAGCGGTCCATATCCCAGTGCTCGCAGAGAGTAGTCATACCGTGGTTTTTCCACCAGCCGAAGCTGTTGGGCAGCTCGGAGGTCATCAGCATATGCGCCAGATCCTCCCTGCCGCGTTCAAACAGCAGACGCAGGGTTATATCCGTACCGAAAATGCCTGTGTAAAGGCACTTCTTCTCCTCGACGGAGGCGACGAGGTTATCCCACGTCCGTTCGTCGCCGAGCCCGAGATCTACCGCGTAGCAGTTGCCGAAAAGGGTGTTTTCGGCGAAATTACCGGTGGCGGGATCGTAGTAGTTCTCCATTATTACGTCGAGCATACAGCGCTTTTTCGCCTCGAAGGCGGGTATATCCTCCTCCCTGCCGAGCGCCTGCGCGGCTTCTATCGCCCTGCAAAGCGAACGAACGTAGAAATACGCGGTGACGTAAGGCGGCGGAAGCGCGACGTTCATACGCTCGCGCCAGCCGATTGGCACCGCCCACTCGCCGAGCCAGCTCATGCGGTCGTCGGGGTTGACGTACATAATGCCGTCGGTGCTGACGCTGTCGAGGTATTCGAAGTATTTTTTCGCCTGAGGATACATCTCCTCAAGCGGCGAAATATCGCCGTATTGCCGCCAGAACTGATACGGCACCTCGATTATCGCGCAGCCCCAGCCGCCCGGGCCGCCTCCAGAAGGGATATACGGCGCGGTGTGCTGAACGTGTCCGCTCTTTCTGTCCTGGCAGTCGGAAATGTCCTTCATCCACTTGCGGTAAAAGCTCTCGCAGTCGAGGATATTCATGACCGCCTCGCAGGTCAGTTCACCGTCGCCGGTGTAGCCTCGGCGCTCCATATGCGGGCAGTCCGAAGGGATGCCGCCGTGCATATTATTAAGCTGCGTGCGGACGAAGGCGTCGTGATACCAGTTTAGCATCTCGTCGTCGCACTCGAAGGACGCGGTCACGGCGACGTCTGTGTGTATCTCCTCGACGCGCAGGACCTTCGCGCAGTCGCTTATCTCAAAGTAGCGGAAGCCCGACCACTTGAACATCTCGCTGTATTCGCGGACTCCGAGGCAGTCGTATTTCATCCACTGCCAGTGGTGGTATTTCGGGTCTATTTCTCCCTCCGGCGTAACGCCCTCGCTGTGACGCATACCGACCTTGCAGGGCCCGTCGGTCGTGAAAACCACCCTGCCGGTTATGTTTTCGCCGACGTCGTATGTGATATGCCCGTCGCGGCGGGAGATCTCCTTCGGGATGATATTCCGGATTATCCTGTCGGGCGGGCAGTCGGAGAAGTAATAGTCGGTATCCGGCACCTCGGTCAGCTTTACCGGCTTCCAGCCGTTGAAGGCGCATTCCGGCTCGGAAACGTCGGGGATATAATAAGCGTCGTCCTGTATCTCGCAGCAGTAGAGGTTGCAGCTCAAAAGCGGCGACTGCGCCCAGACGGCGCTTTCGTCCGAAACGAGCTCGCTGCCGTCGCCGAAGACGACGCGCCACGCGGCTTTCACAACGCCGTAGGGCTTTATCCACTCGTCCTCCGGCTTCTCCATATCGCCGTGGGCGTACCAGCCCGGACCGAGGTGGACGCAGAGCGCGTTTTTGCCTTCGACGAGGTAGTCGCTTATGTCGTATTTGACGGGATATGTGCGGCTGCCGAGCTCCTCGCCGCTGTTCTTGACGCAGAGTAGGTTGGGGTTATAGTGGTAGCAGCTGTTGAGCGGCAGGAAAAACTCGTCGCCGACGCGCTTTCCGTTGACGTATAGGTTGGCGTAGCCGAAACCGCAGAGGGTTATTTCGGCGCTTTTGCAGGGCGCCTCGAACTCCGCGCGGATATATGGCGAGATGCACCCTTCCTCGCAGGTCACCCATTTGGCGTTTCCGAATACCTCATTGAACTTCATAGCGTTTTCTCTCCTATGATTAGGTTAATAAACAACTTCAAAAAGGAAACCGTATTCTTTCTTCTGCTCTAAAAAACCCTTTGCTTTATCGTGGGTATCTTCACAATCGGAAATATCTAATCTGTGCTCCAAAAAAGGCTGAGTTTTTGTTTCAGTAATGATAAAAGAATCAATACCCAAAACAGGTATTCCTTCCTGACGGCATAACTCAACCAACTCTATGGCATCCTGATACTCATAATAATGAGTGTTTGCGCGAAT
>JAFTEJ010000051.1 GCA_017453725.1 Clostridia bacterium | reverse complement strand
GCACGATGATCGCAAGGGTCTGCAGTGTCAGGAAGCGGTCGTAACGGGCCGTGGCGCCGACAGAGACCGAAAGGAAGATCGTGACGATGTTCATCATGGCGTTCTGCGCGGTATCGGAAAGGCGGTCGGTGAGCCCGGTCTCCGTGAAGAGATTGCCCAGCATGAGACAGCCGAGCAGCGGCGCGACGGACGGCAGTATCAGGCAGGTGACTATCGTCACGATTATCGGGAAGAGGATCTTCTGCGTCTTCGAGACGGGGCGAAGCTGCTCCATCTTGACCTCGCGCTCCTTCTTCGTCGTCAGCGCGCGCATAAGCGGCGGCTGGATGAGCGGGATGAGCGCCATATAGGAATACGCCGCGACCGCGATGGGCGCCAGCAGCTCCGGCTTGAGCGACTTCGTCAGCCATATGGCCGTCGGGCCGTCCGCGCCGCCGATGATGCCTATCGAAGCCGCGCCCTGCGCGTCAAAGCCGAGAATTATCGCGAACGCGAAGGCGACGTAGATGCCGAACTGCGCGGCCGCGCCGAGCAGCATCGACTTCGGATTCGCCATCATCGGACCGAAATCGGTCATCGCGCCGACGCCGAGGAATATCAGCGACGGATAGACGCCCGTCTTGACGCCGATGTAGAGTATGTCGAGCACGCCGCCGTGGCGGAGCACCTCGCCGTAGTTTATATCCGCGACGTTCCACCAGTCGGCGTGGAAAACCTCGCCGAGCGGCAGGTTCGTCAGCAGCATTCCGAATGCGATGCCGACGAGCAGCAGCGGCTCGAATTTCTTCTTTATCCCGAGGTAAAGCAGCACGCAGGAGATGGCTATCATCACCACGGAGCGCCAGTCGAGATTAGCGATAAGCTGATAGATACCGGAGCTCTTCGCCAACCCGACGAAAGTGTCGAGAATGTTCACGGAACTACCCCCTTAACCCAGCGTGACGAGCGGGTCGCCGCTGTTGACGGAGGCGCCCTTGGAGGCTATCACCTGCGCGACGACGCCGTCGCGGGGCGCCATGACCTCGTTCTCCATCTTCATCGCCTCGATGACGACGAGCACCTGCCCCTTCTTGACGGACTCGCCGGCGGCGACCTTCACCGCGACGACCGCGCCGGGCAGCGGAGCGGGCACGACTTCGCCGTTTACGGCGACCGCGGGAGCGGCGGGAGCAGCTGCCGGAGCGGCGGCAGGCGCGGCAACCGGAGCCGCGGGAGCTGGAGCTGCCGGAGCGGCGGCTTCGTATTCGGCGGCGACGATGGCTTCGCCCTTTTCCACCTCTACCTCGTAGGTTTTTCCGTTGAGAGTTATCTTATATTTCATATCGACAGCATCCTTTCGTCACTTGACTTCTTTGATTGAGATGAAGCGCAGGGTGTTGAGCGGCTCGCCGAGCTTATCGGCGGTTATCGCCATAAGCATCGCGGCGGTCTTGTCGGGCACGTCGAAAAGCTTGACGTCTCCGCAGGATCCGGGGGCTTCCCTGACGGGCGCCGCTTCGGGAGCGGCGGGCGCTTCGGCGGGCTTGGACTTATCCTTCGTCAGCGCGCCCATGACCTTGATGACGCACATGAGCAGCACCAGCACCGCGAAAACGACGAGCAGACCGAGCGCGGCAATCATAAGCACGCCGCCGGCGGACTTCGCCATTTCCGCGTTCTCGGCGGCGGTTGAAACAAATCTCAGCATATCGGCGTCACGTCCTTTCAGATGACCTCGATGGTGTACTTCGCCTTGTTCTCCTTATTCGCGCGGCGGTCGGTCAGGAACTTCTCCGCCTGCTGGGGGAAGGCAATGTAGGAAAGCACGTCCTCGTCGCACTCGGCGAGGTCGCCGATCTCGGCGCGGGCCTTCTCTATCTGCGGCTCGAGCGTATCCGCGAAGCGGCAGGTAACGCGCTCCTCGCCCTCGAGCCCCTTCTTCATAAGGTCGGGGTCGATCTCACCGGGTGCGCGGCCGTATTCGCCGCGGAGGTAAGCTTTGATCTCCTTGCTGATGGTCTTGTAGCGTTCGCCCTGCAGGACGTTCGTCGCCGCCTGGACGCCGACCATCTGGCTCATGGGAGTAACGAGCGGCGGATAGCCCATATCCTTGCGGACGCGGGGCGTCTCCTCGAGCACCTCGGGCAGGCGGTCGAGCGCGTTCTGCGCCTTGAGCTGCGCGATGAGGTTGGAGAGCATTCCGCCGGGGATCTTGTAGTTCAGCGCGTCGGTGTCGGTCGCGAGCACGCGGGGGTTCAGCTTGCCGCCGTCGAGGAACTCGTCGCGGACGGGCTTGAACCAGTCGTTGACCTGCTTCGTGACGGCGTCGTC
>JAFTEJ010000007.1 GCA_017453725.1 Clostridia bacterium | reverse complement strand
TTTCGCCACGTCCATCGTTACGGTGCCGGCCTTCGGGTTAGGCATAAGGCCCTTGGGTCCGAGGATCTTACCGAGACGGCCGACGACGCCCATCATATCGGGAGTCGCGACGACCACGTCGTAATCGAACCAGTTTTCGTTCTGGATCTTGGGGATGAATTCGTCGCCGCCGGCGAAATCGGCGCCCGCGTCGAGAGCCTCCTGAACCTTGTCGCCCTTGGCGAAGACCAGGACTCTGACGTTTCTGCCGGTGCCGTGGGGCAGTACGACCGCGCCGCGGACCTGCTGATCGGCGTGACGGGAATCGACGCCCAGCTTGATGTGGATCTCGATGGTCTCGTCAAACTTCGCCTGCGCGGTCTTCTGGACGAGCTCGATCGCTTCGTTGACTTCGTAGAGCTTGGTGCTGTCGAGCAGCGCCGCTCCGGCGTTGTATTTCTTTCCGTGTTTCATCTTCAGCCCTCCACAACAACGCCCATACTGCGGGCGGTACCGGCGATCATCTTCGCGGCCTGATCGAGATCGTAAGCGTTCAGATCCTTCATTTTGATCTGAGCGATCTCTCTGCACTGATCGAAGGTCATGGTCGCGACCTTATTCTTGTTCGGAACGCCGGAACCCTTCTCGAGGTTCAGGGTCTTCTTGATAAGGACCGCCGCCGGGGGGGTCTTCGTGATGAAAGAGAAGGAACGGTCGGCGTATACGGTGATGACGACGGGGATGATAAGTCCGATGTCGTTCTTGGTACGCTCATTGAATTCCTTCGTGAATCCCACGATGTTTACACCGTGCTGTCCAAGCGCGGGGCCGACGGGCGGAGCGGGAGTCGCTTGGCCGCCGGGGATCTGCAGCTTGATGTAGGCAATTACTTTTTGAGCCATTGTTTTCTTTCCTTTCTTTCGGCGTAAGCGCACGGCTTCGCCGTAATGTGGTATGGCGGGAAAGCTCGTTCCCTTCCACGATATTTAAGGCGGTTTCCCGCATTAAACCGTACCTTGCGGTCACTCCTCCACGGCAGCGACCTGATCCAGATCGAACTCGACCGGAGTCTCGCGCCCCATCATCGTGATGAGGACGGAAACCTTGCCGCGTTCCTTGGAAACCTCCGAGACCCTGCCGGTGAAGCCCTCGAAGGAACCGTCGATGACCTTGACGGTATCGCCTTCGGCGTAGCTCACCTCGATCTCGCGGACCTCGACGCCCAGCGCCTCGACCTCCGCTTCTGTCAGCGGAACGGGCTTCGATCCCGGGCCGACGAAACCCGTTACGCCGCGGGTGTTCCTCGCGATGTACCAGGTATCCTCGTTCATCACCATCTTGATGAGGACGTAGCCGGGGAACAGCTTGCGCTCGACCTCGACCTTTTTGTCGTCCTTCATCTCGGTGAAGACGCCTGTGGGGATCTTGACGTCAAGAATCTGATCGCGGAGACCGCGGTTCTCGACTATTTTCTCGATGTTCTGCGCGACCTTATTCTCGTAGCCGGAATAAGTGTGCACGACATACCATCTCGCATCTTCGGACGCCATATCAAATCTCCTGAACGATAGTTACTTCGCCAGACCGAGAATGAACTCCAGGAACTTGGAGAATCCCAGATCCAGCAGCCAGACGAAAGCCGTGACGAAGAGCATCATAACCAGAACAACGATGGTGTTGTTCAGAACCTTGCTCTTGGACGGCCATTCGAGCTTTTTGAATTCAGAGACGAGTTCTCTGAAGTAGCGCTTGACTCTGCCCTTTTTCGTGGTTTCAGCCATTTCCGTGCCCTCCTCCGGATTACTTCGTCTCTCTGTGCAAGGTGTGCTTGCGGCAGAAGCGGCAGTACTTGTTCATCTCAAGTCTGTCGGGGTCGTTCTTCTTGTTCTTGATGGTGTCGTAGTTGCGCTGCTTGCATTCTGTGCAGGTAAGAGTGATTTTTACTCTCATCGGATTTCCTCCCGTTCGTTAATGTTCCCTGACGGAACTCCCTCGGCCCATACGGGCATTTCGGGGCACACAAAAAAGAACCCCTCCAATGCGAGGTGGATTCTATGTTAACACAAATTTCCGTAAAATGCAAGCATTATTTTATATTATTTGTAAAAATTTTTTCGGCGGGCAGAGGAAGCTCCCCTGCCCGCGCAAAAAACATCTGTAAAACCGGCCTCGTCCGCCGGGGACGGAAAGCGTGAAAACGGCGAAGTATCGCCGCTTGAAGCGGCTCCGGATACCCGCCGCCGCCTACGCGGCGCGATCACGCTTCCTTAATTATTATTTCGTGTTCAACCCTATACAAACCGCCGGAGCGGTCCGTATCCTATCTGTCGTACCACGACACGAAGAGTCCGCCGCAGCTTACCTTGCCTTCGAGGAGCGTCAGCTCGACGGTGTGCCACGCGGGCGCGGCGCCGTCATAGAGGAAATAGTAGGCGTAACGGCCGCTCGAAATGAGCAGGTGCTCGGAGTCGAGCCAGATGGGATCGCCGCCGTCTATGGTCACGGTCGCCTTGACGGTATCGGATTCGCTCTGATCGATCGGCATTATGATGCGCGAGCCGTAGCAGCGCAGGATCAGCGGATCGGTGCTGTTTCCGTTCGCCTGCCAGGAGGCGCCGTTGCTTATGTATCTCGAGAAGCTGCCCATTTTGACGGGGGTAGTGTTGCGGTAGTTATACCACTTGGTATTCTGATAATAGTAAGGAACCGGCGTATCCTCGCGGACGGGCTTGACCTCGGAGGAAAGATTATCGAGGTTCTGATAGACCGCCTCGAGGTAGCAGTTGATGAGCTGACCGCAGATCGCGTGCCCGGCGTTCGTCGGATGCACCCAGTCGGCGCAGATATCCGTCCAGACGAACTTGCCGTCCGGGTTGCTGGTCGTGATGACGGACGGCCATACCGCGTCGCGGTAGTTGACCATCGGCAGGTCGTAGAAGTTGCCGATCGGGATCTGATCCGCCTGCGCGTTGGTTCCGCCGTTGTTCATAACGAAGAAAAGCATCGTGGCCGGCTGGCTCTTATAGGTGATGATGCGGCGCACGAGGGACGCGTAGGCGTCGCGCTGCCAATCCTGCAGCTCATCGTTGACGCCGAACTCGATGACGACGAAGTCGGGATCGTAGCTCAGTAGGTCGTCGTCGACGCGGTGAACGCCGAAGAGGCTCGGCGTACCGCTCTGACCGGCGTTGACGTATCTTATCGTTGCCTGCGGGAAAGTGTCCTTCCACCACTTCTCAACTACTCTCGCCCAGCGGGCCTCCTGAGTCGTCGCCGCGCCGCCGTAGGTCACGGAGCCGCCTATGAAGCCGACGGTTATCTCCTCGCCCGCCATCGCCTTGCGCATGACTCTGACGAAACGTGCGGGGTCGCCGAGGGAGGTCATCCCGCGATCGACCATATACTGCTCGAGTCCGGTCGCGAGCGCCGCTTCCGTTATCGGAACGGTCAGCTCGAAATCGCCGGCAAGCCCGGCGGTCGTGATGAAGCCCATCGCGCAGCGCAGAAGCTGAAGCGCGTCGGCGACCGTCACGGCGCCGTCGTTATCGACGTCTCCGGACGCGGAGTAGGGGTCGAGACCCGCGGCGATGCGCATAGCCTTCAGCGCGTCGGAAACGGTGATCGTGTCGTCTCCGTCAAGGTCGCCGGGGCACGCCGCCGCGACCACAGTCGTGAACACCGCGAGCGCGAGTATGATGGCTATGATTTTCTTCATATTATATCACCTTTCTTTTCGGTGCTTTACTTTATATATTTGCCGTTTTTGCGATTTACGACAAGGACGGTTTGTTCATCAGCTTACCATGAAACGAACAGACCGAGTATCGTCAGCGTGCCGCTGAGGGAGGATATTTCGATGGTGTGCCAGCCTTCCTCGCGTTCGTCGAGCTTGTAGTAGGCGTACTGACCGGCGGCGATGAGCAGGTTGTTGTTGTCGATCATAACCGCCGGACTGCCGTCCACGGTGAAGCTCGCCTTCATCACGCCCGCCTCCTGCTGCTTTATCGCCAGCGAGACGCGCTTGCCGTAGTAGCGGATGACCATCGGATCGCTGTCGCCGCTCGCGGCTCTCCAGGAGAAGTTGTCGGTGGTATACTTCGCGAAGCCGCCGAGGCGCACGGGCGTCGTGTTATGCCAGTTCAGCCAGGCGGTGTGCTCGTAGATGTACGGGAACGGGACGTCCTCGCGGACGGGCTTGACCTCGGAGGAGAGCTTATTGAGGTTGTTATAGACCGCCTCGAGGTAGCAGTTGATGAGCTCGCCGCAGATCGCGTGGCCCTTGTTCGTCGGGTGGACGTAGTCGGCGACTATATCCTCCCAGGTGAAGGTGCTGCCGGTTCCGTATGGCGGCTTGACCTCCGGCCAGATCGCGTCGCGTTCGCTGACCATCGGCAGGTCGTAAAACTCGCCTATCGGCTGCTGATCGGACTGGGCGTTGCTGCCGTCGTTGTTCTTCATGAAGAAAAGCATCACGGCGGGCTGCCATTCGGCGGTCAGCACGCGGCGCACCAGTGAGGCGTAAGCCACCTGCTGCCAATCCTGCAGGTTATCGTTGACGCCGAACTCGATCATAACGAAATCGGGCTCGTACTGTATCAGGTCCTCCTGCATACGGTGGACGCCGAAGAAACTCGGGGTGCCGCTGTAGCCGGCGTTGACGTAGTTGATCTTCGCGTTGGGGAAGGTGCGCTTCCACCACGCCTCAACGACGCGGGCGTAGCGGGCTTCCTCATAGGTAGCCGCGCCGCCGACGGTGATGGAGCCGCCGATGAAGCCTACCGTTATCTCCTCGCCCGCCGCGGCCTTGCGCATAACTCTGACAAGGCGCGCGGTATCGCCGATATTCGTCATTCCGCGGTCGACCATAGCCTGCGTCACTCCGTAGGAGGCCGCTCTGTCCGTCACGGTCACGCTTATCTGCGCGTTGCCGGAAAGGCCGGACTGCGTGATGAACCCGACAGAGCAGCGGAGTATCTGCAGCGCGTCGGAAACGGTTACCTTCCTGTCGCCGTCGACGTCCGCCGAAGCGGCGTAAGGCGAGAGCTGAGCGGCGATGCGTATCGCCCTGAGCGCGTCGGAAACGGTAACCTTCCCGTCGCCGTCAACGTCGCCGTTGCCGGCGGCTGCGACTATGGAAGTGAATATCGCAAGCGCGAGTATAACAGAAACGATTTTCTTCATAGTAGTCTCCCGTAATGGTTATTCCCGGATTATGGGTATCAGATATAGATGTAACCGAACGGAGGAGCAAGCTCCGCCGCTATGCGCAGTATCGAAAGCGCGTCGACGACCGTGATATCACCGCTGGAATCGACGTCTCCGACGATAGCCTGTATATCATCCGGCTCGGCAAGTCCGACGGCTATGCGAAGCGCCGTAAGCGCGTCGACGACGCTGTGCTCGCCGTCAAAATCGAGGTCGCCGAGCAGGTAGGCGTTCTCCCCGTACCACTGCGCGGTAACGCTGAGCCCCGTCAGGGGTATGACCGCGTCGCCGAGCTCGGTGCCGTCGGAGTTTTTCCAGCCTGTCAGCTCCAGATTCTCACGCGAGAAGAGATCTCCGCAGTTCTCCGCCAGCCATTCGGAGGCGTTGAAGCCGACGGGCGCCCAGACGGTCTTCGTCTCGCCGGCGCCGGAATCCGCCGTCAGCGGGACCTCGAGGAAAGCTCTGACCCACTCGTTACCGTCGCCGCGGCCGGGGATCAGCACGCACACGGCGCATTTGCCGGTCAGGTATCTTATAGCTAATTTCATTTCGATTGTCAGCTTCCCGTCGGAAACATAAGTATCCGACGAAAAAATCTTAAAAGCCACCTGCGGGTTTGTCGAATTGTTAGTCGGGTCGGATATATCCTCGACCGAATTATAAACGGTGACGTTGAAATAATCCCCGGACTCGACGTTTTCGACGTCGGCTTCGATAAGGATGCTGCCCATATCGCCTTCGCCCGCGATAAAGCGCGCGGTGAGATTCGTGACGCAGAACTGCGTCGGGATCGGATCCGCCGCGGCAAAGAGCGCCGGACAGTATAGCGCCGCAAGCATAATCGCCAGGGTGATCAGTGAGCAAACCTTTTTCATTGTTATCCTCCCTTTTAATAAGACCGGTGGAAACGGATCTGTTATTTCATAATCAGGCCGGCGGAAAACAGGCCCGTTATTTCAGCAAAAAGCGTCCGGAGCCGCCCCGTCACCGGGCGAACCCTATCGCAACGCGAAGTATAATAAGCGCGTCGGCGACGGTCACTTCGCGGTCGTAATCGGCGTCCGCGGCTGCGCGGGTAAGCTCGTCCGCTTCGTCCAGCCGCGCCGCTGTACGCAGTGCGCGGAGCGCGTCGGAAACGGTTATGACGCCGTCGAAATCGACGTCGCAGACGGTGTATACGGGCCTCGGTATCGCCCTCGTCTCCGTATGGTCGGGATCGTTGGCGCAGACGCGGGTCTCTTCCCCGTCCTCGTAGGGGGTGGCGGGTCTGACCGTCGCCCACTCGCCCCAGGCGTGCGCTTCGGGATCGATCGCGAGCTCGCGTGAATCGGGCTCTCCGCAGCGCAGACAGGCACGCGTTTCAACGCCTTCGGAGGCGCAGGTCGCGGGGACAGCGGTTTCCCACTCGCACCATTTATGGCCGAGCGCAGAAACGCTCCTTGTCGCGACGGCGCCGCAGCGGGAGCAGCGCCCGCTCTCTTCGCCCGGCAATACGCAGCCGGGTTCGGATACGACGGTCCAGCCGACGTAGTCGTGACCGACGGCGGAGGCGCCCTCGCGGGTCTCGAAATGCTCCGGATCGTTGCCGCAAACGCGCATCTCGACGGCGGGCATCGTGCAGCCCGGAGCGAGGATCTCCTCCCACTCGCCCCAGGCGTGGCCGTTCAGGGTGTCGAGCCCTCCGAACTCACGCGTTTCGGTATGCGAAGGGTCCCTTGTGCAGACGCGCGTCTGCACTTCCCTCGCGACGCAGGTGGCGGAGGAAACGGTCGTCCAGTCGCTCCAGACGTGTCCGAGCGGATCGGTCGAACGTCTTTCGATATGCTCCGGATCGTTGGCGCAGACGCGAACCTCAAGTCCGCCCTCCGTGCAGTCCGCGGGCTTTATCTCTTCCCAGTCGCTCCAGCTGTGGCCGGTCGCGGGGCGGAATTCGCTGCGGGTCTCGCCGCACTTCGCGCAGACGAAACTCGCAGAACCGCTGTCCTCGCAGGTGGCGGGAACGTCCTCAAGCGTCTGCCATTCGTGCCCGCAGACGAGGGTCATTCCTCCGTCCGCGACGGCGTAAGCGACGGCGACGGACTCGTCGTTTTCATCGCGCGAAAGCTCGACGACCCCGACTCCGACGGCGGTAAATCCGAGCGGCGCGTTCTCCGGAACGTCAAACGACAGGACGCAGAAATAATCGTATTCGCCGGGGAAGTATCCCTCGACCCCGTCCGCGGAATAAGCGGACGCGTATCCGAAGGTGACGACGCCCTCGGCGGCGCCGCCGGAGTTGACGGCGAAAACGCAGGGCTCGCCCGCGTCTATCTGACGGCTCAGCTCCGGGTTGAGCGTCATACCCGTAAAGCAAAGCGCTCCGGGATCGAAGGTTATCACCGCCTGCAGCGAGCCCCAGCGAGGCCGCGCGGAAACGCGTACGGCGAGCTCCGCGCCCTCCGTGCCGCGCACGACGCTTTCGACAGCGTCGACCGAAATATTCACTTCATCTGCCGCAAAAGCCGGAACTTCGGCGAAGAACGCCGCGACCAGCGATACGGCAAGCAGCAATGAAAGCAGTTTTTTCAATTCACATTCTCCGTATTATCCGAGGACGGACGCGCCGTAAACGCTGAAACGGTACACTCCGTCTTCTTAACCTATATATCTAAATCGTATTTTATCACAGGATAAGCAAAAATGCAATACGTATGAACGAATTAAATTCAAAACGGCGGTCCCTTTTTTTAGAAAACGCCGGGACGCGATACTCAAATTCTTTCCTTTCCGTTGAAAAACTCAGCTCCAGTGTGGTATAATCGGTAAAACGGAGGTGACGGACCGATATGAAGCGCGAGACGTTCAGACGCGTACTGCCAAAGCTGCTGCTTTTTCTGCTGCCGGCGGCGCTCGCGGCGGCGATGTATTTCCTGCTGCCGCTGACGCCGTGGGTCGCGGAGTATATCTTCGCGCGCGGGATATTCCGCGTTATCTCGGTGCCGCTCGGCTTCATCGTTTCCATATTCCCCTTCTCGATAACCGAAACGGCCGTCTTCCTCGCCCTGCCCGCGGCGGTCGCTCTGACGGTGCTGCTCTTCCGCCGCTGCCGCAGAATGGGGATCAACCCGCTTCTTACCCTCCTCAAGCGCGTCTGGCTGATACTTTCCTGCGGGCTGCTTATGTATATGGCGATGCACGGCGCGAATTACTACCGCTACCGCGCCTCCGACCTGCTGGAGCTGGACACCTCCGCGAAATCCGCGCAATATCTGCAGGCGGTCTGTATCGACCTCGCGGAGAAGGCCTCCGCCGAGCGCGAGGCGCTCGGCGAAGACGAAAACGGCGTCGCGAAGCTCTCCGGCTCGCTCTACGGCACGCTCTACGACGCGAACGCCTGCTACGCGAAGCTGGACGACGAATACCCGCTGCTCTGGGGCTCCGTATGGTTCACTAAGCCGGTACTGCATTCGCACTTGTGGTCCTATACCGGCATCGAGGGCGTCTACTGCCCGATATTCTGCGAATCTAACGTCAACGTCGACATCCCCGACTTCGACATCCCATTCACCGCCGCGCACGAGCTGGCGCACACGCGCGGCTTCGCCTACGAGGACGAGTGCAACTTCTTCGCATTCCTCGCCTGCTCCGCCTCCGACAGCGCGGACTACCGCTACTCCGGCTATTTTTCGGCGTATATCTACTGCTCGAACGCGCTCTATAAATACGATAAGGATATGTGGAAGGAGGTTTACGCGCACTGCTCCGACGGTATGCGTCGCGATATAAAGGCGCGGAACGCCTACTGGAAGCAGTTCGAGGGCGAGGTGATGGAGGCGAGCCAGAAGGCGAACGACGCCTTCATAAAGGCGCAGCGCGACAAGCGCGGCAGCCTCAGCTACGGCGAAGCCGTGAAGCTGATACTCGCGTATTACGAGAAGTGCGGGTTCGCGGGATAAGCGCAGTAGGCGGTCTTGCCTCCCTCTGAGGAGGGAGGTGGATTGCCGGAGTGAAACGACGGCAAGACGGAGGGAGAGATAACGACAATTCTCCTTCCGCATCAGTGTCTCACCAAAAGCGAAGAATAAGCGCATAAGATAACCAGCAATCTTTGGATTAAGCTCAATGCAAATCGCCGTTCGGCGTTATCTCTCCCTCAGTCTCGGCCCGCTTCGCACGCCTCGACAGCTCCCTCCTCAGAGGGGGCCAAGACAGGCGCCTCGTAAAGCAAAAAAACAGCTTCGCGGGATAAGCCGCAAGCCGTTCTTCATTTACTATTCTTCTACTAATACTAAACATAAAAAAAGTTATGAACGCTCGCCGCTCATAGCTTTTTTATTTGGTTTTTATATACTCCACAAGCTCCTTTATGAGCTCAATTTCCTTCGCCGACATTTCATCGAGACAGCTTATTATGAAGGCTTTGTTTTTCGATATTTCCTCAGAATCTGTTTTGCATGCATCTTCACCGCGTCCTGATAGGATAAAGTCAGAGCCAATCTCTAAAACCTCACATATTTTATAGAGGTTTTCAGGTCTGACCGCCTTTTTCCCGAGCTCCATATTCGAGATCATTTGCGTAGAGACACCTACGCTGTCGGCTAACTGCTCCTGCGTCATATGTAGAGCGCGGCGGCGCCGAGACACTCTCTGTCCCATATCGAACAAGAACTTATCCTGCTTCATAATACTGTCACCTCGCTATCAACAGTATTATAATGCCCATAGGTTAAAAATTGAATATTCCATAGTATTAATGATTTATCATCTATAGAACTACAAAAATACGCCTTTTATGTCATTTTTTCAAAAAACAGTTGACAAATACATCTATGGGTGATATTATTGTACAGAAAACCAATCTATGGTTTTATAATTATAAACATAAACACACCTAAAGGAAAGAGGGACAACAATGAAAAAAACAATCTCGTTAATACTAACCGCTATGCTCCTAGTAATACTCACTGTTTCTGGTTGCAGCCAATCTAGCAGTTATACGACTGGAAAGAATAAATCCACCAATAAGTCAACGAAATCTTACAGTTCTTATTCCTATTCTGGCTCATATTCTTCTCGTTCGTACTCATCGTTCTCAAACAAGTATGGCACATCCACAACAAAATGCGCTCATCCCGGATGCAATAATTATATAGCCACTTCAGGCGATACAAATTGTTGCACAACACATTCCAGAAAGTGCCTTGAGTGCGGATGCTATATAGACGAAGATGCGTTATACTGCGTTTCATGCTTGAAAAAGGCTATCGGAGGTTAATCTATGAACAAGTGGGTAATAATAGCAATTATTTGCGTAGTCGCCCTCGTCCTTTACTTAATAGGTAGCGCACCAGCAAACCACAATGATGGAAAATGCGATATATGCGGAAAGAAAGCGGTATATTCAGACGGCAGAGAGGAATACTGTTCAAAGCACCTTGAATCAGCCGTTCAGTATTATCTTGATAAAAACGGGTATTAAACTAATAGCAAAAGACCGCCGGTTTCGGCGGTCTTTTCGTTGTCCTTGTTAAAGCTTTCGCCCGAATCACTTTTCCAACAGATCGAGGATGTCCTGCACGGTGCGGACGTCCTCGAGCGCCTCGTCCGGGATGGAGACGGAGAACTCCTCCTCGACGGAGTTGGCGAGCTGCGCGAACTCCAGCGAGTTGAAATGCAGGTCGTCGCGGAGGTCGCTGGCGGGCAGGATTTTGTCCTTCTCGATGCCTATCTCGTCGATAAGTATCTTCTTGATCTTTTCGAAATTATCCATTGTTACACCTCTGTTTTACTTTTTGTATCTCTTTATCTTGCGGGTAGTGGTCTTTTCGAACTCTTCCCGGCGGATAACCCATTTGGTGATGCGCTTGTAGCCGACAAGCGTCTTGTTTACCTTCTCGACGTCCGCCGCGATAAGCTTCTCGACGGCGAAATCGTTATCCGGATCGCAGAGCCCCAGGCGCTTTATGCTTTCGTAATCCGGGACTATCGTCGCGACTATCGCGACGTCCTTCGTGACGGGATTCTCCTCGCCCTCGACTACGCATTCGAGCACCGAAAGCTCTCTGGTCAGCACGGCCTCCATCTCCTCAGGGGAGATCTTCTTGCCGTTCTTCAGCACGATGACGTTCTTCTCCCTGCCGGTGACGAAGAGCCAGCCCTCCTTGTCGAGGTAGCCGAGGTCGCCGCTGTGGAACCAGCCGTTTTTGATCACGGCGTCGGTCGCTTCCTTATCCTTATAGTAGCCTATCATCACGTTATCGCCCTTGACGCAGATCTCGCCGACGCCGTTTTCGTCGGGGTTGTCGATCTTGAGCTTTACTCCCACCAGCGCGGGGCCGGAGGAGCCGGGACGGTAAACGTCGCGGTATTCTGAGGTGTTGACGGGCGAGGTCTCGGTCAGGCCGTAGCCGGTGCCGAGCGTTATGCCCATATTGCGGAAGGTCGTCTGCGCGATCGGCAGCAGCGGAGCCGCGCCGCACATCAGGAAGCGCAGTCTGCCGCCGAACATCTCGTGTATCTGCTTGAAAAGGCGCTTCTCGACGTTCAGACCGACGGAGCCGAGCGCCTTCGTCGCAAGTATTCCCGCGTCGAGCGCCATCGTTCCGCCGCGCTTCTGCTTTATTTTCAGCATCATCTGCGTATAGAACGTCTCGACGATCAGCGGCACGGCGAAGAACATCGTCGGCTTGACTTCCTGCAGGTCCTTGAGCAGGTAGCGGATGCCGCGCGAGAAATAGTTGCAGCAGCCCGCGTAGACCGGCTGCACGAAACTCAGGCTGCACTGCAGTATGTGGTGCAGCGGCAGGAATGTGAGGAAGACATCATCAGACTGAAGATCGTTGCGCTGATCCATCGCCCAGATATCGAAGCATATATTCTTATTTGAAAGCATAACGCCCTTCGCCATTCCGGAGGTACCGGAGGTGAAAAGCAGCACCGCGAAGGCGTTGCGGTCGATCTTCGCGTCCACGAACTCGCGGTTGCCGGCGAGGATACCGGTCGCGCCGCGCTGTATAAGCTTCGGCAGGCAGGGGTCGGTCTCCGACTCCTGCATACATATATAGGTAACGTCGGGGCGCGTCTGCCTCAGCTCGTCTATCTTCGCCTTGACGTCGTTTGAATAGACGACGGCGGAGATATCGCCCTTCTCGAGCAGAACGGTGAGCTCCTCGACGCTCAGTTCCCTGTCGAGGTTGCAGACGACGCCGGTGCCGCAGACGACCGCCATCCAGGAAAGGCACCATTCATAGCTGTTTTCGCCCATAACGGCGACGTGCTTCCCCTTCAGCCCGAGCTCGACGAACGCCGTTCCGAGCGCGTCGATCTGCGCTTTGAAATCCCTGAAGGTTACATACCTGAACTTATCGTCGCCGACGCGGATGCCGAAGGCGTTCCTGCCGCCGAACTTGTCGGCGCTGTTCTCAACGATGGCTTTTATGCTTTCCGGGGGCTCGAGGCACTCGGTGTAAAAGCGGTTTTCCTTTATTTCCTTCCTGCGTGACGCAGGCGCGTAAAACTTATCCTGTCCGTACATTTCCTCATCTCCTTGACAACAGAGTATATGCAGACGCGCTTTCGCGCGGTCTCCATCTTATAAATCATCTGACGGCCATTATACCAAATCCGCCGGCAAATGTAAATACCTTTTTGCATTTTGTGACGGATTGCACAAAAAATGAGCCTCCGATGAGAAATTGTCTTGACAAACATATGCCTTGTGGAGTATGATAGGTCTGTATGTTATGAATATTTTTATATATAATCGGGAAAGGCTGTGCCGAACGCGCGCTCCCGTAATGAAAAATATCATAAAATCCAAACATTACTGAGCCGATTCACATACGGCAATAAAAAAAGGAGGAACCACGATGGAGTGGTACATAGGACTTGCGATCGGCCTGATCGCCGGCGGCGTCTTTTTCGGCGCGATAGCGTGGCGCCTGGGCTTCAACTACCGCAAGAAGAGCGCCGAGCAGCAGCTCGGCTACGCCGAAGACGAGGCGAAGAGAATCATCAACGAGGCGCTGAAGACCGCCGAAAGCAAAAAGAAGGAAGCGGTCATCGAGGCCAAGGAAGAGATCATCAAAAACAGAAACGAAGCGGACAGAGAGCTCCGCGAAAGAAGAAGCGAGGTCCAGAGACAGGAAAAACGAATCGTTCAGAAGGAAGAGTCCCTTGACAAAAAAATCGAGCAGTTCGAGCGCAAGGAGGAATCCCTGAACGCGAAGCTCGCCAACCTCGAAGCGAAGAACGCCGAGGTAGAGCAGGTCAAGAAGGCGCAGCTCGAGATGCTCGAGCGCATCAGCGGCTATTCCACCGAGAAGGCGAAGGAATACCTGCTCCAGACGCTTGAAGACAAGCTCGTTCACGAGAAGGCCGTCCGCATCAGCGCCTACGAGGAGAACCTGCGCGACGAGCAGGAATCGCTCGCCCGCGAGGTGCTTTCCGTCGCGGTGCAGAAGATGGCGTCCGACTACGTCGCCGAGACCGCCGTCTCCGTCGTGCCGCTGCCCAACGACGATATGAAGGGCAGGATAATCGGGCGCGAGGGCAGAAACATCCGCACGATCGAAACGTTGACCGGCGTCGACATCATCATCGACGACACGCCCGAAGCGATAACCATTTCCTGCTTCGAGCCGGTGCGCAGAGAGATCGCGCGCCAGTCGCTCGAAAAGCTCATCTCCGACGGACGCATCCATCCCGCGCGTATCGAGGAGACCGTCGAGAAGGCACGCCGCGACGTTGAAGCCACCATCAAGCAGGAGGGCGAAAAGACCGTTATGGATCTCGGCCTCCACGGCATACATCCCGAGATCGTCAAACTCATCGGCCGTCTGCGTTACCGCACAAGCTACGGTCAGAACGTGCTGAAGCACTCCATCGAGGTCGCCAACATCTCCGCCGCGCTCGCCGCGGAGCTCGGCAGCGACGTGACGCTCGCCAAGCGCGCCGGACTGCTCCACGACATCGGCAAGGCGCTCGACCACGAGTTCGAGGGCTCCCACATCCAGCTCGGCGTCGACTTCGCCAAGAAGCACCGCGAAAGCGACGAGGTCGTCCACGCCATCGCCGCCCACCACGGCGACGTCGAGGCGAAGACCGTCACAGCGTTCATCGTTCAGGCCGCGGACGCCATTTCCGCCGCCAGACCGGGCGCGCGCCGCGAGAATCTCGAGAATTACATCAAGCGCCTTGAACGCCTCGAGGAGCTGACCTCCTCCTTCAATGGCGTTGAAAAGACCTTCGCCATCCAGGCGGGCCGCGAGATCCGCGTTATGGTACGTCCCGAGGATATCAGCGACGATCAGATGACGCTGCTCGCCCGCGAGATAGCCGCCAAGATCGAGGAAGAGCTGGAGTATCCCGGCCAGATAAAGGTCAACGTAGTGCGCGAGAGCCGCGCCGTCGACTACGCGAAGTAACATACCCTCCGGAGAGTAAAGGAGAAGCCGCGTGATAATGCGTGAATGCCCCTTCTGCGGGAACGAGATCCCCGACAGAAGCCGTGTGTGCATATACTGCGGCGGCAGGCTCGGCGAAGCCGACGACGCCGGCACAGCCGCGAGAAATCACCGCCAGATCGTTCTCACGACGGCAGCGGTGGGCGTATTCGTCGTACTCGTGATCGTGTTTTCGCTGCTTGCGACCGTCTTATCAAAAAACGGCGGCGACGATAACAGCGGAGACAACTTCGTCTCCGGCGGCTACGTTTTCAGCAGCCACACCTCGAGCGAGAACCCGATCGAGGGCAGCTTCGAAAGCGACGTAACGTCAGAAAGCGAAAGCTCGCTTTCATCCTCGGCGAGCGGCAGACGGAGAGCTTCCGCAAGCTCCTCACGGAGCAAGGGAAGCGCCGCGCAATCGTCGGCGGCGGAGACAAGCTCCTCCGCGGCGCCGGACAGCAGCTACAGCTCCGAGCCGGATACGCCGTCGTCATCCGAGCCGGACGTCCCGCCGGAAAGCTCATCCGAGACGCTGCCCGAGAGCTCATCTTCCGAAACGCCGCCTCCGGAATCATCGAGCGGCGGCTTCGTGCCTCCCGAGGATTAAACAACGATGAAAGGGACCGCCGCGGCGGTCCCTTTTGATTTTTCAAACCGCGCTGTCAGCGCGGTTTGTTCCTTCATTATTCATTCAGCGGATACTCATTATTCATTGCGCCTCTGGCGCAACGTCGAACACCTCGCCGCAGCGGTAATCCCCCTTGCGCTTCACGGGGACGTACTCGCGCGAGATGCCCTCGAAGACGCCGTTTTTCTCCGTCTCGAAAAGCACGCTGAGCGGGCGCTTCTCCGCTTCCGCGATGACATCGGCGCGGATCGCCTTTTCCAGCGCGATGAGCCGTTCGCTGCGCAGGCGCTTGACCTCCTGCGGGACCTGGTCGGACATCGACGCGGCGCGCGTGCCCTTGCGGCGCGAATACGGGAAGACGTGCAGGTCGAGCGGGCGAAGCCGCCTTATGAAGTCGCAGGTAGTTTCAAACTCTTCCTCCGTTTCGCCGGGAAATCCGACGATCACGTCGCCGGTGAACTGCACGTTCGGGATCGCGGCGCGGAGCTTTTCCGCCGCCGAGGCGATAAACTCCGTCGTATAGCGCCTGCCCATGCGGGCGAGAGTCGCGTCGCATCCGCTCTGCAGCGAAAGGTGGAAGTGCGGGCAGAGGAAGTCCATCTTCGCCGCCGCTTCTATGAATTCGTCGGTCAGCAGGTTCGGGTCAACCGACGAAACGCGCACGCGCTTCGCCTTCCCCTGCTCCCCTATCTTTTTCAGCAGCTCAAGAAAGCTGCCGCCGAAGTCCTTGCCGTAGGCGGACATATTTATTCCGGTCAGCACCAGCTCGTTATAGCCGCCGTCGGTAAGGGTCGCGATCTCGGCGAGCACCGCCTCCTCCGGCTTCGAGCGCACGCGTCCGCGCGCGAACGGGATAACGCAGTAGGCGCAGAAGTTATCGCAACCGTCCTCGATTTTCAGGAAGGCGCGGGAGTGCGCCGGGAAGGCTTCGATAAACGAAGACACGCCGCCGTTGTTCTCGCCGACGGCGACGCTCCTGCCGCCCTTTTTCAGATGCTCCCCGAGCAGGCGGACGATGTCGCGCTGCTCGGTTATGCCGATGATCATGTCCGCCTCCGGAAACGCCGCTTCCGCGTCCGGACGCGTCTGCGCAAGACATCCGGTCAGCACGACGACCGCGTCCGGGTTCTCGCGCCTCGCGCGGCGGAGCGCCTTTCCGCTTTTGCCGTCCGCGACCGCGGTGACGGTGCAGGAGTTTATTACGCAGAGCTCCGGCGAATCGTTCACGGCGACGTGCCCCGCCGCGGTAAGCAGTCGGGACATATACGCGCTGTCGTACTGGTTCGCCTTGCAGCCGAGGGTTATTATCTTGTATCTCATACCGGCATCACCTTATATGATTATACCGCTTTTGCGGATATTTTTCAACTACATCTTGAACGCGGGCGCAAATTGCGTTATAATTTATTAAAGCAGATCAAACAGACGAACGGCGGATATCCGTTCGCCTGTCGAAGGAGGTCATACCGTGACTCAGATGAAGATCGCGCTTACCACCATCAACGACGTCAAAAACTTCGTCAACACCGTAAGCCGCTGCGACTTCGCCGTCGACCTTTCCGGCGGACGCTACACCGTTGACGGCAAGTCGATCATGGGCATTTTCAGCCTCGACCTTTCGAAGCCGCTCGACCTGCTCGCCTACACCGACGACCCCGCTTTCGCGGAAGCCATGGCTCCCTTCGCCGCCGAATAGTATCAGCGGCGGCGGCATATATATTCTCCGAGACCGAAAGGAGAGGATATATATGTTGAAAAAACCGGTCGCCCTTCTTCTCGCGCTGCTGCTCGCGAACGCGGGAGTTCCCGCCGCGCAGGCACGGGAGTACCCCGACCTCGCGCTCGACTGCCGCGCCGCGCTGCTGATGGAATACGAAAGCGGCGAGGTGCTTTACGCCCGCGCAGAGCGCGAACGCCTCCCGATGGCGAGCGTCACGAAGATAATGAGCGTACTGCTCGTCGTTGAGGCGCTCGAGGCGGGCGAGATCTCGCTCGACGATACCGTTACCGCGAGCGCCCACGCCTCCTCTATGGGCGGCAGTCAGATCTACCTGCGCGAAAACGAGCAAATGCCGCTGCGCGATATGCTCAAAAGCGTTATCGTCGCTTCCGCGAACGACGCTTGCGTCGCGCTCGGCGAGCACGTCGCCGGCAGCGAGGACGAATTCGTGGCGCGTATGAACCGCCGCGCCGCCGAGCTCGGAATGACGGACACGAATTTCATCAACTGCACCGGGCTTGACGCGGAAGGGCACTTCAGCAGCGCCTGCGACATCGCGCTGATGAGCCGCGAGCTGCTCGGCCACGGGCTGATTTACGACTACACCACCATCTGGACCGACTCGGTGCGCGAGGGTGAGTTCGGGCTGACGAACACCAACAAGCTGATACGCTTCTATCAAGGCGCGAACGGGTTGAAGACCGGCTCCACCGACGGCGCGAAATACTGCGTTTCCGCCGCCGCGAAGCGCGACGGGATGCAGCTCATCGCCGTCGTGCTCGGCAGCTCCTCCGGCACGGCGCGTTTCGAGGCCGCGAAGACGATGCTGAACTACGGCTTCGCGAACTTCAAGCTCCTGCCGCTGGAGAAGCCGGCGCTGCCCGAAGTGCCCGTCAGAAACGGCGTAAAGGAGCGGATCGCGGTCGATACCGTTATCCCGGAAAACCTGCTCGTCGAAAAGTCGTTTTCAAAGCAGCCGGAATGCTCCGTTGAGCTCCCCGAATACCTCGAAGCGCCCGTCGAGGCTGGCGACGCGATAGGCAGCGTCACCTGGAGCGCGGGCGGCGACTCCGTTTATTCCGCCGACGTCTACGCCGCCGAAACGGCGGAAGAGCGCTCCTACGGCTTCTGCCTGCTCGAGCTGCTCAAGAGGTTCATTATGATATGACGCGGGCACACGTGCCCGACCGATACAGACAATAAAAGCAAAGGATGATAAAAATGATCAAGACCGACCTGAGTTTCATCGGTGATGAAGCGAAAAAGCTTATGGACGCGCACCGCGCCGAAGCGGACGCCGCCGTCGCCCTTCTCGAAAGCGGAAGCGGCAGGGGCAGCGACTTCCTCGGCTGGCAGGCGCTCCCATTCGACTACGACCGCGACGAGCTGAGCCGCATCAAGTCCGCCGCCGAACGCATAAGAAAGCAGGCGGAGGTCTTCGTCGTCATCGGCATCGGCGGCTCCTACCTCGGGGCGCGCGCCGTCATCGAGGCTATAAAGGGAACCTACCACAACGAGCTGAGCGACGGGCCGAAGATATACTTCGCCGGCAACTCCGTCAGCGCAGACGCGCTCGGCGAGCTGCTCGCGATATGCCGCGAAAAGAACTTCTGCATAAACGTCATCTCCAAATCCGGCACGACGACCGAGCCGGGCGTGGCGTTCCGCGCCTTCTCCCGCCTGCTGACCGAGAAATACGGCGACGGCGCGGACGAACGCGTTTACGTCACCACCGATAAGTCCCGCGGGGCGCTCAAGGCGCTGACCGACCGCAAGGGCTGGGAAAGCTTCGTCGTTCCGGACGACGTCGGCGGCAGGTTCTCGGTGCTGACCGCGGTCGGCCTGCTCCCGATCGCCGTCGCCGGCTGCGACGTCGACGCGCTGCTCAAAGGCGCCGCCGACTCCGCCTCCGCGCAGAAGGGAACGGGCACACAGGCGGAGGAGTACGCGCTCGCGCGTTACGCCATGCTCCGCGCCGGCAAGAGCGTCGAGATCATGGTCAGCTACGAGCCGAGACTCACGATGTTCGCCGAATGGTTCAAGCAGCTTTACGGCGAGAGCGAGGGCAAGGAGGGCAAGGGGCTCTTCCCCGCCGCCTGCGCCTTCTCCACCGACCTGCACTCGATGGGACAGTATATCCAGGACGGACAGCGCATCATGTTCGAGACGGTGCTCTCCGTCGAGAACTCCGCGACCGACTACGACCTCGGCGAGGACGACGACGGCATCGCCTTCCTCAACGGGCAGAAGGTCTCCTTCGTCAACCGCATGGCGCAGCAGGGCACGATACTCGCCCACTGCGACGGCGGCGTTCCGAACGTCGTTCTCCGCGTCGAAAGGCTCGACGAATACAACGTCGGCGCGATGATATACTTCTTCGAGAAGGCGTGCGGCATATCCGCTTATATGCTCGGCGTCAACCCCTTCGACCAGCCCGGCGTTGAAAGCTATAAGAAGAATATGTTCGCGCTGCTCGGCAAGCCCGGCTTTGAGGAGCTTCGTGAAGATTTGAACAAAAGATTGAGAAATTAAAGTGAAAACCCTTGAAATGATTCCTGCGATAATGTATAATAGGATTATCAAATACAGGAGGTTTTTACCGTTATGATAAGATTGATCGTCGGCAAAAAAGGAAGCGGCAAAACGAAGCGTCTGATCGAGGAGATCAACGCCGCCGAACGCGAGGAACACGGGCACATCGTCTGTATCGAGAAGTCCGCGAAGCTCACATATGACCTGCGTCCGAACGTCAAGCTCATAGACAGCGACGACTACGGAATCAACGGCTACGACCAGCTTTACGCCTTCATCGCCGGCACGAACGCCGCCAACTACGACACGACCAAGGTCTTCGTCGATAACTGCCTGAAGATAGGCGGCAAGGATATGCAGGCGCTTTCCGCGTTCATCGAGCGGCTCGGAGCGCTCTCCGAGGACACACTCACGCAGTACACGCTGACCATCTCCGCCGACCGCGCCGACATCCCCGCGGAACTCGAGAAGTTTATAGTCTGACGCGCCGCGCAAACATCACTGCAAGGCAATATCGCTCAAAACCGCCCGGAAAGGGCGGTTTTTTTGTGAATGAATTGACGCCTTTGGCGTCATGAATTGGCTTCGCCATGAATTGACTGCTTCGCAGTCATGAATTGCACGCTGCGCGTGCATGAACGAGCAAATCGGCTGCGCCGATTTGAATAATTCAAATTGCCTTCGGCAATTTGTTCCTTCATGACGGGCAAAGCCCGTCAATTCATGCCGATACAATCGGCAATTCATTGCGATCGGTGACGACATCTCATCCGTCACTCGCGGACTCGTCCGCTCGCGCCGCCTTCCCCTCAAGGGGAAGGCTTCCGACGCTTATCAATTCATGCGCGCAACGCGCGCTTTTTTCCTATTGCCAAACCGACGTTCTTCTGTTATAATAGCCTCGTATGATAAAAAATCACCTGCCGCTTGCGGCGGAACGGAGAAGGATATGAGCATCAACCCCTTCAAAAAAGCCGACTTCCTCATCCCGAAGGACGCCGACCTGCAAAAGTGGGCGGTCATCGCCTGCGATCAATACACCTCCGAGCCGGAATACTGGAAAAACGCGCGCGAAGCGCGCGGCGACGCGCCTTCCGCGATAAACCTCATCCTGCCCGAAGCCGAGCTTGCCGAAGCTGACGTCGCCGAAAAAGCCGGCGCGATCCGCCGCCGTTTCAGCGAATACCTCGGCGGCACCCTGATGGCGGAGCACCCCGACTGCTACGTCTACGTCGAGCGCACGCTCAAGAACGGCAAGACCCGCTGCGGTATCCTCGGCGCGGTCGACCTCGAGCAGTACGAGCCCTCCCGCTACGCCGAAACGCTTGTGCGCCCCTCCGAGGAGACCGTCTTCGAGCGCGTTCCCCCGCGCGTGACCGTCAGGGAGAAATCTCCCGGCGAGGTCAGCCACCTCGTGCTGTTCGCCGACGACGCCGAAAGGCGCCTCATCGAGCCGCTCGCCGCGATGAAGGGCAGCTTCGAGAAGCTCTACGACTTCGACCTTCCGGAGCACGGCGGACATATCGCTGGCTGGAAGCTCCCGGAGAGCGAGGCGAAGCGCATAGACGACACGCTTTCCGCTATGGCGGAGAAAAAATACGTTTCCGATAAATACGGCACCGACCCCGACGCGCCGCCGCTTCTGCTCGTCGTCGCGGACGGCAACCACTCGCTCGCCGCCGCGAAGGAGGCCTACGAAAAGCTCAAGGGCAAGCTGACCGACGCCGAAGCCGCCGAGCATCCCGCGCGCTACGCCATGGCGGAGCTGATAAACATCCACTCCGACGCTTTCGAGTTCGAGCCGATATACCGCGTCGTAAAGGGCGTGGACGTCGATAAGTTCCTCGAGTCGCTCCGCGACGAGACCTCGACCTCCGGCGACGGACAGAAGGTGACCTTCTTCTACGCCGGCGGACAGGGCGAAGCGGTCTTCACAGAGCCTTCATCCGCCGTCACCGCGGGCACGCTCCAGCGCTTCATCGATAACTACATCGACGATTACGGCGAGGGCTCCTGCGACTACATCCACGGCGAAGCGGAGCTGAAAGCCCTCTGCAAGGAAGACGGCGTTATCGGCTTTATCTTCGACGGCATTTCGAAGGAAGGGCTCTTCCGCGATATAATCAGCGGAGGCATCCTGCCGCGCAAGAGCTTCTCCATCGGCGCCGCCGACGATAAGCGCTTCTACCTCGAAGCGCGGCGCACAAGCGTGCCGGTCAAGCTCATCGCCTCACGCGACGCCGTCGCAGAAGCTGTCGTCGCCTACGACGAAAAGCTTTTCTGCGACTTCAATCTCTTCCATATCAACGTGCGCGGCAGGCGCTCAACCCGCAATCTGGTGTATTCCATCGGGCTTGTGGTCGCCGGACTTGTCATCGGCGCCCTGCAGGTCGCGCCGCAGCTCCGGTCGGAGGAGGGCTTCAAGCTCTCGATGTCGCTCGTACTGGCGGCGGGTATGATGGTGCTCGGCGCGTTCTGGGCTCCGCTCATGAACCGTACGATGAAAAAGCAGCTGCTTATGCACTGGAACACCCAGGAGCACCTCCACACGCTGGTCAACATCATCCGCCTTTCGCCCGAGGGAGTTTACGTCTTCAGTGATAACGGCACGGATACGACCGAGACCTATCTGAGCTTCGATCAGATAAGCAAAGTCTACGAGACGGACAACGCGTTCTATATCTACTTCACCTATAACAACGCGGTGCTGCTGAACAAAGCGGATATCGAAAAGGGCTCCGTAGACGCCGCCCGCGAGCTCTTCATAGAGAGGCTCGCCGGCAAGTTCTCGGATAAGTATTATAAGGGAAAGAATAAGTAAGCCGCGCCGGAGGCGCAATACCACTGCGAAGCAATATCACTCAGCACGCCCCCCGAGGCGTGCTTTTTTGTCGGCACACTTTTCCGTTGCGGCCAGCTCGCCTTTAAGATACTTCGACTCGCTTCGCTCGCTCAGGATGACAACCCCTCAGTCGCCTTCGGCGACAGCTCCCCTTACACAGTGGAGCCAGGACGAGCGATGCTCGTCCCTACCGGCGACGGCGATGCGAATCAGATATAAAAAAACCGCCCGAGAGGCGGTTTTTCTATTGACATCCTCATATTATTTCTGTATAATATACAGAATGGTATCAAAAGCAGGATACCTATATGAAAGAGGATGATACAATGTCAGCTATCCGCACAAAGGAAGGGCTCGAAAAAGCCAAAAAGGAGCTCGAGCATCTCATCAGCGAAAAACGTAAGGAAGTTACCGAAAAGATCAAGGTCGCGCGCTCCTTCGGAGACCTCTCCGAAAACAGCGAATATGACGAGGCGAAAAACGAACAGGCAATGGTCGAAGCGAAGATAAAGGAGCTTGAGGCCGCCATCGCCACCGCCGAGATCTTCGAGGAGGAAAATATCAGCGACGACGTCATCACCATCGGCTCGATCGTCAAGGTCTACGACTGCGAACTCAAGGAAACCGCCGAATACACCATCGTCGGCTCCGCGGAGGCGGATCCGATGGAGGACAAGATCTCCGACAGATCCCCCCTCGGCGCGGCGCTTATGGGCCGCAAGTCGGGCGAAACCGTCAAGGTCGAGGCTCCCGCGGGACTGCTCAAGTATAAGATCAAGAGCATCAGTAAGTGAGCGGAGCTCCCGCTCGCGTTCCGCGGCATTCCGACGACTACCGCACCAGAGCCGCAGGCCTTCCCTGCGGCTTGACTTTTTTCAAGCGAAAGGACAAAGACACTTATGAACGAAAACGAATTTGAACGTTCCGAAATAAACGTCAGCGAGCAGGTCGCCATTCGTATGGCGAAGCTCGCGGAGCTGCAGGCGGCGGGCAAGGACCCCTTCGCCATCACGAAGTTCGACGTCACCCACCACAGCTCCGATATACTCGAAGGCTTCGACGCGCTCGAGGGCGCGACCGTTTCCGTCGCCGGCAGGATGATGAGCCGCCGCATTATGGGCAAGGCCTCCTTCTGCCACCTGCAGGACCTCAAGGGACTGATACAGGTCTACGTCGCCCGCGACTCCGTAGGCGAGGAGGCGTACGCCGACTTCAAGAAGGACGACGTCGGCGACATCGTCGGCGTTACCGGTCACGTCTTCAGAACGAAGACCGGCGAGATAAGCGTACACGCCGATTCCTTCACCCTGCTGAGCAAGAGTCTGCAGGTGCTGCCCGAGAAGTATCACGGGCTGACGAACACCGACCTGCGCTACCGTCAGCGCTACGTCGATCTCGTTATGAGCCGCGACGTGCGCGAGACCTTCGTCAAGCGCTCGCGCATCATAAGCGGCATCCGCCGCTTCCTCGACGAGCAGGGCTTCATCGAGGTCGAAACTCCGATGCTCGTCTCCAACGCCGGAGGCGCCGCCGCGAGGCCCTTCGAAACCCACTATAACGCCCTCGACCTCGACGTCAAGCTCCGCATCTCGCTCGAGCTTTACTTAAAGCGCCTCATCGTCGGCGGGCTGGAGCGCGTTTATGAGATCGGCCGCGTCTTCCGCAACGAGGGTATCGATACAAAGCACAACCCCGAATTCACGCTCATGGAGCTTTATCAGGCCTACACCGACTACCACGGGATGATGGACCTGACCGAGAATATGTTCCGCCGCCTCGCGCGCGAGGTCTGCGGCAGCGAAAAGTTCACCTACGGCGACCACGAGATCGACTTCTCGCAGCCCTTCGCCAGACTCACGATGCTCGACGCCGTAAAGCAGTACGCGGGCGTCGACTTCACCGAGGTGAAGACGGACGAGGAAGCGAAGAAGATCGCCGACGCAAAGGGCGTCCACTAC
>JAFTEJ010000050.1 GCA_017453725.1 Clostridia bacterium | reverse complement strand
CGTCGACGGCGACGGCGAGATCACGGTCGGAGACGCGCTTATGACGCTGCGCGTCGCGGCGAAGCTTATAACCTTCCCCGACGAGGCGACTTTCGCGCTCGGCGACGTCGACAAGGACGGCGAGATCACCGTCGGAGACGCACTGAAGATCCTGCGCGTTGCCGCCGGACTTATTGAAATGTGATTTGAACGGCATGACAGCGGTATCGCCCGATGCCGTAACAGAAGCACACGCTTACGCGCCTCCCTCAAAGCCGAGGGAGGTGCGTTTTTTCGCTAAAGATGACGGGCGAACTGAAACGCTCAAAAAGCGCCCTCCGCTCGGTTCGTGCGGGAATCCGCTTTATATACCAAATCAAATAATACTTGACTAAAATTGCGGCGGATGTTATAATTATCATATGTTTTTTGCGTCGCGTTTGTTACGCGCGGCGTTATCAGGAAAGGAGCAATACTATGAAAAAAACGTATTTCGGCAGCCGCGTTCTCGCGATCCTGCTGACGCTGGCGATGGTCGCCTCCTGCGCGGGAGTTCTCCCGCTGGGACTGACCGCGTCCGCGGCGGATCCGAGCTTTGACGGCTACATTTACAACGGCGACTTCGAGACCGGAGACGCAAGCAACTGGAGACTTAATGACTCCTCCTCCGTAGTCGAGGGCGGTCATAACGACAGCGGCTACGCCATCCGTTTTGAGGGCTCCGGCTCATGGCAGTATTTCAGGCAGAAAGCCTATGTTGAGCCCGACACCGATTACCGCGTGACGTTTTGGGTGAAGCGCGTAGCGGGTTCCGGCGCTCACTATATCTACGTAACGAACGCGAGTAACGGCAGTGAAACTCTCGCCGCCATCAACGGCACGAAGAACTGGTTCACTTCCTCCGGCGATGAGTGGGAGCAGAAAAAGTTCGAATTCAACAGCGGCTCGCTGTCGCAGATTGAAATCTATTTCAAGAATTCCTCGGTAGCCGACGTCTTCCTCTATGACGACATCTCGCTCGCGCCGCTGCCGAAGCCGAGCTTCGACGGCTACATCCACAACGGCGATTTCGAAATAGGCGACGCCGCTCCGTGGACGATACAGTCCAGCACCTCGTCCATCGTCGAGGGCGGTCATAACGACAGCGGCTACGCCGCCCGCGTTGCCGGCAAGGCGTGGACGGGCCTTTATCAGCTTATCAGCGTCCAGCCGGATACGGATTACCGCCTCACCGCGTGGGTCAAGCGCGTCAGCGGCGAAGGCACTCAGCATCTTTTCCCGACCGGTCCGAAAAACGAATCAATCGCCGCTATCAACGGAACGAGAAAGTATTTCAACTACAAGGATACCATCTGGGTGCTTCACACGGTCGAGTTCAACAGCGGAGAATTCACTCAGGTTCATATCAATATGAAGACCGAGGACCCGGAATCCGTCTTCCTCTATGACGACGTTACTCTCAAGCCGCTTCCGAAGCCGAGCTACGACGGCCATATCTACAACGGCGACTTCGAGACGGGTGACAAAAGCCCCTGGACCTTCGTCAAAACGGCCTCCATCGTCGAGGGCGGACACGACGGCAGCGGCTACTGCGCGAGGCTGACCGGCAGCGCGTGGTCGAGCATCAATCAGGAGATCACCGTCGAAGCGAACACCGACTACCGCCTGACCGGCTGGGTGAAGCGCGAAGCCGGCTCCGGCGCGCACCACTTCTACGTTCAGGATAACGGCGTTAACTGCACCTGGCTTAACGGCACGAGGACCTGGTTCACATACGCGAACCCCGAATGGACGCAGCATATTCTGGAGTTCAACAGCGGCAACGCGACGAAGCTGAAGCTGTATATCAGCATTGAGGATCCGGAGTCCGTATTCCTTTATGACGATCTGCTCATTGAAAAACTCGCCACTGCGAGCTCCGACGGCTACATCACCAACGGCGACTTCGAGACGGGCGCCGCCAGCGGCTGGATGCTGAACAGCGCCTCCTCCATAATCGAGGGCGGCCGCAACGGCAGCGGTTACGCGCTGAGGCTCGAAGGCAGCGCCGGCAACACCGTCAGGCAGTCGATAAAGGTCGATGGTATGACCGATTACCGTCTGACTGTGCACTCCAAGCGCGTCAGCACCTCCGGTAACAATAAGTTCTTCGTGCAGAGAGGCGATGAGCTCATCGAGTCCCTGAACGGCTACGACGGTACAATCGACGACGACGGAACGGAATGGACGGAGCACGTTTACGAGTTCAACAGCGGACCCGCGACGCAGATAACCGTATTCCTGCAGATAATCGATAACGGCGCCGTTTTCCTCTATGACGATATAACGATGGCGCCGCTTACCGGCCCCGACTACAGCCACGTGCTGAAGGGCGACGTCGATCTCAACGGCGAGCTTGCGAAGGCTGACGTCACGCTGCTTCAGCAGCACCTCGCCGGCACGGTAACGCTCGAGAGCGAAGCCGCCTACGCCGCCGATATGAACTACGACGGCGTGATAGATGAAGCCGACCTCGCGCTTCTTAACGGCTTCTTTGCCGAAGGAAATGCGGCTGTACTGCTTTACCCGACACTGGGCGAAGAGGTCGCCAAGGGCGCTTGGCAGGTCGAGATGCTGCTTACCGATTACACGCCCGGCAAGTCCGACAGCTATTCCGGCATCGGCAACCGCAAGGACCAGTACGCGCGCGACGATATCGAATTGCGCTGGCTCGTCCCGCAGGGCGGCGCCCGCAGCTACCACCTGCTTCTCGCGGATAACCCCGAGCTGACAGGCGCGAAGGAATATCTCATTCAGAACAACAACGAAACGCATCAGGGTATGATCCTGCAGAATCTCCTCGTCGATACCGACTACTACTGGGCGATCGACATCAACGGCGTCCGCTCCGCGGTCGGCACCTTCCATACGGCGAAGACTCTACGCACGCTCTGGATCGACGGCGTTTCCAACACCCGCGACCTCGGCGGCTGGATAACCGAGGACGGCAAATACAGAGTCAAATATAACGTCGCGTTCCGCGGCGCGAGATTTGACGCCATCACCGCAGACGGACTCGCCGCAGTCGCGGACCTCGGTCTGAAGACCGACGTCGACCTTCGTACCAAGAACGAAGGCGTCGCGGCGCCGCTCGGCGATCTCGCCGTGCATTTCCTCGCCGGCAATAACGGCGCGGCTATGTATTATACGAGCGACGCAAGCTCCATCAGCGATCTTACCAGCAGTTACGTTGCCGCTACGGTCAACGCCGTCCGCGTTTACGCTGACGCGAGCAACTTCCCGGCGTACTTCCACTGCAGCTACGGCCGTGACCGCACCGGCACGCTCGGACTTATGCTGCTCGGCCTCCTCGGCGTCGGCAGAGATGATATTCTCGCCGATTACGAGATGACATTCCTTTCCGAGTGGGGCGGCGGCGGAATAAGCGCCAGCGGCCACACCAGACAGCTCATCAACACGATGAACTGGATCCAGGAGAACTACGCTCCCGAAGGAACGCTCAAGGAGGCTGTTGAAGGATACCTCTTCGACGCGGGACTTAACGAGACCGAGATGGCCGCCATCCGCGCCAATATGCTCGAGCGCATCGGCGGAGAGCCTGAGCCGACCGGCATTGAAGTCACCACTACGCCGACCAAGCTCAATTACCTTGAAGGCAAGGACGAGCTCGACGTCGCCGGCGGCAAGCTGACGCTTTACTATGACGACGGCTCTTCCGAAGAGATCGTCATAACCGCCGATATGG
>JAFTEJ010000049.1 GCA_017453725.1 Clostridia bacterium | reverse complement strand
GAACGAGCCGCCTGCGGCGGCGACAACCCCTCAGTCATTTTTGCTCCGCAAAAATGACAGCGTCTCGCCTGCGGGCTCGGTCAGGCCGCGGCTCTGACAGCCCACCGGGCTGTCATTCACTCCCGCGGCCCCCGCTTCGCTACCCTTACACAGGGGAGCCAACGGACGAGCAATGCTCGTCCTTACGGAGACGGCGGGCGATTGATAATCGCTCCTACGGCGAACGGCTGCGTTCGGCGACGGTACGCCGCTTCGCGGCAGATTTAAGAAAGGAAACCAAACCTATGAACAACACTATCACAACCGCCGACGTGCGGCGCGCGGCGGAGACGCTCAAAAAATACAAGGCCGCGAAGGCGTCGCTGGAGAAGCGCGTCGTCGAAAACGAGCGCTGGTACAAGCTGCGCCACTGGGAGGTGCTGCGCAAAAGCGCCGCCGACCGCGAACAGCCTGTCAGCGCCTGGCTTTTCTCCTCCCTCGCCTCGAAGCACGCCGACGCGATGGACGCCTTCCCCGTCGCCAACGTACTGCCGCGCGAGGAGTCCGACCGCCCCGCCGCCGAGCGCCTTTCGAAGGTGCTTCCCGTCATCTTCGAGCGCTGCGGCTTCGAGCAGACCTACTCCGACTGCTGGTGGTACAAGCTCAAGAACGGCACCGCCGTTTACGGCGTCTTCTGGGATTCCTCCCTCGACGGCGGCGTCGGCGACGTCTCCGTCCGCAAGCTCGACCTGCTCAACGTCTTCTGGCAGCCGGGGATAACCGATATTCAGCAGTCGCGCGACCTCTTCATCGTCGGCCTGCAGGATACCGACCTGCTATGCGGGGAGTATCCGCAGCTCCGCAAGGACCGCGCCGGCAAGGTCATCGACGTCAAGGAGTACGTCTTCGACGAAAGCGTTTCCACCGAGGACAAGACCCTCGTCGTCGACTGGTACTATAAGAAAAAGCAGAACGGCAAAACCGTCCTGCACTACTGCAAGTTCGCGGGCGAAACGCTGCTTTACGCCTCCGAAAACGACCCGCTCTACGCCGAACGCGGCTACTACGATCACGGCGAATACCCCGTCGTCTTCGACGTGCTCTTCCCCGAGGAGGGCACGCCCGTCGGCTTCGGCTACGTCGACGTGATGAAGGATCCGCAGGCGTATATCGACCGCCTTTCGCAGGTCATTATGGAGAACACCGTCATGACCAGCAAGCCGAGGTTTTTCATCAGAAAGAACGCCGGGCTCAATCCCGAGGAGTTCCTCGACTGGTCGAAGCCGCTCGTCGAGGTCGAGGGCGAGCCGGACGAGACCCGCGTGCGCCAGATAATCGCCGCGCCGGTTTCAAACCTCGCCTCCACGATGCTCCAGATGAAGATAAACGAGCTCAAGGAGACCAGCGGCAGCCGCGACTTTACCGAGGGCGGCGTCCGCGGCGGCGTAACGGCGGCCTCCGCGATAATCGCGCTCCAGGAGGCCGGCAACAAGATCAGCCGCGACATCATCGCCTCCGCGTACAGGGCCTTCGCCAGGATCGGCGCGACGGTCGTCGAGCTGATAAGGCAGTTTTACAAGGAGGGGCGCGTCTTCCGCGTAGCGGGCCCGGGGGGATATGAGGGAAGGCGGACTGCGGAAGGCGACGCCTCATCCGGCGCTTCGCGCAATCTTATCCTCGAGGGGAAGGCTTACGCCGCCTGCGGCGGCGACAACCCCTCAGTCTCGAAGGGCGCCGCCCTTCTCGACAGCTCCCCTTACACAGGGGAGCCAACCGAAAGCGCCGAGTTCATCACATTCTCGAATGAGGGGATGGCGGTGCGGGAGACGCCCGCGCCGGACGGCGGTATCTGGACCCGCAAGCCGGTTTTCGATATCCGCATCAGCGCCGAAAAAAAGAGCCCGTTCTCGCGTATGGAGCAGAACGAGCTCGCGAAGGAGCTTTTCGCTATGGGGTTTTTCCGGCCGGAGAACAGGGAGGCCGCGCTGCTCGCGCTCCGTATGCTCGAGTTCGAGGGCAAGGCGGGCGTGGAGTTCGCGCTGCGCGCATGATTTGTGAGCGGGGGAAGCCTCCCCTGTG
>JAFTEJ010000048.1 GCA_017453725.1 Clostridia bacterium | reverse complement strand
TCCCTACGGCAAACGGCTGCTTACAGTGGGGGATCCTTCGACTGCGCGGCGTACGCCGCTCCGCTCAGGATGACAGAACACAACGCTGTCATTCCGGGGAGCGCCGTTTCGTTTTTCCTGTTGTATTTTCCCTTCCCTCCTGCTATAATATAACTATGGAAGGAGTGAACACCATGGAATTCAAGAAAATCCTCACCACCGAACTTGACGGCGTCTTCGAAACCGTCGGAAAACGCCACTTCCTGCTCGCAGCGGGCAGCGCCGCCGACTGCAACATGATGACCTGCAGCTGGGGCGGACTCGGCGTGCTCTGGGACAAGGACGTCAGCTTCGTCTTCGTGCGGCCGTCGCGCCACACCTTCGGCTACGTCGAGAACGAGCTGAAATACTCCGTCTGCCTCTTCGACGACGAATACAAGCCCGCGCTCAACTTCTGCGGCACCCACTCCGGGCGCGACTGCGACAAGGCGCAGGAGGCCGGGCTGACGCCTATCGACCTCGACGGCACCGTCGCTTTCGCCGAGGCGCGCACCGTCATCGTCTGCGAGAAGCTCTACTTCGGCGACCTCACGCCGGAGCAGTTCCTCGAATACAACCTCCGCCGCCACTACCCCGACGGCGACTACCACCGCATGTATATCGGCGAGATCAAGGCCGTCTACACCCGCTGATGAAGGAGCTTACCGATATTTCATACGTGCGCTCGCTGCTCGAAAGGCACGGCACGCGCACGAAGAAGGGGCTCGGGCAGAACTTCATCGTCAACCCCTCCGTCTGCCCGCGGATGGCGCGCGCCTGCGGCGCTCAGCCGGACGGCGGCGCGCTTGAGATCGGCTGCGGCGTCGGAGTGCTGACGCGGGAGCTTTCGCGCGTCGCGGGGAAGGTCGTCTGCGTCGAGCTGGACGCGAGCCTCTTCCCTATCCTCGAAGAAACGCTCGACGGCTGCGAAAACGTCGAGCTCGTGCAGGGCGACGTCCTCAAGGTCGACCTCGACGCGCTTATCGCCGAGAAATTCGGGGATATGCCGGTCGCGGTCTGCGCCAACCTGCCCTATTACATAACCACGCCCGTCCTGATGCGGCTGCTCGAATACGGCGGCCGCTTCACAGCGCTGACGCTTATGGTGCAGAAGGAATTCGCGCAGCGGCTCGCGGCGAAGCCCGGCAGCTCCGCCTACGGCGCGCTGACCGTTTCCGCGGCGTACAGGGCGAAGACGGATCTGCTTTTCGGCGTTTCCGCCGGGAGCTTCATGCCGCCGCCGAAGGTGGATTCCGCGGTCGTGCGGCTGACGCCCTACGCGCAGCCTCCGGTCGAGGTCGCGGACGAGGCGGTCTTCTTCGCGGTCGTGCGAGCGGCGTTCGGACAGCGCCGCAAGATGCTCGCCAACGCGCTCGGCGCGGCGTTCGGCAAGGAACGCGCCCTCGCGGCCCTCGAAGCCGCCGGCGTGCCCCCGACCGTCAGGGGCGAGACGCTCGACGTCGGGCGCTTCGCCGCGATCGCAAACGCGATGACAATGTAGGCGAATGCGGGGCGTTCTGTCATCCTGAGGCGCTTCGCGCCGAATGATCCCCCGGGCGAACGCTGACGCGTTCGCAGTGAATAAGTAATATGTAATAGTGAATAGTTAAGGAGCAAATCGGCTTTGCCGATTTGAATAATTCAAAACGACGCCCGATACCGGGCGTCGTTTTGTTCCTTCATGACGGTGCGAGCCGTCAATTCATGATTGCGTAAGCAATCAATTCACGGCGGCTTGCCGTCAATTCATTGCGAGCGGTAACGCGGCTTCGCCGCTACACCTCATCCGACGTGAACGCCGGCTATGCCGGCTCCCCTCAAGGGGAAGGCTTGCCGACGCTCGTCGCTTCTCCCTCAAGGGGAAGGCTTGCCGACGCTCGTCTGTTCACGGCGAAGCCAATTCATTGCGGACACGTCATTTTTCACTTGACCTGCGGAGCGCGAAGTAGTATAATATATACTGTATAGTGATATTCTGCCCCTGTTTCGGCACAAGATGTTGATTTTTTACCCGAAACCGACGGCGATACGCGCCCGAAGGCACACGATATACCGGCTTGCGCCGACGCGATATGTTCGCTTCCGCGAACGTGAAAGGACGTACATCAAATGGCAAAGAATCCTGCTAAAACCTACGGCGACGACAGCATTACCTCCCTGAAAGGCGCGGACCGCGTTCGCAAACGCCCCGCGGTCATTTTCGGCTCCGACGGCATCGAGGGCTGTCAGCACGCCGTCTTCGAAATACTCTCCAACTCCATCGACGAGGCCCGCGAAGGCCACGGAAACCGCATCGTCGTCACCCGTTACCTCGACCACTCCGTCGAGATACAGGACTTCGGCCGCGGAATCCCGCTCGGCTGGAACGAGAAGGAGGGCAAGGACAACTGGGAGCTCGTCTTCTGCGAGCTCTACGCCGGCGGCAAATACAAGAACGACACCGGCGAAAACTACGAATACTCCCTCGGCCTCAACGGACTCGGCCTCTGCGCGACGCAGTACGCCTCCGAGTTCATGGACGCCGAGGTCTATTCCGGCGGCCTGAAATGGAACCTTTCCTTCCGGCGCGGCGAGCCATTCGGCGAGGTCAGCAAGGAGCCGACCACCTCCCGCAAGACGGGCACCCGCATCCACTGGCTGCCCGACCTGCAGGTCTTCACCGACATCGCGATCCCGCTCGAATACTACACCGAAACGCTCAAGCGGCAGGCGGTCGTCAACAGCGGCGTCGTCTTCGTGCTGCGCAACGAGGTCGCGCGCGGCAAGTTCGAGGAGACGGAGTTCACCTACGAAAACGGCATCACCGACTACGTCAAGGAGCTCGCCGGAGAGAACACGCTGACCCCCGTCAACTTCGCGGAAGGGGAGAGGCGCGGCCGCGACCGCGAGGACATGGAGGACTACAAGGTCAAGCTCCAGACGGCGTTCTGCTTCAGCCGCACCGCCTCCGCCGCCGAGTATTACCACAACTCGAGCTGGCTCGAACACGGCGGCTCGCCCGAAAAGGCGGTCCGACTGGCGTTCACCTCGATGATCGACGGCTACGTCCGCAAGCAGGGGAAATACGCCAAAAACGAGAGCAAGATAACCTTCCAGGACGTCGAGGACTGCCTCGTTATCGTCACCAACTCCTTCTCGACCCGCACCTCATACGAGAACCAGACGAAAAAATCCATCACCAACAAGTTCATACAGGACGCGATGACCGAATTCCTCAAGCACCAGCTCGAGGTCTACTTCATCGAAAACCCCAACGACGCCGAGCTCATCGCCAACCAGGTGCTCGTCAACAAGCGCAGCCGCGAAAACGCCGAGAAGATGCGCCAGACGCTCAAAAAGGCGAACATTTCGACCATGGACTTCACCAACAAGGTCGAGAAGTTCGTCGACTGCCGCACCCGCGACAAGAGCGTCCGCGAGATATACATCGTCGAGGGCGATTCCGCGCTGACCTCCTGCAAGCTCGCGCGAGACGCGGAGTTCCCGGCTATCATTCCCGTAAGAGGCAAGATCCTC
>JAFTEJ010000047.1 GCA_017453725.1 Clostridia bacterium | reverse complement strand
GAAACGACGGCGGAGCCGGAGGAAACGGTCGCGGTCTCCGTGCCGGATGAGTTCGACGGCGCGTTCGCGGAGTACGCGGAGCTGCAGCTTTCGCAGGGCTTTTCGCTGGAGAGCTTCTAGGGCAAAACGCTCACGCGCTACACCTACGGCGTGACGAACTACGCCGGCGAGCCGGAGGGGAGCGTCAAAGCCAACCTCCTTATGTCCGGCACGACCGTCGTCGGCGGCGACGTCTGCTCCGTCCGCTCGGACGGCTTCATCCACGGCCTCGCCAAGCCGCAGGAATAGCAGTATATACGCAAAAAAGGACGCCCGCGGGCGTCCTTTTTTCATTCGTTCACAATATCGATCACGACGAATTCGCTTATGCAGCCGGTCTTGAACGGGATGCCCCAGCCGGAGATGCCGCTGGTGACGTAGAAGTCGGTGCCGCCCCGGCGCTCGGAGCCGTAGGTGCGGTCGTTCGCGCCGCTCCAGAGCCCGATGAGCCCGGCGGGGAAGACGTGCCCGCCGTGGGTGTGGCCGGAGAGCACGAGGTCGACTCCGCTTTCTGCCTCCGCGTCGTAGTCGTTCGGCTGGTGGTCGAGCATTATCGCGTATTTCGTCCCGTCGAGCGCGTCGGTCAGCTCGGAGGCGGAGAGCCGTCCGCGCTCGGAGCGGTCGCGCCGCCCGATGAGGTAGAAGCGGCTGTCTATGATGACCGCCTCGTCGCGCAGAACGCGCACTCCGTTCGCGTCGAGCGCCGCGAAAAGCTCGTCGGTCGAGAAATTGCGGTAGTCAAAATAGCCCATGTCGTGGTTGCCGAGCACCATATAGACGCCGTATTTCGCATTGATTTCGCCGAGCGCGTCGCAGGCGCGGAGCATATCGCCGCGCTCCGTATCGTCGTCCACGAAGTCGCCGACGAGCACGACGACGTCAGGCTCGGCCGCGCATACGCGTTCCATCTGCTTCGCGAAGCCCTCGCCGTCGAGCGTTACCCCGATGTGCGCGTCAGCGATCTCGACGACGCGTATGCGCTCCGCGCCGAGGTCCTTCGCCGTCGTGAAGGTCTCGCGCGTTTCGAAGACGTGGTGCGCGAAGAACCATCCGCATGCGAGGTAGACCGTCACGAGGCAGAGCGAGATCATCCCCGCGAGGTCGCCGCGCGGACGCTTGCGCGCCTTGCGTATGACAAAGCCGATGAGGTCGCCGAGCGCGAGGAAGACTATGACGTGCATCCAGACGATGATCACAGCGTACAGATTGACGAGGAAAAACGCCGCTATCGGAAGCAGCGAAGCGGAGGCCGTAAGCCATTCCAGCCACTTTCTGCCGCCGGCGAGCCGCTTGACGAAGCCGAAGCGGCGGCACCGCCAAACTATATAGAAGCTCCCGACCGCAAGCAGCGCGGTGAGCACCGTTATTATCGTTCTGAACAAGCGGTCATCCGCCTCCCTTCGTGAAACCATATAAGAATATAACACAAACAAGCTTTCGTGGCAAGCGCAAAAAGCGTATTTTTTGAAAAAAGTGTTGCCGCCGACAAGTCATCGCCGGCAATCGGCATTATAATACTTGACCGTTTTGCCGTTATGATTGCATATTGACAAACATAATCGATGTGGTTATAATGGGTTAAAACATAGATAAGGAGCACACAAATATGAAAAAACTGATTTCAATCCTGCTCGCGATCGCGATGCTCGCGGCGCTCTGTGCCTGCGGAAGCGGCGGAAACGGCGGCGAAGCCGAGCCCGAAGCCGTCAAGGGCGAAACGCAGGAGTGGGGAAACCTCTCCGTCTTCGTTCCCGAAGGCAACAGCCTTGTCGGCGGCAGCCTCATCGACGCGGACGATCCCGATTCCGCGTGGATCCTGCTTGACAGCGATAACACGCACTACTACCTCATCGGAGTAGTCGCCGGTCAGGAGGACGCCGAGGACGGCATTATAGCGACGAAGGAGATTAACGAGGTCAACGGCGGCGCCGGCGACGTCACGGTCGAAGCGGGCGGCGTTTCGTGGACCGGTTACGCGTATATCTCCAGCGGGATCGATTGCTTTATGCTTTGCGGTCAGGTCGCCGGAGGTTGGGTGACCGTCACATCCGCGTATCACACCTATAATTCCGCGGAGACGATAGCGATTCTCGAATCAATTAAGGTATTGTAAGCGAAATAAGTCCTGAATATTTCTATGGGGAAAGCGTCCGGAGGACGCTTTCCCCATATTTCTAACATATCCGCGTTATCTTGTAGGGATGATCTCGAGCCAGTAGCCGTCGGGATCCTGTATGAAGTAGATACCCATCGAGGGATTCTCAAAGCATATGCAGCCCATCTCCTCGTGAAGTTTATGAGCGGCGTCGAAGTCGTCCGTGCGGAACGCGAGGTGGAACTCCTCCTCGCCGATGTCATACTTCTGCGGATGATCGCGCAGCCAGGTCAGCTCAAGCTCAAACTCGCCGCAGTCGTTGCCGATATAGACGATGATGAAGGAGCCGTCGGATGCGGTTTTGCGGCGCTTCTCGGTCAGCCCGAGCGCCTTTTCGTAAAACTTCAGCGAAACGTCGAGGTCGGCGACGTTGTAATTCTCGTGGATCATTTTGAATTTCATTGCGGTTTCTCCTTTTATATTTCCCAGTGGGTCCCGTTCGCGGTATCGATGACGCGCGCGCCGGAGGCGAGCGTTTCCGGAAGGCTTGCGAAGCGGCCTACGACGCCGGGGTCATCCCAGAAGTGCATCGGCAGCAGGCACGCGGGCTTGCAAAGCGAAAGGAAGAGCGACGCGCCGAGCGCGAAGTTTTCGCCGAGCCGGTCGTCGAGCACGACGAATGCGGCGTCGATGCGTTCTCCCGCGAGCTTTTCTGTTTCGCTGCGGAATGAACGTTCCTGCGCGGCGAGCCAGACTTCGGGTTCGCCCTCCCACGCCCACCAGTGCAGGTCGCCGGCGTGGTAAATGGTCTCGCCGCCAGCGTCGACGAAGAAGGCGACGCCCTGATCTGTCGAACGCAGGGTTTTCACGCGGCCGAGCCCGTCGAAAACGTATTCGGCGTTCGCGTCGAGGAAGGCGACGTCCGCCTCCGGCGGGGGAGAAGCCTTGCGCTTTATGTCGTGAGAGAGCAGGTATTCAACCCTGCGCCCGCCGCCCGCGAGGGAGAAGATGATCGGGTTGAAATGGTCCGGGTGAACGTGGCTCGCGAAGACGAAAAGCGGCTTTTCCGCAGGCTTGCTTTCGATAACCGAAAGATCGCCGCGGAAGTAGTCGAAGAGGATCAGCGCCCTTTCTGTTTCCACGAGGAAACCGCTGTGCCCGAGGTAATCTATTATCATAACGCCGCACCTTTCGCGCCGCGGAGCGTCACGCCCGCGTTCTTATATGAATGATTATAACATACTCCGTCCGCGGAATCAAGCGTTTGAAAGCTTTATATCAACGCCGCCGTGTTCTTTCGGAACCGTCCCGCCCGGCGGCTCAAAGCGCCTTTTCCGCGATGAGAGCCGTCCATCCGTCCATCCGCGCTTTGCCGACGGCGGCGAAGCCGTTTTTCTTCCAGAAGCGGTTCGCCTGCGGGTTATCCTCGGCGATGCCGAGCCGAACGGTCCTTTTCCCGATTTGCTTCAGATAAGCGCAAACGTCGCTGATGATCCCGCTCCCGATCTGCTTCCCCTGAAACGCGGCGTTCATCATAAAGAATCCGATGTAGGCGAAGTCGGGCTCGGGATAGCCGTCTATGAGGTCCATGACCGCGATCAGCTCGCCGTTTCGGAAGAAACCGACGTAGTATTTATCCGATGAGCCGATTCCGGGCGGCGTGATGTGAAGGTCGTTCAGGATCCGTTCTTTTGACGCTTCCGATTTGCAATATTGATAATAAAGAGGATTTCCCTCGCACAGGCGCAGAATAAGCTCCGCGTCCGAATCGTCCATCGTGCGTACCGTGAAGCGGGAAGTGAGCATGGAAACGTTTATCATATTTGCCTCCGAGCCGGATTGATGACGTAAGTATAACACAATCGGAACGCGGAATCAATAAGAAACGGCAACAGCGTCCATCCTCTCGTGTCAGCGGATGATTGGGTCTCCTCTCACTTGCGCGAAGCGCCGCCGGAGCTTCGCTGCCAAACCCCGCATCGCGTTCGCTCGCGGCGTTTGGAGTTCGTTTCGACTCTCCCCGCCGGATTTCCGCCAATAAAAAAGCACCCGTACGGGTGCCGTTGCCCGTCCTATCGTGTCAGCGGATGATTGGGTCTCCTCTCACTTGCGCGAAGCGCCGCCGGCGCTTCGCT
>JAFTEJ010000046.1 GCA_017453725.1 Clostridia bacterium | reverse complement strand
TATTCTTAGGGGTATTCATACTCCTCGCCGGCGTGCTGCTGATACTTATGAAGACAAACGCCGAATGGTTCGGCGAGATCGGATTCTGGGACGTCGTATGGCCCTCGGCGATAATCTTCGTCGGACTTTCCGGCTGCTGCTCGCGCGACATATCCGGTTTCTCACTCGGCATAACCGCCGCGGGCGTTATATTCCTGCTCAGAAACATCGGCGTCATCAAGGGCGAAGGCATCTGGACGATCATTCTCGCGATCGTGCTGGTCTTCGTCGGTCTCTCGATCATACTTCACCAGTTCTTCCGCAGGCACCGCAAGCGTTCGCGCGTCAAGTTTTCGCCCGGCGTTAAAATGAACGGCAAAAGCGGGAAATTCAAGTCCGAGTACTCCGACGCGGACGGCTTCATCAACTACAACGCCAGCTTCGGCGACGACAGGATCGTCTGCAGGGCGGAAAAGATCGTCGGCGGCAAGGTTAATGTCTCCTTCGGAGAATTCACGCTCGACCTGCGCGGCGTCAGCGAGTTCGGGGAGAACGCCTCGCTCGACCTCAACGTCTCCTTCGGCGACGCCGAGGTACTGCTGCCGAAGAACGTCCGCGCCGAGCTGGCGACCGCCGGCTCCTTCTCCGGCAAGGGCGTTACCGGTATGCCCGATCCCGACGCGCCTTACGTCCTGCGCGTCAACGCCGCCGTCAGCTTCGGCGGTCTCTCGATCAAATACGACGACTGACGCGAACCGGAGACTGTCATCCTGAGCGTCAGCGAAGGATCCTGAAGGTAACGGAAGCATAAAAGAAAAAAGTGTGTATTCGGATATGAGGGTCATCACCCGCTCCGAATACACACTTTTGTTATTTGTATTACCGTTTTCTTTAAGTTCCTTCGACTTTGCAACCTTCGGTTGCTCCGCTCAGGATGACAGGCCCGCTGCAGACGGCAGGGGATCCCTCGGGCTTCGCCCTTCGGGATGACGGGTATTGAGGGTTATCTCACCTGACCGTCGCCTTCGATTAGGTACTTGTATGTGGTCAGGCAGTCGACGCCCATCGGGCCGCGGGCGTGGAGCTTCTGCGTGGAGATGCCGATCTCCGCGCCGTAGCCGAACTCGCCGCCGTCGGTGAAGCGGGTGGAGGCGTTGACGTAGACCGCCGCGGCGTCGACTTCGCGCAGGAAGCGCGCGGCGTTTTCCGCGTTCTCCGTGATTATCGCCTCGCTGTGTCCGGTCGAGTAGCGCGCGATATGCGCGAGCGCTTCGTCGATACCGCCGACGACCTTCACGGCGAGGATATAGTCGAGGAATTCGTTCGCCCAGTCGCTTTCGACCGCGGGCTTCACGCAGCCGCCGAGGATGGCGCGGGCGCGTTCGCAGCCGCGCAGCTCGACGTTCTTCTCGTCAAGCTTCGACTTCATCAGCGGCAGAAACTTCTCCGCGACGTCCGCGTGGACGAGCGCGGTTTCGAGCGCGTTGCAGACGGAGGGGCGCGAAGTCTTGGCGTTGAAGATTATATCAGCCGCCATATCGAGATCGGCGGAGGCGTCCACGAAGGCGTGGCAGTTGCCCGTTCCGGTTTCTATCGTCGGGACGGTGGCGTTCTTCACCACCGCCGAGATGAGTCCGGCGCCTCCGCGCGGGATAAGCACGTCGACGAACTCGTTAAGCGTCATCAGCGCCGTAGCCGCTTCGCGCGAGGTATCCGGCAGGACGGTGACGCAGTCGGCGGGAAGCCCCGCGCTCTCGAGCGCGGCGCGCATTATCTCGCCGAGCTTGAGATTGGAATTTATCGCCTCTTTGCCTCCCTTGAGGATGACGGCGTTGCCGCTTTTCAGACACAGCACGGCGGCGTCGACGGTGACGTTCGGACGCGCCTCGTATATGATCGCGATGACGCCGAGCGGCACCGCTTTTTTCGTTATCTTCAGCCCGTTGGGGCGGACGCGCTCGTCGAATACGCGGTCGAGCGGGTCGGGAACGCCGAGCAGTTCGAGCGCACCCTGCGCCATGAGCTTCACGCGGCTCTCGTTCAGCGCGAGGCGGTCGAGCATCGCGGCGCTCATGCCGTTTTCGCGCGCGGCGGCGAGGTCCGCTTCGTTCGCGGCGAAGATCTCGGCTTTGCGCTCTTCAAGCGCGGCGGCTATCGCGCGAAGCGCGGCGTTGCGCGTTTCGTTCGACGACGTTCCTATTATGCGCGACGCCGCTTTCGCCGCGGCGCCGATGGCTCTGATATCCATATTCCCTGCCTTTCTTTTCACCCGGCGGCAAAGACCGTGCCGACCTGTTTCCCTTCAAGCAGTTCGTAAATCAGCGCGGGGTCCTCGCTGTTCATTATCACCGTTTCCCTGCCCTGCGCGAGCATACGCTCGGCGGCGCGGAGCTTGGAGGTCATGCCTCCCGTGCCGAGGGCGGATTTGCCCTCGCAGCTCTCGTACATTTCCGGCGTGATTTCGGTCACGCGCGGGATGAGCTTCGCGTCCGGATTCGAGTGCGGATTTGAATCGAAAAGCCCGTCCGCGTCGGTCAGGAAGATGAGCATATCCGCGCTTATCAGCTCCGCGACGACGGCGGAAAGGTTATCGTTATCGCGGAATCCGGCGAGCTCTTTTATCTCGTCGGTGTTCACGACATCGTTGGCGTTGACTATCGGGATGACGCCCATTGAAAGCAGGCGCTCGAAGGCGTTGAGGCAGTTGCGGCGCTGGACCTCATTTTCAACGTTGTTGCGCGTCAGAAGCACCTGCGCGACCGGCACGCCGAACTCGGCGAAGAGCTTGTCGTATATGTGCATAAGGCGGATCTGCCCCACCGCGGCGGCTGCCTGGAGGCCGTCAAGCTCCGTCGGGCGAACTCCGTTCCAGAGCATCGCGCTGCCGACTCCGACCGCGCCGCTGCTGACGAGCACTACGCTGTTGCCGGTATTGCGCACGCCGCTGAGCACCTTCGCGAGCTCGTCGATCCTGCGCAGGTTGATGCTTCCGCCGTTGGCAGTCAGCGAGGAGGTGCCTATCTTGACGACTATTCTCTTCCCTTTTTCCATATACGTTCCGCTCCTTTCGCGCCTTTCGGCGCGGCCAAGCTTATCAGTCGTTCCCTTATTTTGTTATCTTATCATATTTTTTGAATATGTCAACAAAAAAGTGTTGAGAAACGCGGAAATGTTTGCTATAATGTGAGATGATAGTATAATAGTATAAATATGTACAATTTCGGGGTGGACAACATGAGCGAAAAAAATCTTATCAACGTAAAGATCGGCGGAGTTCCTTACACCATCAAGACCGACGAGCCCGCGGTGAACGTTGAACGCGCGGCCGCCGACGTCGACCGCCGCATCGCCGCGCACCAGCGCGACGCGCAGTGGCTCAGCACCGAGAAGGCGCTTGCGCTGACTTCAATCGAGCTCGCGGATCGCTACCTCCGTCTCAAAGACGAGGTCGACAACGTCAACGCGCGCTACCGCGAGACTTCCAAGCAGCTCTTCTATCTCCAGAAGGAGACGGACGAGCTCAAGCAGAAGCTCTTTGAGGCGCAGCACGGCGCGGCGTCCGAACCGCTCGACGACGAACCCGAGGAGAAGGACAACGGCGAGAACGGTTACGGCTACGGCGGCGAGGTGAGCAGCTTTGTCTGACGCCCGAGTTTTCGTTAAGCTGACCGGACGCGCGGGCGTGAAAGCGCCCGAACGCGCGACCTCCGGCAGCGCCGGCTTCGACCTGTGCGCCGCGATAGAAGCGCCGCTGACGCTTCAACCCGGCAAGCTCGCCTCCGTGCCGACGGGTATAGCCGTAAAGCTCCCCGAAGGCAGCGTCGGTCTGCTCTTCGGCAGAAGCGGACTCGGCGTCAAGCACGGCGTGACGCTCTCCAACTCCGTCGGCGTCATCGACAGCGACTACACCGGCGAGATCTTCGTCGGGCTCTGCAACGTCTCCGACGAACCCTACACGATAATGCCGCTCGACCGCGTCGCGCAGCTCGTCGTTACGTCTCCCCTTCCGGTAACTCTCGTTGAAACGGAAAAGCTCGAGGAGACCGAACGCGGTGCGGGCGGATTCGGCTCGACCGGCAGATAACCACCTTCGTTTTTTATCCCCTCCCGCCATGGCGGAGAAAGGCAGTTTTATATGGGACTTTTCAATAACTTCATCGGCATCGACATGGGCACCTCCAACACGAAGATATATTACAAGGACCGCGGCATAGTGCTGCGCGAACCCAGCGTCGTCGCCATCGACAACTACGACGAGGTCATACGCGCCGCCGGCAACGAGGCCAAGGAAATGCTCGGCCGCACGCCGAAGGACATAACCGCCGTACGTCCGATCCAGGACGGCGTCATCGCCGACCTGACCAGCACGGAGGGGATGCTCCGCCGCTTCGTCAAGGAGGTCTGCGGCAACAGCTTCTTCTCGAAGCCGCGCGCGGTCATCGCCGTGCCCTTCAACGTCACGGAGGTCGAGCGCCACGCCGTCAAGCAGGCGGCCGCGGGCGCGGGAGTGCGCGATCCGCGCACCGTCGACGAGCCCATGGCGGCGGCCATCGGCGCCGGACTCCCGATCGCCGAGGCGACCGGTTCGATGATAGTCGACATCGGCGGCGGACTGACCGAGGTCGCGGTCATCTCCTACCAGGGCATAGTTTCCAGCTGCTCGGTCAAGGTCGCGGGCGACGACTTCGACGACGCCATCGTCGACTACGTCAGACGCAAATACAATATCGCCATCGGCGGACGCACCGCCGAGGAGGTCAAGATACATATCGGCTCCGCGTACCCTTATGAGAACGAAGGGCGCGAGCTGATCAAGGGCAGGAACATCATCGACGGACTTCCCAGAGAACTCGAGATAACCGCCTCCGAGGTGCGCGAGGCGCTCAGCGACTCCGTCGCCGCGATACTCGAAGCCGTGCGTTCGACGCTGGAGAAAACACCGCCGGAGCTTTCCGCCGACCTCATCGAGCGCGGCATCATGCTCTGCGGCGGCTCCGCGCTGCTGCGCGGCATCGACACCGTCATCGCGCAGGAGACCGGCATGCCCGTCTATATAGCTCCGGAGCCCACCGACTGCGTCGCCATCGGCGCCGGAATGATGCTCGAGCACATCGACGAATTCGACAACGACGATTCCTACGGCTACAGAATGGCGTAACCGCCGTTCACGCGGTTTCCGCCGCGTAACCGTTCCATTCATCTTGCAAAAGAGGTCACGAAATGCGGGATTTCTTCACCGGAAAGAAAATTAAAATAATCGCCGCGGTCTGCCTCGTGCTCATCGGCTCGATGATCTATTCGCTCAGCCGCGGCGGCGAAGCGAGCTATCTCGAGAGCTTTTTCGGCGCGCTCACCACACCGTTCCAGAAGGCCAACGCCGCCATCGTCAACGGGCTGTCGGATTTCTTCGTCAAGCTCGGCGACTACGACCGGCTGAAAGAGGAGAACGACATGCTCCGGCAGGAGATACGACGGCTGCAGACGCTGGAAAGCCAGAATGAGATGCTGATGCAGGAAAACGCCTTCCTTAAAGACAGTCTCGGACTGACCGAGCGCCTTACCGAGCTTTCGCTTACCAAGGCGAAGGTCATAGGCCGCGATCCTTCCGGCTGGTTCGACGTCATATCCGTCGACCGTGGGAGCATCGACGGAGTCGAGGTGCGCGATCCGGTCATTTCAAGCGGCAGCATCATCGGCTACGTCAGCGAGGTCTATCTGACCTACAGCAAGATCACGACCATACTCGACGTTTCGTTCGAGTGCGGCGCGCTCGAGACACGCACCGGCGAAGTCGCCGTGGTCGAGGGCGACGCGAAGCTCCGTGAGGACGGCAAGTGCAAAATGAGCTACCTGCCGCGCGAGACCGAGGTCGCCGCGGGCGATATGATCGTCACGAGCGGACTCGGCGGCGCCTTCCCGAAAAACATAATCGTCGGCACCGTGGAAGAGGTCCGCGCCGAGACTCACGGCGCTTCAAGCTACGCGGTGATAGTTCCCTACACCGACATCAGCCAGCTGCGCAACGTCTATATAATCACAGATTTCACCGGACAGGAGCAGGAATAACGTGAACAGCAACAAACCGAAGGCCTCCTTCGCAAAGTGGACGGTGTATTCGTTTCTGCTGCTTCTCATGCTCGTGCTGCAGAACACGCTGTCGCTTCACATTTCGTACATATGCCTCGTGCTGCCCGCCGTTGTCGTCATCTCACTGAACGACGATTCGGACGTAGGGCTCGTGCTCGGGTGCGTGTTCGGTCTGCTCTGGGACGTCACTTCGGGGCGCCTTTTCGGCTATAACGCGCTGCTGATGCTGCTTTTCGCCTTCGCGGCGCAGATCGTCGCGGCGAACCTCATCCGCGTCAAATGGCTGACGAATCTCGTGACAGTTGCGGCGTTCGCTGCGATATATCAGCTGATAACCTACTTTTTCTTCTTTTTGATATGGGGCAACGGCGGAGCTTGGTACACCGTCTTCCTCGCCATCCTGCACGGAGGTTTGAGCGCGGCGGTAACGGGAACGATCTTTTTCATCATTTTCCGCCCGATAAGCAGGAAGATCAATTCGCCCGTCGGATAAGGGGAAACTATGGATAAGCGAAGCAAAAGGATAAAAACGTTTATACTGGGCGTCTTTTGGTGCCTGGTCGTCGTCGTATACATAGTTCGCCTCATGAACCTCCAGCTCGTCCACGGCGACGAATACCTAGAGACCGCCACGAAGCGTTCTTATAAGACTCAAACGACGGTCGCCGTTCGCGGAGAGATACTCGATTCCGACGGTGAGCCGATAGTCACCAACCGCATGGGGCTTTCCGTTACGCTCGACCGCGCGTACATACCCAAGGGCCAGGAGAACGACACCTGCGCAAAGCTCATAAAGATACTGCTCGAAAACGAAGTCGAGATCAAGGACGGCGTTCCGATAACCGACGTATCCCCATATGAATGGGAGGCGGGCAAGGAAAACGCGAAGAAAAAGCTGCTGAAAACACTGGGCCTTGACGACGGCGCTTCGCCTCAGGACGCGCTCGCCGCGCTTTACAACCGTTACGGCATTGAAGGCGGCGATGCCGCCGGAATGCGCCGCCTCGCCGGATTTCGCTACGAGATGGAGCTCCGCAACTTCGCGATCGGCACGCCTTTCACCGCCGCCAGCGACATCTCTGCCGAGACCGCCAGCGAGATAAAGGAGCGCCGCTATGAAATGAGCGGCGTCGACGTGACCGTCGAGCCGATACGGATTATAAACGACGGCACCTTCGCCCCGCACGTCATCGGCAGGACGGGCCTTATTTCCGCCGAGGAGGCCGACAGCTACGTAGAACGCGGCTACCCGCTTAACGCCACGGTCGGCAAGGAAGGCGCGGAAAAGGCCTTCGAGGACTACCTTCGCGGCACCGAGGGCGAGAGTCTCGTTGAAGTCGACAGCACCGGCAAGGTCGTCGGGGTACACTCCGGCGAGACCTCCAAACCCGGCAACACCATAAAGCTGACGATAAATTCCAAACTGCAGCGCGTAGCGCAGGACGCGCTTGAAGCCACCATTAAGCGCATCAAAGCAAACGCCAAAAACGGCGTCGGCGAAGACTGCAACGCCGGCTCCGTCGTCGCGATCAACCCCAACACGGGCGCGATCTACGCGATGGCAAGCTATCCGACCTACGACCTGACGCGGTATTCCGCGGACTTCTCCGATCTGATAAGCAATCCCGCCAACCCGCTGCTCAACCGCGTTATCGGCGGCACCTACTCCCCCGGCTCGACCTTCAAGCCCGCGACCGCGCTCGCCGGACTTGAAAATAAAGTCATCACCACCGACGAAATAATCTACGACAAGGGAATATACACCTTCTACGACGACTACCAGCCGAAGTGCTGGATCTACGACAGCTATGGCACTACGCACGGACCCTGCGACGTCGCCAAGGCGCTGCAGACCTCCTGCAACTACTTCTTCTTCGAGGTCGGCAGGCGGCTCGGCATAGATAAGCTCGACGAAGTCTGCACGCGGCTCGGACTCGGAGAAAAGACCGGTATCGAGATCCCCGGCGAAAGCGCGGGCGTCCTCGCCAGCAGAAAGTATAAGGAAAACACCTTCGGCGAATCGTGGTACGGCGGCGACGACCTCCAGGCCGCGATCGGCCAGTCATACCACCTCTTCACCCCGCTGCAGATAGCGAACTATATCGCCACCATCGCCAACGGCGGAACGCGCTATCAGGTCCACCTGCTCGACAAGATACTCGATTACAACGACAGATCGGTCATCAACCAGTTCGAGCCGAGGGTCGTTTCCACCGTCAGCATGACCGAACAGGAGCAGAACGCGATACTGCGCGGATTGCGCTCCGTCACCGAGGAAGGCGGCACCGCCTCAAGAGTTTTTGAGAACTACCCCATTTCCGTAGGCGGCAAGACGGGAACGGCGTCCGTTTCCAAGGGCACCGCGACCGGCGTCTTCGTCAGCTTCGCCCCGTACAAGAACCCCGAAATAGTTATATGCGTGCTCGTTGAGCACGCCGGCAGCGGCAACGGCGTCGCGCCCGTCGCCAAAGAGATAATGGACGCCTACTTCAAGCTCGGCAAGTACGCCGACGGCTACGAAGCCCCGCCGTCCTCCTCCGAGCCGCTCTCGTCCTCGGTTTCAAGCTCACGCGGCGAAAGCTCCTCCGGGCAGGAGCCCGCCCTTCCCGACAGCAGTTCTTCCGAGCCCTCAAGCTCGTCGCAGGAGAGCGAGCCCGACAACGGCGGCGAGGAGGAAAGCTCCTCCGAGCCCGAACCCGATAATCCCGAAAACCCGCCGGACAACGGAGGCGGCGAACCGCCGCCGTAATTCCGCAGTTAAAACACACAGGGAGGGATGACCCTTGGCACAGTCAATAGCCGTCATATCCGGAAAGGGAGGCGTCGGAAAATCCTTTTTCTGCGTCAACTCCGCCGCCGCGCTCGCGATGCGCGGCAAAGCGTCTCTCATCGTCGACGTCGACTCCGGTATGCGCAACGCCGATATAATACTTCGCAAAAGCGACAGCTTCATATACGACCTTTCCGATATCGAGCGCGGAAACTGCTCCTTTGAAGACGCCATTGTCGACGTCGCCGGAGGCGGTCGTCTCGCGCTGATACCCGGCGCGAAGGATCCCGACTACGTTCCCGAGCCGGAATTCCTTAAAAAGCTCGCGGAGAAAGCCGCGAAGAAATACCGCTTCGTCATTTTCGACTGCCCCGCCGGCATAGGCGCTTCCGTAAGAAACGCCGCACAGGCCGCGGACAAGGTCGTTATCGTCACCAATCCGCAGAAGGAAGCGGCGATACCCGCTTCCGCGGCGGCCGAAACGGTGCGCCGCGCGAGTCCGGACAAGCCCTTCTTCGTCCTTGTGAACATGGTAAATCCGCGCGGTATCGGGCGGCGTGATATGTCACCGGATCAGATTATGGATTCCTGCTGCGCGCGGCTGCTCGGCGTCGTCTACCGCACCGACGGAGTTGAAAAAGCGAGCCGCGCCAACACGCTGCTCGTCACCGGCAAAAGTCTCGAATCGCAGCAGCTCCGCAACGCCGCCGCCCGTCTTTGCGGCGAGCGCGTGCCGCTTCTGCTCTGATCCTTCCAATCCCTCAAACATTCATTTTCGCGAAACGGAGGTATATTTTTTATGGAAATCGCGTTAATGGCCGACGATAAGAAAAAGGAATTGATGATACAGTTCTGTATCGCCTACGCCGGCACCCTCAACAAGCACAATCTCTGCGCCACAGGCGCCACCGCCAGACAGATCTCCGAGGCGACCGGTCTGACTATCGAGCCGTACCTCGGCGGAATACAGGGAGGCGGCGAGCAGGTGCTCGCCCGCATCTCCTGCGACGAGATCGATCTGGTGATATACTTCCGCGATCCGCAGGCGGCGGACGAGTCGCTCGACTTCTCCCGCGTCTGCGACGTGCATAATATCCCCTACGCCACGAACCTCGCCGGCGCGGAGGTGCTTATCCTCGCGCTTCAGCGCGGAGACCTCGACTGGCGTTATAACTTAAAGCCGCGCAGAAGCCGCTGACGCTTCTTTGCGCGAAAAATCTTCTCTGCGAGAAGACCGATTATGAGAAACAGGATGTGAACCGATGGCGCGTACCAAAAAGCCCGTGCCGAAGAGCGCAGTGAACCCGAACGCCGAAATATCCGGCGCCGGCACCGTTCTTGACCAGAAAATCACCGAAACCCTGCGGGAGAACTATATGCCTTACGCCATGAGCGTTATCGCCTCCCGCGCCATACCCGAAATAGACGGCCTGAAGCCCTCTCACCGCAAGCTCCTCTATACCATGTATAAGATGGGGCTCTCGGAGGGCGGCTTCGTCAAGTCCGCGAACATCGTCGGCCAGACGATGCGCTACAACCCGCACGGAGACGCCGGCATCTACGAAACGATGGTGCGCCTTACGCGCGCCTGCGAATCGCTGCTGCATCCGCTGGTGGAGTCGAAGGGCTCCTTCGGCAAGGCGTATTCCCGCGATATGAAGTACGCCGCCGCGCGTTATACCGAGGCGAAGCTCGCGAAGATAACCTCCGAGTTTTTCCGCGACATCAACCGCGACGCCGTCGACTTCATCCCCAACTACGACAACACGACGACCGAGCCGCGCCTGCTGCCCGTCACCTTCCCCGCGATACTCTGCAACCCCACCGTCGGCATCGCCGTCGGCATGGCGTCGAACATCCCCTCCTTCAATCTCGCGGAGATAATCGACGTCACCGTCGAGCTGCTCGAAAACGAGGACTTCGACGTCGCCTCCGTGCTGAAGGCGCCCGACTTCCCCGGCGGCGGCAAGCTCATCTACAACGCCGAGGAGATGAACAAGGTCATCGAGACCGGCGGCGGCAGCTTCAAAATACGCTCCGTCTGGAGCTACGACAAATCCGGCAACCGCATCGAGATAACCCAGCTCCCGCCGACGACGACCGTCGAGGCGGTCAAGGACAAGATAATCGACATCATCAAGGGCGGCGGCCTGAAAGAAATACGCGATATCCGCGACGAGACCGATATAAACGGCCTGCGCCTGACCATCGACCTGCGCGGAAACGCCGAGCCCGAAAAGCTGATGGAACGCCTCTTCGCCTCCACCACTCTGCAGGATACATTCTCGGCGAACATCAACGTGCTCATCGAGGGCTCGCCCCGCGTGCTCGGCGTCCGCCAGCTCCTGCTCGAATGGATAGCATTCCGCATCGAATGCGTCAAGCGCCGCATATACTTCGACCGCCAGAAGCTCTCCGACCGCCTGCACCTGCTCGAAGGTCTCGAGCTGATACTGCTCGACATCGACAAGGCGATACGCATCGTCCGCGACACCGCCGAGGAGGCGGAGGTAGTGCCGAACCTGATGATCGGCTTCGGTATCGACGAAACGCAGGCGGAATACGTCGCCGAGATAAAGCTGCGCCACCTCAACCGCGAATACATCCTCAAGCGCACCAAGGAGATAAGCGACCTCAAGACCGAGGTCAAGCGCCTCGGCGAGATACTCAAAAGCCCCGAGAAACAGCGCTCCGTCATACGCGGCGAGCTGCTCGAGGTCAAGGCGAAGTACGGTATGCCGCGCAAAACGGAGATCATATATAACTTCGAGGAGCCGACTGTCGCCGCCGCGGACGAGCCCGACGACTATCCCGTTACCGTCTTTATGACGAAAGACGGCTACTTCAAGAAGGTCACCCCGCTTTCGCTCCGCATGAGCGGCGAGCACAAGCTCAAGGACGGCGACAGCATCGCGCAGTCCGCTGAGATAACCAACTGCACCGACCTGCTCTTCTTCACCGATAAGCACCAGGTATACAAGGCTAAGGCGTATAACTTCGCGGATACGAAGATCTCGCTTATAGGCGACTTCCTCCCCGTCAAGCTCGGCATGGACGAGGACGAGCTCCCCGTCTATATGGTCGCGACGAAGGATTATTCCGGCAGCATTCTCTTCTTCTTCGAAAACGGCAAATGCGCGCGAATTGCGCTGAAGAGCTACGAGACGAAGACGAACCGCAAGCGCCTGATCTCCGCTTACAGCGACAAGAGCCCGCTGGTCGCCGCATTCACCGAGACCGAAGGAAACCTCCTGTTGCTGCTCAACGCCACAAACGGCAAGCTGCTTCTCATAGACGCCGCACAGGTGCCGCTGAAGACCTCGAAGGACACCATCGGCGTCGCGGTTATGTCGATGAAGCCGCAGCACAAGGTCGCGGGCGTCCGCCTTTACGAGGAAGGTTCGCTGTCTTCGCCCCACCGCTACCGCGTCAAGAACCTGCCCGCCGCCGGAGCGAAGCCCGCGGAGGGCGACGAGCTGAACAAGCAGCTCTCCATATTCTGACGGGCGAACATCGCGGACGCCGCCCGACCGCGCCCGTAACCGAAACCGAACCGAACCGAACCGAACTGAACCGAACGAAAGGAAAAGCCTATGCAGCGTGTGCTGTCTTTCCTGCGCCGCGCAGTCGACGAATATAACCTCATCTCCGACGGAGACCGCATAGCGGTCGGCGTAAGCGGCGGCAAAGACTCCGTCTTGCTTCTGACAGCGCTGAACGCGTTCAAACGCTTCTGCGGCATCGATTTCTCCCTTGTCGGGATAACGCTGGATATGGGCTTCGACGAGAAGACCGACTTCGCGCCGCTCGCGGAGTATTTCGCGCAGCTCGGCGTCGAATACCATATCCGCGAAACGCAGATCGGGCAGATCGTCTTCAATATCCGGCAGGAGGATTCTCCCTGCTCCCTCTGCGCTCGTATGCGGCGCGGAGCGCTGCACGACGAGGCGAAGGCGCTCGGCTGCAACAAGGTCGCGCTCGGTCACAACCGCGACGACCTGCTCGAAACCTTCGTGATGAATCTGCTTTACGAGGGGCGGCTCGGGGTTTTCGCGCCTATGACCTACCTCGACCGCAAGGATATAACCGTCATACGTCCGCTCGCGCTTATGCCGGAGCGCGACGTAGTCGGAGCCGCGAACAGACTGGAACTCCCGATACTCCGCCAGCGCTGCCCCGCCGACGGCGAGACCTCACGCGAGGAGACGAAGCAGATGCTTCTGAATCTCGAAAAGAACAAGCGCGGCAGTATGAACAAGCTGTTCGGCGCGCTCCGCCGCTCGCACCTTAACGGGTGGTAATACCCTGTTTTCAACAAAACAATTCGACCGCTCACCGAAAGGAACTACCTATGAAAAACGAAAGCGTAACGCTCGGACAAATGATAAAAAAGATACTCGGCTGGTATCTCGCCGTCGACTTTATGGTGCTTTTCGTCAACCTGCCCTTCACGTCGCTGGTGACTTCCACCTCCGCGGACGGCAACGTGACCGTGCCGAACACGATACCCTGCGTGATACTCGGCTTTTTCACTCTGCTGATAAACTTCGCGCTGACGCTCGGATATATGGGCCCCGTCGGCGAAAAGATACACTCCCCCTTCAATGAAGCGCCCGTCGACAGATGGCTCGCGCTGAAGGCCGCGGGGATAGTCTTCGCCGTCCCGTTCCTGTTCGGCGCCTTCACCGCGCTGACCGGCGCCGGGGTCTTTCTGAGCAACAGCTTCTACGAGGGAATGCGCTTCCCGCACAACATCTTCTACGGACCCGTCTTCGGCTTCCTGCTGGCGTTTTATCAGAAGTCGTGGCTGACGCCCTTCTTCCCGCCGCTTGTAATGGTCTGCGTCGTCGAGCTTTCTTACTGGATGGTCGTTATCAAGCGCGTCAAACTGCCGAAAATTTTCTACCGCAACAAATAACATACCGGCGCCCCTCCCGCAATAGTATTATCCGGGAGGGCGCGTATGAAATTATTCAAGAAAGCCACATGTTTCAATATCAGCAAATCCCTGCCCGCGCGGCTGACGGCGTGTACGCTTGCCGCCGTATGCATCGCGGCGTGTACGCTTGCGGCGCTGAAGCTTTCCGCTTCGCGCGTCGGCGGCGCGGCGAACGCCGCGTACTACGCTCCGCTCATCCTCGTGGACGCTGGTCACGGCGGCGAGGACGGAGGCGCTTCCGGCCCCGGCGGGCTGCTCGAAAAGGAGCTCAACCTCGATATAGCGCTCCGTCTGCGCGACGCGCTGCGGCTGATGGGCTTCCGCGTGCGGATGACCCGCGAAACGGACGTTTCGCTCCACACCGGCGAGGGCAAGCGCAAGCAGTCCGACCTGCAGACGCGGACGGAGGCGATAAACGCCGCCGACGTCGACCTTTGCGTGAGCGTTCATCAGAATTCCTACGCCGGCAAGGGCGTCGCACGCGGAGCGCAGGTCTTCTGCGCACCAAACGGCGAACGCAGCCGCGCTTTCGCGGAAAGCGTCCGCGGCTGTCTCGCGGAGCTCCGCGACGAAAACGCGCGCGGCGTCAAGACCGCGAACAGCTCCGTTTACATACTTTACCACGCGGAAAACCCCGCCATACTCGTCGAATGCGGCTTCCTGTCCGACCCGCTCGACGCGCTGCTGCTGAGCAATCCGGAAAGCAGGGCGGAAATCGCCTTCGCGATAGCGAAAGGCGTGGCAGAGTGCTTCCGCGCTGACGATTGACGAAACAAACAACTGCTGAAAGGCGGAACAGACGTGAAAACCAGAACCGTATTCGTATGCTCATCCTGCGGGCACGAGGAACTGCGCTGGATGGGCGTATGCCCCGACTGCGGGGAGTTCAGCACCTTCGTCGAGGAGGTGCGCTCCGAGGAGCCGAAGAAGGCGTCAAACGCGCGTCCGGCGCGCGGCTTTGCCGCGCCGACGCATATCAGCGCCGTTTCCGCCGAGGGCGAGGATCGCTCCTCCACCGGCATCGGCGAACTCGACCGCGTTATGGGCGGCGGCATCGTCAGGGGCTCTGTCACGCTCGTCGGCGGCGACCCCGGTATAGGCAAATCCACGCTGCTGCTCCAGCTTTGCGGCTCCGTCGGGAAGGCGAGCAAGATACTCTACGTCTCCGGCGAAGAATCGGCGCGGCAGCTAAAAATGCGTGCCGAACGCCTCGGAGTCGGCGGCGGCGAAGTATACATCCTCGGCGAGACCGATATCGATTCGGTTGTCGAGGCGATAAACTCATCCGCGCCCGAAATAGTGATAATCGACTCTATACAGACTATGTACTGCTCCGCGGTGACCTCGTCCGCCGGCAGCGTTTCGCAGGTGCGCGAATGCACGATGCGGCTGACCGACTGCGCGAAGTCGAACGAGATAAGCGTCTTCATCGTCGGTCACGTCAACAAGGAGGGCGCGATCGCCGGCCCGAAGGTGATGGAGCATATGGTCGACACCGTCCTCTACTTCGAGGGCGAACGCACCATGAGCTACCGCATACTCCGCGCGGTCAAAAACCGCTTCGGCTCGACCAACGAGATCGGCGTTTTCGAGATGACCGACCGCGGGCTCGCGGAGGTCGAGAACCCTTCAGCGAAAATGCTGGAGGACAGACCGCGCGGCACGAGCGGCAACTGCGTCATATGCCTCGTTGAAGGCAGCCGCCCGATACTCACCGAAACGCAGGCGCTCGTCACCCCCACCGGCTTCGGAAATCCGCGCAGGATGGCGAACGGCTTCGACTACAACCGCTTCTCGATGCTGCTGGCGGTGCTTGAAAAACGCTGCGGCTACCGCTTCTCCGTCAACGACGTTTACGTCAACGCCGTCGGCGGACTGAAAATCGACGAGCCCGCCGCCGACTTAGGCGTCTGCGCGGCGCTCGTCTCCGCTCTCAAAAACGTCCCCGTGCCCGAAACGACCCTCATCTTCGGCGAGGTCGGGCTCGGCGGCGAGGTGCGCGGCGTAAGCAACGCCGTCAAGCGCATAAGCGAGGCCGAGCGCCTCGGCTTCACCGACTGCGTACTCCCCGCTCACACGGTCCGCACGCTCCCCGATGGCTTTTCCGCAAAGCTTAACCTCATCCCCGTCAAGTCCGTTTTTGAGGCTTGCGGCAGGCTTTTCGGCGACTGAGCGCGGGATGAAATAGGCGCAGTCGGCGTCTCCTCCCGCTCCGCCGTAAACCTGTTCGAGTCCGCAGCAGCCCTCAAGCTGATAAACGCATAATCTGGCGCAGGGTATCAGCGGCGCTCACTCCTTTTTCCGCTTTAATCCGCAATTATTATCTGCCTCGCGGACGGCTTTATTCCGCGAAATTATTATTTTCGGAGGTCTTTTCTGATGGACGTTCTCCGCGGTCTCGAACCGCGCAAACTGTTTGAAATTTTCGAGCGCATCTGCGCCGTTCCCCACGGCTCGGGGAATATGAAGGGCATCGCCGACTTCGTCGAGCGCTTCGCTGAGGAGCATCGGCTCGAGTATTACCGCGATGAAGCGAACAACTTAATAATTATTTCCGAAGCCACGCCCGGCAGGGTATCCGAGCCCGCTATCATACTTCAGGGGCATATGGATATGGTCTGCGCCGCGGACGACGGCGTCGACTTCGATTTCGCGAAGCAGGCGCTGCGGCTGAAGATCGAAAACGGGCTCATCGGCGCGGATGGGACGAGCCTCGGCGCGGACGACGGCATCGCCGTCGCGATGATGCTCGCGCTGCTCGACGATAAGGAGCTTTCGCATCCGCGCCTCGAATGCGTCTTCACCACGGACGAGGAGATCGGGCTTATCGGCGCGAACGCGCTCGACGTTTCGCCTCTCCGGGGCAGAAGGCTCATCAACCTCGACAGCGAGGAGGAGGGAGTCATAACCACCGGCTGCGCCGGCGGGATATGTATGACCGCCGAATTCGACGCCGCTTACGAGGAGCTCCACGGGCGTCTCTACAGGCTGACCGTACAGGGGCTCGCCGGCGGGCACTCCGGCACCGAGATCATCGCGCAGCGCGCGAACGCGAACAAGGTCCTCGCCCGCCTGCTCAACGAGCTGCAGTACCGCGCGGACTTCCGGCTCTCCTCCGCCGCCGGCGGTTTCTTCGACAACGCCATACCGCGAAAAGCGGAAGCCCTCTTTATCTCCGACTCCGACTGCGACGCCGTCGCGGCGGCTATAAACGCCTCCGCGGAGGCGATAAAGCGCGAATACGCCGTATCCGACCCCGGACTGACGGTCACGCTGACGCCCGAGGGCGCGGCGGACTGCCGCGTGCTCATGCCGGACGACCAGGAGCGGCTGCTCTTCGCCTGGTATCAGGTGCCGGACGGGATCGTTCGTATGTGCGACGGGCTCGACGATATGGTCGAGACCTCCCTCAACCTCGGCATTCTCAAGCTCGACGGGAGCGGGATGAAGCTGACCTTCATGCTCCGCAGTATGGTCAACAGCGCCGCTGACGAGCTGCGTATGCGGCTGACCTCCCTCTTTGGCTTCGCCGGAGGAAAAACGACCGTCAACAGTAGCTACGGCGCGTGGGAGTTCCGACAGGATTCGCCGCTGCGCGATCTCTGCGTGAAGGTCTATGAGGAAATGTACGGCTCGCGCCCGCTCGTCGGCACGATACACGCCGGCCTCGAAGCCGCCGTCATCGCCGCCAAGCTCGGCGACGCCGACTGCGTTTCCATAGGCCCGACGCTCCGCGACGTACATACCGCCGCAGAGCGGCTCGACGCTGACTCCGCCGGACGGGTATACGATTACGTCAAGGCGCTCATCGAAAGGAAGATCTGATATAATGAAAGTTGCTCTGCTTGCAGACCTGCACTATTCCTCCGCTGTCTCCGACTACGACGGCAGGCGAACCTCCGGCGCGCTCGACCGCCTCGACAGATTCATCACCGAGGTCTCCGGATGCGATTTCATCCTCAACCTCGGCGACCTTGTCAACGGCTCCGGCAGCCGCGACATCGACCGCTCCGACCTGCGCCGCGCCCTGAAGGCGCTCGATGCGCAGCCGCTTACGGTTTATCACACCATCGGCAATCACGACCTCTGGGCGATGCCGCGCGACGAACTCGTTTCCGTGCTGGGACTTCCCGCCGCGGACTACTCCTTCAAGCGCGGCGACATCCGCTTCATCGTGCTGGACGCTAACTACTCGGCGGACGGCAGCTCGCCCCGCGACTGGACGGTCGCGCACGTCAGCGAAAGCCGCCTTGTCTGGCTCGACCGCGTGCTTTCGCGCGAAGACTTCAAGTGGGCGATCATCGTATGCCACCACTGCCTCGACGACCTCGGAACACCCGAAAACCCCGATTTCTACGCGCCCGACAACGCCGCCGAGGTACGCGCCGTTATCGAGAAATGCGGCAAGGTGCCGCTCGTGCTTTCCGGCCACTGCCACGAAGGGCGGCTTCGCCCGGTGAACGGCGTTATGTATTACACGCAGCCCGCCATTTGCGAGGGCGACGTTCTCTCCTTCGGCATCCTCGAGCTCGACCCCGATTCGCGCAAATGCGGAGTCGAGCCGCACGGTCTGAAGGTCAAGCCGCGTCTGGACTGAAAGCTATGATGAATGAAGATATCAAACTGAAACTCCTGACGACCGTCAGCAGCTTCACGGAAAGTCAGATGATCACATCTCTGCTGAAAGACGAGGGGATTCCGGTGCTCGTCAAGGACCTCGGGCTCGGCGGCTTCATGAAGGTGACGATGGGCTATACCGTCTTCGGGCAGGAGCTCTACGTTTCCGAAACCGACTTCGATCGCGCGGCGGAGCTGGTAAAGGCGTTCTTCGACCGCGACGCCGACGGCGGCGACGGTATAAAGAAGCACCCGTTCACGGTATTCTGAATCCCGAAAAACAGAACACGCGGCTTTCCGCATCAAAAAACCGCCCCATTCGGCGCGCGATAAGGGCGTGCAAATCAGAGGATAAGCCGGATTTTGAACGGTTATTGACCGACCGACGGCAGAGACAACACGCCGTCGGTCGGTTTTCGCATATGCACACAAAAAAACAGCGGTCATACATCGGGTATGACCGCGTTTTGTTATTATATCCGAACGATAGGATCCCGTTCAAACCTGCTCCGCGTCATAAAAAGAGTACCTTTTTCGGCGGGCAGTGCGAAAACGTGACTAATCACTCGACGTATTCGGCGCCGGGGGTATCGAGGACCTCGAAGCTTTCGGCGTTGAGGAAGACGTGGACGTGATCGTCGTGTCTCTCGGCCTCGAGGACTCCGATAACGCGGATCCACGCTTTTTCGGGCGTATCCATCATAACGGCGTCGCCCTTCAGCATAAAGCCGCGGTAATACGCGTATTCCTTGCCGTCGGTGGGGTCGACTTCGAGATGATAACGGAAAAGCTGCGGAATATCGCTGCCCTCAAGCTTGGTGATGTGGAACATACCGTCGACGGCAAACTTCTTCCCATCGTAGTCCTTTGAATTCGTGGTGAACTCCTGATAATAGGTATAGTAGTCACTATCGCTGATGTAGGTCACGCCTTCGCCGAAGCTCGACTGCGGCTCGGCGTCCGAATTCACGGTTTCATTCTGCTTTTCTCCGCAGCCCGTGATGAGCAGCGACGCGAGCACCAGCGCCAGCGCAAGCATAATTCTCAATGTTTTTTTCATAATATCCTCCTTTTTGTCGCGGCGGCGCCGCGCAATCATAACATATTTAACGGTACGGCCGTGACTGAAACTATTCAACGGCCGATCAGCCTCTGACGGTTATCCTGTGCACAAACCCGCAGAGCGCGGACGAAGCGCAAAGCTGAGGCTTGCCGGGTGCGATCTCGCTGCGGACGAAGCAGTGAAGATGTCCGCACAGCACCGCTTTGACGGCGGCTTCGTCGCGTTCGGTACGGACGAGCTCGGCAGCGTTTGCGTCACGGGAATCGGCGTCTATATAGAAATACTCTCCGAAGCCGACGATTTTCTCGCGGCTCGCTTCCGTAAGCGCCGGGATATGCTGAGCGACGATGACCGGCTCTCCCTCGGCGCAGAGCGCCTTCAGCCGGGCGAGCTCCGCGTCGCAGACGGTCATACCGCCGTTGTTGACGCCGATAACGGAAAAGCCCTCCAGCCGAACGACCTCCGCTCCGCCTTCGCGCACTCCGCCGGTTCCGGCGTCGTGGTTGCCGTCGACGTAAATAACGCGACCTCCGTAACCGCCGAGCGCCTTGCGCATAGCGCGCGCTCCGGCGGGGCCGACAAAGTCGAGCATATCGCCCGTCATCAGCAGGACCTCCGGCCGCATCGCCTCCGCGAGCGCGAGCATCTTTTCCAGCACCTTCGCGCTCGGGATGCGCTTTGAATCGTCAAAGGGCTCGCTGTGCCAGCGGGTGAAATCCTCCCTCAACGTCATCCAGTTCGCCTCGCAGGAGACGGCTTTTTCCCTCTCGGCTTCATCAGAAAGCTCGTCGCTGACCGCAAGGTGCAGGTCGCTTATCTGCATCAGTATGTGCGTTCCCGAAACGCCGGGTATCGTTATTTCACTGTCGACCACGCGGTAGAAGGGATCGCCGAATATCTTCAAGCGTATCCACCTCCCATATCTGCAATTATACAACACCACGCCGCGTTTTGCAACCCCTGACGGAGTTTTTTCTCCGGACGGAAAACAAATATGCGGCACGGATCGTTCGCTGTCTACGGCAGCCTGACCGCGTCGTCCGTCAGCGGAACTCCGTCAAGCAGAAGCAGCTTTTCCGCGAGGAGTCCACAGAGTCCGCTCAGGATCGCGCTCAGCGAGATCAGATCGTCGGCGCTGCGCACCGACTCGTCTACCGCCCTTTCGTCGTGCCCGAGCAGCGGCGCGGCGATCATACGCACCTGCCGCACGAAGTATTCCGCCGCTACACGGTGGCGCAGAGCGTAGGCGTCGTATATTTCTTTTACCTCCGCTTCGGATATGCCGACAGGTATCATCTTCTGCAGAGTCGCGATGCTCAGGCTCTGCTTGAGCGTGCATATCATAATAAGATAAACGATATGCACACGGTAATACTTCTTTTTGCGCGGCTCCGGCATAAACTTGTTACGGACGTAGTTATTTATGGTAGCGGCGGTGATGAAGCGTTCCTCCTTTATCTCCGGCGGGAGATAATCGAGGTATTCGGTCAGTAGCGCGAGCACCTGCTCCATATAAAGTCCGAAATCGGGGATGCTCTCCCAGTCCGGGAGACGGTAGTCGTTCAGGTATTTCTCCCAGCGGCGGAGCTTACCCGCGACGAGTTCGTTATCGTAATGCATATCCTCACCTCTCACTCTGAGTTTATTATACTACCGAACGCTCGCGCAGACAAGTATAAATTGCGATTATTTTTCCGGAAGCCGGAATCATCGGCGTTTTCACGAAAATTTCGATTTTTTGTCGAACGGTCCGGTATTGACATAATTATCAAGGTGTGGTAAACTAATCTTAGAGATTAGTTATAATAGTTTTTGTCATTATTTATACAAGAGGCTGATCGCATATGCAGAATTACGCTATCTTCACCGACACCGCCTGTGATATTTCGCCCGAGCTCCTGAATGAATGGAATGTCGGATGCGTCGACCTGCGCTTCCGCAGGGACGGCGAGACCGCGGAATACACGCAGGCGCAGATGTCCACGCCGGACTTCTACCGCGAAATGCGCGAGGGCGCCGTTTTCAAGACCTCCGCCGCGAATGAGGACGATTTCATAAAAAGCTTCGCGCCGGCGCTCGAATCCGGCAGGGACGTTCTCTATATCGGCTTCTCGGCGGGACTGAGCAGCACCGTCGGCGCCGCATTCAAGGCGGCGGAAACGCTCGGCGAAAGATTTCCCGACCGCCGCGTGGAAGTAGTCAGCTCACTCGCCGCCTCCGCCGGACTCGGACTGCTGGTATGGTACGCCGTGAAGAACCGCGACGGCGGTCTCACGCTCGACGAAAACGCCGCGGACATCCGCGAAAAAGTTCCGCATATCTGCCACTGGTTCACGGTGGACGACCTGAAATACCTCAAGCGCGGCGGGCGCGTCAGCGCCGCATCCGCTCTGCTCGGCACGGCGCTTAACATAAAGCCCGTACTGCACGTCGACGACGACGGGCACCTCATCCCCGTCCACAAGGTCATCGGCAGGCGTATGTCGCTGAACACGATGCTCGCGCGGATGAAGGAGCTGGCGCAGGATGAAAAGCCTGTCTATTTCATTTCCCACGGCGACTGCATCGATGACGCGAAGCTGCTCGAAGAGAAGGTCACGGAGGAGTTCGGCGTCACCGCCGGGCTGATAACCGACATCGGACCGGTCATCGGAGCCCACTCCGGACCGGGGACGTTAGCGATATTCTTTTTGGGAGTTCATAAGTAAAATAAAAATATCGCCGCTGTTCAAAAAATAAAAATATCGCCGCTGTTCAAAAAATAAAAATATCGCCGCTGTTCAAAACCGCACCCGATCGGGTGCGGTTTTTCGGTTGGCGAATGAACGGTCGGTATACCGAGCCGCCCGAAGCGGCGCTTTCACTCACTCATATCAAGGCTCTTGCCCTTCGCCTTCAAACGCGCGACAGCGCGGGCGAGCCGCGCCTGCGCCTGCTTATACTCCTCCTCTGTACGGCGGTGAAGTATCGCCTCGCGCGCCGCTTCCAGACTGCGCTCGGCGCGTTTGGCGTCGATTTCATCCGGGCGCTCGGCGGTGGAGGTCAGAACGAGCACGTCTTCTCTGCCGACGCGCAGTATTCCGTCGGAAACGTATACGGTTTCCGAACTGCCGTCCGGCAGGGAATACCTCATAACCCCCGGCATAACGGCGGCAACCGTCGGAGCGTGACCGGCGAGCACGCCGTACTGCCCGTCCTCGAGCTGCACGCGGAGCGAAGCGCATTCGCCTTCAAAAAACGGGCGGTCGGCGGCGAGGATACGCAGGTGAAACGTCTTCATCGTCCGCTTTCCTCCAGCCGCTTCGCCTTTGCAAGCACGTCCTCGGCGGTGCCGACGTTGAAGAACGCCTCCTCCGGACATGCGTCCAGCTCGCCGGAGATAAGCATATCGAAGCTGCGGAGCGTATCCTCAAGCGGAATATACAGGCCCTGAACGCCCGTGAACTTCTCCGCGACAAACATCGGCTGAGACAGGAAGCGCTGGACGCGTCTGGCGCGCGCGACGACCTTCCTGTCCGCTTCGCCGAGCTCCTCGACGCCGAGGATAGCGATTATGTCCTGCAGCTCGCGGTATTTCTCCAGCAGCTCCTGCACTGAACGCGCGATACGGTAATGCTCATTGCCGACGACGGTAGGATCGAGGATACGCGAGCTCGATTCAAGCGGGTCGACCGCCGGGTATATGCCCTGCTCCGCCGTCCTGCGGCTCAGAACAGTGGTCGCGTCAAGGTGCGAAAAGGTGGTCGCGGGCGCGGGGTCTGTCAGGTCGTCGGCGGGGACGTATACCGCCTGCACCGACGTTACCGAACCGCGCTTCGTCGAGGTTATCCGCTCCTGCAGCGCCCCCATCTCGCTCGCGAGCGTCGGCTGGTAGCCGACCGCGGAGGGCATTCTGCCGAGCAGGGTCGAAACCTCGCTGCCCGCCTGCACGAAACGGAAAATGTTATCTATAAAAAATAGTATATCCTTATCCTCGCTGTCGCGGAAGTATTCCGCCATCGTCAGTCCCGAAAGCGCGACGCGCATTCTGACGCCGGGCGCCTCGTTCATCTGGCCGAAGATGAGCGCGGTTTTGGAAATGACGCCGCTCTGCTTCATCTCGCGCCAGAGGTCGTTTCCCTCGCGCGAGCGTTCGCCGACTCCGGCGAATACCGAGTAGCCACCGTGCTCGACGGCGACGTTATGGATGAGTTCCTGAATGAGCACCGTCTTGCCGACGCCCGCGCCGCCGAAAAGCCCGATCTTGCCGCCCTTCGGGTAGGGACCGAGCAGGTCGATGACCTTCATCCCCGTTTCGAGTATCTCAACGGCGGGGTTTTGTTCTTCAAACGACGGCGGTTTGCGGTGGATACTGCGGCGCTCGACGGCTTCGCCCAGCGGCTCGCCGCCGTCTATGGGATCGCCTGTGACGTTCAGCATTCTGCCGAGCACAGCTTCGCCGACGGGCACGCGGATGCCGTCGCCCGTCGCGGTCACCTCGAGCCCGCGGTAAAGCCCTTCGCCGCCCGAAAGCAGAACGCAGCGGACAACACCGCCGCCGATATGCTGCGCGACCTCCATGACCCGCTTCCCTCCCGGAAGCTCAACGGTCAGCGCCTCGTTTATCTTCGGGAGTACGCCGTCAAAGGCGACGTCCGCTACCGAACCGGCTATTCTTATTATTCTTCCGTTCATACTCCGGACGCCTCCCCTCTCCTGTGTCTGTATCCTGCGGAAATCTCCGTTATTTCTCTCGTTATCTCGCTCTGCCGCGCGTGGTTATATTGAAGCTTAAGCTCCGCGAGAAGCTCGCCGGCGTTGCGGTTCGCGGCGTCCATAGCCTTCATACGGGCGCTCTGCTCACTGCAGAAGCTGTCCACCATCGCGCTGAAAACAAAGCCGGTCACATAGCCGGTTACAGCCCTCTCGAGCACTTTGCCGACTGACGGAATGAACTCGTAGTCCTCGCCGCCGTCCGCCCCTTCCGTAAAATAGCGGCGCTCGAACGGCAGGATACGCGCCTCCTTGACTGCGGTGCTCATACCGTTCCTGTAATCGGTGTAAAGCACGCGCAGCTCGTCGATCTCGCCGCTGTCGTAACGCCTGAGCAGGTCTGTGCTTATCTCTCGGGCGCGGTGATATGACGGGTTGCGCGCGGGAAAGTTGAACTCCTCCGCGAACGGCACGCCGCGGTTGCGGAGATACTGTCTGCCGTGTTCACCTACGACGAAAAGCTTCGTGCTGTCCGCTTCGGCGCAGCTGCGCGCGCGGGCGAGCGCTTCTTTTATAACGTCGCGGCTGTAGCCGCCGGCAAGCCCCTTGTCCGCCGTTATTACGAGGAAGCCGACGGTCGTTTCGTCGTCGCGCTTACCGCCGTAAGCCGGAAAGAAGTATTCGCTCTTTTCCGCCTCGTCGGCGCGGAAAACGCTCTTAAGCTCACGGCGCACCGCGTCGAAAAACGGGCGCGTTTTCTCAAGCTCCTCTCTCGCCTTCCGCAGCTTGACGGAGGCGATGAGGTACATCGCGTTAGTTATTTTCCGCATATCGGTTATTCCGTCTATGCGGTTTTTCAGCTCTTTTATATCCGGCATCTCGTTATTCCATCTTCGCCGCGGCGGAGATAATCTCAGCCTCGTCATCCGCTGTTAGCGTTCCTCCGTCGATACGCGAGCAGAGCGCGGGATGCTCGCGCTCGCAGACTCCGACGAGCCGCTCAAGCCGCGGACGAAACTCCTCCGGCTCGGAGTCGGGGAAGCATCCGTTCAGCGCGGCGACGAGGAATATCACCTGACTGTGCATACTCATCGGCGACTGCCGCGGCTGGCGGAGCATATACATCAGCCCCTCGCCGTATTTCAGCTTGCGGCGGGTGGCTTCGTCAAGGTCGCTCGAAAACTGCATAAAGACCTCCGTCTCGCGGTATTGCGCGAGGTCGAGGCGCAGCGTTCCGACCGCCTTCTTCATCGCCTTCGTCTGCGCGTCGCCGCCGACGCGCGAGACCGAAAGCCCCACGTTCACGGCGGGACGCTGTCCGGCGTGGAACATATCGCCCTCAAGGTATATCTGCCCGTCGGTTATTGATATGATGTTTGTCGGGATATACGCGGAAACGTCGCCCGCCTGCGTTTCGACTATCGGCAGGGCGGTTATGCTTCCGCCGCCCTTTTCTTCGGTCAGACAGGCGGCGCGTTCAAGCAGTCTGGAATGCAGATAGAAGACGTCTCCGGGATAGGCTTCTCTGCCCGGGGCGCGCCCGAGCAGCAGGCTCAGGGCGCGGTAAGCTACCGCGTGCTTCGAAAGGTCGTCGTAAACGATCAGCACGTCCCTGCCGGACGCGGCAAAGTATTCCGCGATAGTACAGCCGGCGTAAGGCGCGAGATACTGCAGCGGAGCGGAGTCAGCCGCCGTCGCGCTGACGACGACGGTGTATTTCATCGCGTCCTCGAGAGTCAGCGCGCGGACGACGGAGGCGACCGAGCTCGCCTTCTGCCCTATCGCGACGTAGACACATACGACGCCCTTGTCCTTCTGGTTTATTATCGTATCGACGGCGATGGACGTCTTGCCCGTCTGTCTGTCGCCGATTATGAGCTCGCGCTGTCCCCTTCCGATGGGGAGCATCGAATCTATCGCAAGGATGCCGGTTTCAAGCGGAAGGTTGACCGGGCGGCGGTCGATTATCGCGGGAGCGGCCTGCTCGACGGGACGGTATTCCTCCGCCGCTATCGCGCCGCCGCCGTCGACGGGCGAGCCGAGCGCGTCGACGACCCTGCCGAGGAAGCCCTCGCCGCAGGGAATGCCCGCGACCCTGCCGGTGCGGCGCACCTCGGAGCCGGCGTAAACGCCTTCCTCACCGCCGAAAAGTATGCAGCCGAGGGAATTCTCGCGCAGGTCCTGCACCATTCCGCGGCTGCCGTCTTCAAATATGACTATCTCGCCGTAAAATGCCTCTTCGAGCCCGCTGACGACGGCGATGCCGTCGCCGACGCTGACGACTCTGCCGATCCGGTCAGCCGTAACGCGCGGCTCCCAGGCGCCGATGCTTTCCTTCATCAGCGGCACGACGTCAAAGCCGCCTTCGCTTTCGCCGGCGGCGTATATCTCCTTTTTGAGCTGCGCAAGGCGCCCCTCGACCGTCCAGTCGTAGACGTCGGAGCCGACCTCCAGCCGGAAGCCGTTCTTTATGCTCCCGTCAAAGCGCCATTCGAGCCCGGCGCGTTCGCCGTATCTGCTCTCGATGAAGTCGATGAACCGCTCGCGTCTGGCTTCATCCGGCGCTTTTTCGGACCATATCACGGCGGTGAGTTTTCCGCTCATTCGCCGTCGCTCCTTTCGGCGCGGTCAAGGAAGCTGTCGAACGCCTCCTCGGCGCTGCCGTAGACCGCCTTCTGCGCCGCCTGCGCCGCGAGCTCGGAGATCTCGCGGTTCGCCTGACGGAGCAGGCGCTGTTTCTCGGCGTCCGCCTCAGCCTCCGCGGAGCGGCGGATGCCCTCGGCATCCGCGAGCGCGCGTTCACGCTCGGCTTCCGCGTCAGCGGCGGCCTGCGCCGCCGCTTCCGACTTCATCGCGGCGATCTCGGACTCGGCGTTCCTCAGCTTATCCTCGTACTCCGCTTTCGCTTCCTCGGCTTCACGGAGCCTGCGCTCCGTCTCCTCTTCCTTTTCGGCGTAGCGCGAAGCGCGGCCGTCCATAAACTTCTTCACGGGCTTGTAAAGAATGAAATACAGACCGCCGAACAGCAGCACGAAGTTCAGCATATGCAGCAGTATCTGCTGCAGGTCGATGTTCAGGGGAAGACTCATCTTCTCGCTCCCTTACATTACGAAAATGACAAGTATCGCGACTATCAGCGCGTAGATTATCGCGGTCTCGATGAAAACCAGGCCGAGCATCATAGCGGAGCGGATGTCGCCGCCCGCTTCCGGCTGACGCGCCGTGCCTTCGACCGATTTTCTGATCGCGAGCGCCATACAGACGGCGCCCACGCCGGTGCCGACAATGATTATCGCGGCGGCGGCTATCGCCTTGACGGCGGTGCTGTCCACGGAAGCGGAAACGGTTTCCGCCGCTTCCGCGGCTTCGCTTCCGTCGGCGGCGAGCGCCGGCAGCGATACGCAGGCGATCAACGCGCAAAGCGTCATAATCATAGCGAATACTCTGATGAACTTTTTCATTTTTGTTTCTCCTTTTTTATATGAATGTTTTTATTCCGTTTTTGCCTTCTTCGGCTTCTTCTCTGTCGATTCCTCATAGAAATGCGCGGTCAGCATCGTCAGGACGTACGCCTGGATCACCGCGTGGAGGAGCGTGAAAAGCACGCCGACGATGACCGGTATCACGAAGCTCAGCGAGAAATAGTAATACACCAGCTCGGTGACTATCGCGCCGCTGAGCAGCGCTCCGAAGAGCCTGAAGCTCATCGAGATCGGCAGCGAAATATCCTTAAGCGCCCTGCCCGCCCCCTTCGGTCCGGCGGCAAAGAGCCCGCCGAAGAGTATCACCGAGTATGAAAGCACACCGAGCGAGATGGCCCCGTTGATATCCGCGAGCGGAGCCGGCAGCGATACCGACGCCCCCGCGGTCGTCACCGCCTGGAAGCCGAGCAGCTCAAAGAGCGTTCCGAAGAATATGTACGCTCCCGCGGTGAAGATGTACGCGCTCAGAAAGCGCGTCTTGCGCGCGCCGTTCTCGTGCGCCAGCCCGTCGAACAGCCCGACCCCCTGCTCCAGCAGAAGCTGAAGCCTGCCGGGTCTGTCTTTGAACTTCGGCACAGCGAATATCCGCAGCAGCAGCGCCGCGAGCAGCAGTATCCCCGTTACGCAGAACGCCGAGATCAGCGCGGGATTTACCGTTATGCCGAAGAGGTTTATCCGCGCGGCTTCGTGAAGCACCGTGTCGCGCATCGTCTCGGTGACGGTCTCGGTCTTCGGCGCTCCCTTCGTCAGGAATATCCCGACGAGCAGCAGCGCGATAAGCCCGAGAAATACCGCGAGGCTTATATTCCGTTGTTTTTTACTCATTCTCAGTTATCATCTCTTTTCCGTCCGCTCATCGCCCACGCTATGACGCCGGTCGAGAAGGTCATCCCGTTACGGCGCTGCAGCCCGAGCGAAACGGTGTTGTCGCAGAACACCTGAGCGTAAGGCAGTCTGCCCTTTTTTAGCTTATGGTTGATCATAAACCGCGACATCTGTTTTGAAAGCCCCATGCCGCGATACTCCTCAAAAACGTGGAGCATCCCGAGCGAGCCCTCGGAATGCACGCCGGCGTAGGCGGCGAGCCTTCCGTCGAGGTAGCCGCAGAAGAAATCCGGCCCGTTGAAATCCCCCCGCAGCTCTTCGGGCGGGATAAGCGAATAGGTCGCGGCGACCGCGGCGAAATCCTCCGGCGCGGGACGGCGTATCTCCATCGGGCCGCTTTCGTCAAGCGGTTCGCCCTCGTAAAACACCTGAAAACAGGGGGCCGAAACCCGCATATCCTTCGTCTTCGCGTATTCGATAAGGCTTTCGCCTCGCAGAATGACGGTGAACTCCGGCTCGGCTATGCCGTCGAGCAGGCGCCTGCCTTCGGCTTCGTCCTCCGCGCCGAGCATATACATCGGAAACGCGTCGTAGCACGCGAGCACCGCGGCTTCGGAATCGAAGACGATATGAGCGCGGCCGCCGTTCAGCACGTCGACGAGGTCGGCGTAAAGCGCGGGATCTTTCTTCATCACAGCTTCAAACTTCACGCGACAGCCTCCCGCAGCTTTTCTTTTTCAAAGCCGTGTACCCAGTCGGACTTCAAATAATATATTACGTAGATGACCGAGCTGATGCTCCAGGTTATCGGGTACGCCCAGTATATCAGATTTATCGTGCCGAAGAAATGCATCACAAAATAGATATATATCACGCGGAAAACGCACCAGACAGAAAGCATGACCATCATCGGCACGAACGCCTTGCCCGCGCCGCGACAGACGGACGCCACCGTGTGAGAAAGCGCGAGGAGACAGTAGAACAGCGCTTCTATCTGCGCCTGCTGCGTTCCGAAGTCGACGACCGCCGGCGTCGTATCGAACGCTGAGATCAGCGTCGGGGCGAAGATGAAGTATATCGCGCCGATCATCTCCGCCATTACCATTCCGGAGAGTATTCCGAACCGCGCTCCCTTTTTCGCGCGTTCGTACTCGCCCGCGCCGAGGTTCTGCCCGACGAAGGTCGTTATCGCGAAGCAGCAGCTGTTTATCGGCATAAAGGCAAAGCCCTCGATCTTCGCGTGCGCGCCGAACGCAGCCATAGCCATCTTTTTGAAGGTATTTATCTGTGACTGCACGATTACGTTCGCCAGCCCTATGACCGAATTCTGTATGCCGGATGGAACGCCGTATTTCAGTATCTTTTTAAGCGACTCTGCGTGTATGCGTATGCGGCGTATATATATTTTCACCGCGCCGCCCCTGCGCGTCAGTCTGATGAAGCAGAGCGCCGCGCTGAGCACCTGCGAGATCACCGTCGCGACCGCCGCCGCCCAGACGTCCCAGCCGAGCGCGCCGACAAACAGCATATCGAGCGCGATGTTCAGCAGCGACGAGAATATCAGGTAATAGAGCGGATGACGGCTGTCGCCAACCGCCGCCATCATTCCGCGGCAGACGTTATACATCACCATACCGAGCGAGCCTGTGAAAAAGCAGCGGAAATAATCCACCGCGCGCGGCATAACATCCGGGTCGACGTTCATCCAGCGCAGCAGCGTCGGCGTGAAGAAAACGCCTATCAGCGTCAGAACCGCTCCGCTTATAAGTCCTATAGCTACATTCGTATGCACAGCGCGCGAAACGCCTTCGAGGTCGCCCTCGCCGTAACGGCGTGATATCAGCACGCCCGCGCCCATGAACATACCCTCGAAGAAACTGATCATCATAAAGATGATAGTCCCCGACGATCCTACCGCCGCGAGCGCCTCCGTGCCGAGAAACTGCCCGACGATGAGACTGTCCGCGGTATTATAAAGCTGCTGGAAGACCATACTGAGCAGGACCGGCAGCGCGAAACGTATGATATGGGAGTACACGCTCCCCTTCGTCATATCCGTTTCGCCGCGACTCAGGCGCCGCGTCTCCGTGTTTTCCATATGCCGTCAACCTCTATATCTGTGTCAACAAACACTTCCGATTATTGCATTATACCACTTCTGCGAAAAAATGCAATATGTGAATCTGTTTGAAGCTGATTTTTTTGCGCTTTCAGCCCGCATAATTTTGAAAAAACAGTGATGGAAATAAGTTCTAACAACGAAATCTCAAAAAAATCGACAAATAGGCTTGCACTTTTAGAAAACATACCGTATAATATAGACGAGTGAAAACACGATACCGTGGCGGATGCCGCGAAAAAAAGCATCGGAGATGATACTTATGAAAAAGAATCTGTTAAGAATCCTTGCGGCCGTGCTCGTGCTCGTTATGGCGTTCGCGCTCGCGGCCTGCAAGAAGACCGGCGGCGGAGGAGAATCCTCCAGCTCGGGCATCAACAACAACGACGAGCCCGGCGAAAACACCAACGGCAACCGCTTCGTCAGCATCGATCCCACCGACATCGACCTCGGTGAAGTCGAGGACTTCGCCGACGACAAGGGTGAGTTCGTCACGCCTAAGTACAATATGCGCGACAAGACCATCACCTTCCTGAGCCACTGGAACGCCGAGACTCCCGACTCCGTACACATGCTCGCGTATATGGAGAAGTACGGCGGTCCGAACATCAAGTTCCTCACCTACAACTACGGCGACTGCGGAATGAAGCTTCAGGCGATGGTTCTTGCGGAGAACGCTCCCGACGTCTATAAACTCCGCATCGGCGACCTGACCAGTCTGCTCTTCGCGAACGTCTGGTCCGACGTCACCGACAAGTTCGACTGGAAAAGCCGCAACTGGATCGACCTCGAACAGTATATGCAGTACGTCACCCTCAACGGCAAGATCCTCGCCGCGCCCGAAGTCAACGCCAACTACATGATCTGGTTCAACAAGACCATATTCGAGGAATACGGCGTTGAGGATCCGCTCTCCCTCTGGAACAAGGGACAGTGGACGAAGGACAACTTCGATAGCATCTGCCGCAAGCTGACCGTCAAGGAAGGCGGTAACACCAGCATCTACGGCTTCGGCTTCGACCACTGCTGGTATCGCGACATCCTCGCGATGTTCGACACCAACCTCGCCGTCTTCAAGGACAGCAAGTACGTCAGCAACACCGACGATCCCAAGCTCGCCGACGCGATGAGCTACGCGACCAGAATGAACACCGTCGAGAAGGTATGGTGCGACCTGAACAAGGCCAACGCCTACTTCGCCTCCGGCAAGCTCGCGATGCTCTACTACGGCAACTGGCTGACCATGTCCGAGCCTTACAGAACGATGGCCGCCAACGGCAAGATCGACTTCGTGCCGGTCCCCGACAACACCGCCACCGGTCTCGGCCCGAGACAGGACTACTACATCGAGGGTCACGCGATCCCCGTCGGCGCGAAGAACGTCAACGAGGCGAGAGCCTTCATCGAGATCTTCAACTTATACAAGCAGACTCCCGAGCTCGATATGACCTCCACCCTCGCCCAGTGCGAGATCAACGGCTGGACCTACGATCAGTTCATCCGTATGCGCGCCCCGCGTTACTACGAGAACCAGTACACCTGCATCGACCTAGTACCCCTTGACGATTACTTCACCCTGGCGATGAACGGCGAGAGCTGGTATACCATCAAGGAGAAGCTCGATCCGAAGCAGAACCTCGTCATCGACTCCCTGCCCAGCCTCAAAGGCTGATAACGCTTATCCCGAAAGCACGGTCGTCATCCGACGGCCGTGCTTTTTCTTCGCCTTTCCGGCGCGGAAATTCCTTTTGCGCACTAAAGCGTTAAAAATATCAAACTTTTTTCGGTTTTCCTATTGACAAAATAAAAACCCGGTAGTATAATCACGACATAAATCAAATTGCCCGCAAGGGCGAGGGAGAAAACCCAATGAAAAACATCGGCAACGCAAAGTACTGGCGCTACTTTAGCTTTACATTCAACGGTGGCTTCGCCGCCGCAGTGTAAGGTTGATTTGCGGTGCAGTAATTACGTTGAGGGTGTTCCCCGAAATCGTTTATCTGACGCGGCACAGGTCAACCTGTACCGCGTCTTTATTTTTGATGAAAGGAGCGGGCGCGTATGCGCAGACTTGATAAGCTTTGGCGCTTTTGCGCCGAATATACTTTTCGATTATTACGCTGAAAAACACACTCTGTAAATCATATTACGAAAGGAAGTAAATACAATGGCGACCAACATCCCTTACAAAATCTATCTTACCGAAGACGAGATGCCCAAAGCGTGGTATAACCTCCGCTCGGCGATGAAGAACAAGCCCGCTCCGCTGCTCAATCCCGGCACGCTTGAGCCGATGAAGGCCGAGGAGCTCGAACCGGTCTTCTGCAAAGAGCTGATAAAGCAGGAGCTGGATAACGACACCGAATACTTCCCCATTCCGGAAGAAATACTCAGCTTCTACAAAATGTACCGTCCCTCCCCGCTGGTCAGGGCGTACTGCCTCGAAAAGGAGCTGGGCACACCCGCGAAGATCTATTACAAGTTCGAGGGCAACAACACCAGCGGCTCCCACAAACTCAACTCCGCTATCGCGCAGGCGTATTACGCCAAGCAGCAGGGGCTGAAAGGCGTCACCACCGAGACCGGAGCCGGTCAGTGGGGCACGGCGCTCTCTATGGCGTGCTCCTACTTCAAGCTCGACTGCAAGGTCTATATGGTCAAGGTCAGCTATGAGCAGAAGCCCTTCCGCCGTGAAGTCATGCGCACGTACGGCGCGGACGTGACGCCTTCGCCTTCGATGACCACCAACAT
>JAFTEJ010000006.1 GCA_017453725.1 Clostridia bacterium | reverse complement strand
TTTTTGTGTCGGGCAAGGCGAAGACGCGCGGAAATACTTGATGTATTTCAAGCGGCTTCAACGCCGACCGGCGCGAAAAGCTCCTTTTTAAGACCGGCGTATCCTTTATCTGCACGCCCTTTCCGGGTGCGGTTTGAACTATTCAAATAGGCTTTGCCGATTTGCTCCGTAGTGACTGCGGAGCAGTCAATTCATGCGCCTTCAGGCGCAATTCATGAACGCGAAGCGTTCAATTCATGACAGCGAAGCTGTCAATTCATTCCCTTCTCTTATCAGCCGAGATCGCTTTCGGGGACGAGTTTCGCCGCGACGCGGAGGATCTTCAGCGCGTCGCCGACCGTTATATCGTCGTCGCCGTCGACGTTGCCGATAAGCATATCCTTATCGGTGGCGGCGACCAGCTTCGCGGCTATACGGAGCGCCTTGAGCGCGTCGCCGACCGTGATCTCGCCGTCCTCATCGAGGTCGCCCTTCTTGTAGGCGGGCTGCGGTCCGCCTTCGCTGACGGTGAAGCGCACGGAAACGCTCTTGGTGCCGTTGACGACCTCGAGCACGTAGCCGCCTTCCGCCTCAACGACAAAGCCGCTTTCGATCGGCTCGCCGTTCAGCGTGCCGACGCCGACGTCCCAGGTCAGGGTCAGCGGCGCGGCGTATTCCTTGCCGTTCTCGACGTTGACGACCGGAGTCGCGTATTCGGCCGCGCCGGTGGTCGTGAAGTTGACGGTGGCGGTCTTATCGCCGTTGGTGACGACCAACGTGTGAGCGCCGTTCCTGACGACGGGGTCGCCGTAGATGAGGGACTCGCCGTCCAGCAGCGCCGCGCCGACGTTCCAGTCGGGCACGAGCGCCTGCTCGGAAACGTCGTAGGTCGCGCCGTTGGTGATGTTGGAAATGACGGGGGTCTCCCAAGTGCCGTTGGTAACGTCCTTATAGGCGTGGATGCCGGTTACGTAGACCTCGAGCCCCGCGCTTATCGCGCCGTCGAAGCGGATGATGTAGAAGTAGATCTTCGCGAGGTTGAGTTCCTCATCGGTCCAGTCGTAGTATTCGAAGTATTCCCACGGCAGGTAGATCCAGCCGCTTCCGGTCGCGGGGATGGGGATATTGATCGCGGAACGCTCGAAGAGCGGTCCGGACGTGCAGTTGGAGACCGAGAAGCGCATCGTGCACTCCTGAACGAGGTTGACGTCGTTGACGCCGACCCAGAGGCAGATGCCGTCGGTGCCGGAAAGGTCGCCGATGAGGGTGTTCGCCTTCGGATCCTCGTCGTTGCCGAGCATGATCGGTATGACGTGGTTGCCGCCGTCGCGGTACATCGCCTTGAACTGCAGCATACCGTGCTCGTCGCTCGTTTCGGAGGTCATATCGACCTTGGCGGTCATCTTGAGCGCCTTCGCGTAGCCGGCGGGCAGCTTGGCGAAGGAGGAATCAAGATTGTAATCGACCTTATCGGGATCGTTGCGGTCGCCAGTCGCTCTGTTGAAGTCGCGACCGGAATAGTTCTCGAAGCTGTAGATGCTGGTGACCTTCTCGCCCGCCTTTATCGGAACGAGGTTCGCGATCGCGGCTCTCAGCGCGGCGATGGCTTCTTCTGCCTCGGCCTGCTTCGGACCCTTCCAGAGCAGTGTCTCGGCGTTCTCGATCTGCTGCTGCAGCTCGACGTAGGAGCGGGCGGTGACGTTGCCGCGCCAGTAGGTCTTGGCGTTCTGGCAAAGTCCCTTCAGCAGGTTCATGGTCGGCTCGTCGCCGAGGTCGCCGAGCGGAGTCAGCCAGTTGATGCTCTTGTTTATGCTCTCGATCATCGCGGCGACGTCGGCGTCGGTCACGGCGTACTGAGCGAGCATATTCTCAGCGGAGGCGATGGTATCCTCGACGTTGTTCCAGGAAACGAAGTAGTAATCGGACTTGTTCAGCGTCTTCATATATTCCTTCGCTTCGTTTATTCTGGCGATCAGCTCGGTGAAGTCCGCGGGCGCGAAGCTCCACTCGAAGCCGGTCAGGTCTGCGATGTAGTAGATGCCGGTGGCTCCTTCAAGGTATATATAGATGGTATCGATCTCGTCGATCCAGTCGTAGATGTCCTCGTCGGTGTCGACGTCGTAGAACGCGGACCAGGGAGCGCCGATATAGCCCTCGCTCTCCGGAAGCGTTACCGCGGTGTCCTCGCACTCGAAGTAGAGCTCCTCGGAGGAAACGCCGAGTCCGATACGCGCGGCACTCGGAGCCGCCGTCATGCTCTCGTCCCACTTGATCCAGAAGCGGATTCCGGACGCGTCGCTCAGCGGCGCGGAACCCTCTTTAATCGCGAAGGGGTTGCCTATCGCGCCGTCTTCGGTCGCGTTGGTGAAGAGGCTCCAGCCGTATGTCGGAGGGCCGTCGACGGCCTGCGCGAAGACCATAACGGACTGCTCTCTCGTGTTGGGGTAAATATCATACTCGACCATAGCGGTATCGAGGCAGATTCCGCCGCCGCTCATTTCTTCAAGGTCGTCGTCGTCCCAGTCCTCGAAGTCGGCGAGGATGACGTCCTTCTTGGCAGCCATAAACATCGGCTTGAGGTCGCGGATCGCCGCTCTCAGTTCGATCGCCGTCGCGTTGATCTTCTTCTGGGAATACGCGGAGGCGTCCTGGAGCATCGCGTAAGCCGCGAGATAGACCTCAAGCGCGTCGGAATAGCTCTCTTCGGTGTACTCCTCGGGGCTCAGCGCGTTGAAGACTTCGCAGAGCTCTTCGAGCTCCTGAGTGTAAACGCGGGTGTCGCGGAACGCGCGGAAGTCGCCGACGTAAATGACGTCGCCTTCCTGGAGGCCGTTGTTGAAGCGGATCTCAAACGCGTTTATCTGCGAAAGCTTGCTGTCCGGAACGGGGGTTCTTCCCTGCTGGTACTGCTTTATGCCGTTGTCGTCAACGCTCCACCAGTCGGTCTGGGAGAAG